>JAZSOL010000135.1:0-21087 GCA_045536915.1 Clostridia bacterium
AAGTTTAAACTCCGGACTTAACCAGCTTGCAAATTCAAACGCAATATCTCTATGCGCAAATGTTCCACCATTATTTCCAGATTTTGAAATTATGCCTATTGCATTCGTTGTTTCAATCCATTTTTGTGGAGATAAATAAAAACTATTTCTTCCTGCCTGATTTTCAAAGGTCGTAAATTCGAGACCTTTGAAATCGGGATTATTTAACTTTTCCCATAACCCCAAATATGAAATAACATCCTTGTTTCTCATCCATGTCTGAATTGGAACCTTCGGCTCTTTCGGATTTGCATATCTGGCAATATCAGTAAGAGAAATATAGTCAGCTTTATTTATCTTTTATATTTAATATCAATACCATTTACTTCTATTTGGTTATTTTTTGCCATATTGCAGTTTCCTTTCTGTTTACATTTCGTTTACTTTTTCTCTCATTTTTAAACAATCATTTTAATATCATGAAAAAAATACTTTTAATCAAATGTCGCTCCATCAACAACGGGTGCAAGAGCTTCTTTTGCATCACTTGAATACTTATACTTCGGTATTCTCGATGATTTGCTTTCTATAAATTTATATCCTTCGCCCTCTAATATCTCAAAGGTATACACATTATTTCCGTCATCTGTTTTACAGATAATCTCGTTATCTTCGACCTCGTATGTTCCTTGTGCAATATAGCTTGAGAACATAGACCAAAAGAACTGAAACTTTCGATTTTCTTTATCAAGCATAAGATATGGTTTTGACATTTCTTCCACAGATTCTTCATAAGTGTAAATGCGAGTTTTATCGACTGCAGTTACAAGGATTCTTTCGAGTTCTTCCATATCCTTATCGGATATATCAGCTTGTTTATTTCCTTTTTTTATCTCACTACAACTGATAAGAATATTGTATGTGTCGTTATCATAGGTAATTGCATAATCTACAATACTGTCACAAGGCTCGTTTATGTATTTAGCGTCTTTAAGCAAATTGGCAATGAAATCAACATCCGCTTTTTCTGAAACTTTGAATATGTTGTTTGTTCCAAAAGACTTGACATCCAAGATCACATTTGTCGGATTTTCATAATTCATGAACCAACTGCCCATTTTAACGCCAATATTGCTTTTGTATGGCTCATCAGGAGAAATACCGACATATCTCACTACTTTATATCCAAGTCCCCAATATGTAACCTTACTGCCGTCCTGACTTACAATTTTTATACAACATTCCGGCTCATGACCTGTCGATACATTTGCCGTGTCAATATATTTAGTAACTAAACTTGCAATAATGAGAATCAGCAAAACAGAAAATATAATTATAAGACCTTTTTTCTTCATATTCTACCTCGTTCAGCAACATTCGATAAAGTTCGTGCCAAGACTGAAAAAAACTTTTCAAGTTTATTACACATCTACGCTGTTGGGGTCAATTAAATTAAAACTTGCAATCTTTCCAGTAAACGTACAACGAACTTCGTAATATTCATTTGTAATAGTCCGTACACAAATTCTAAAATTCCCCAATTTTAATCTTCTTAAAGAAATCATCTGAAAGTCTGATATTTTCATATTAATAGCACGAGAAAAGTTTTTATAAAAACGACCTAACGATAAGTAATAAATTTTCTTGTTTTTGCCTGCTTGTGTATCATGCTTTCGACAAAATATGCTTACAAAAATCTTTTTTAAAACATCATATGCAAAATTAGTAATTGTTCCCTGTGTCAGTGGATGTTCTACAATTTTTACTAAAAAAGAGTAAAAACCACTTGCTCCACACTCAAATCTATCACAGGCATAAATTGTGCAACTATTCCAATCAGGATATTGAGGACTGTCTGCATTTCCTGGATCGAATTCTTCAACAACTATAAAACTAGATTTAATTGCTTCGATCCTAGTTTGCATTTTCATCGTTGGAATTTGTTTTATTTTCAATACAATATCTTGGGCGTCGTTAGAAAATAAGTAAATATCCCAGAAACATAAATTTTTCCCTGCTATAATGCTGGAACGAAAAAGATCAAACAGTTCGAAGTGCGTTTCTATTTGTTCAATGCTCCATTCAGTCTCAACTTCTTGAGAAAAAATAAATTCTGTCTTATCAGTCTCTCTATCCTCATTAAAAACAGAAAACAATATTTTCATATATATCCCACCATTCTTGTGTTGATTTTTCTCCATCATTCGACATAATTGTTACTCGTGTCAAGTCAGGAGAACAGTGAATAATAGGACCTACTAATTTTTCCTGATTTTTTCACTGAATTTTCCCTACAAAAATTCCATTAGAACCCGCGAGAATACTGGATTTTCTCGCTCCGATAGTATATGTAAATATCAAAATCGGCAAACTAATCTTTTAAATTGTATAAACTTGACACGAGTGGAAATGTAATTTATTCAAATTTATAACAATATCTAAAATTGAATAATTCTGGATCATTTAGAGATATTTGTGTTATCTTATTTTTCTTATTAAATTTAGGACTTATAAAGATCCAGTTTGTATTTCCATTTACTTTCTGCGACACCAGAGCACAAACTTGTCCCGGTTCTGACATCAAAACAATATTTCCTGTTTTTTTATAATCGCTACTTATTTCTACAACTGTACCATTGATGACTGTATCTGACTTCTTTAAAGTCTCGCCTTTTCCTCTAAAATACTTAACAACCTCTTTTTTTCCTATCAATGGTTCTAATACCCATTGAGAATGAAATTGGATTTTTCTGTCGAAAAGTTTAAATAACTCTTCAAAGCATCCTGATTGGTATGCTTCAATAATTTTTTCTACGCAATAATGTTTGTAATCATCATCTTTCTTTTTAGGAATGGATATCTTAGAAAGATCTTCATTTCCTTGATATTTTATATAATATCCATCATATTTTAGTGCAATCCCTCTTTCTGCTCTAACAGGGTCGTTAGACATCAAACCTACAGAAGCAAACATCGGTGTTACTCCTTGTTTTAAACAAAACTCCGAGAATCTTTTTTTCATTCCATAAGAGATCTTCCCTTCATATGGATATATATCCCCTGCTACTATAACAAAAAATCTCTGTCCGTTTTTATTTGCAATCACTTGAGTAGGTTTTTCATTTACAATAATTCCTTCAATAGCATATCCGTTTTCCTGCATTGATTTTGCTACAACATTTGTGCAAAACTCATGCAATTCTAATCCTGACAAAACGTCATCTTCCGTATATTCAGGAATACCATATCCCCAATCTTTTATAGGCTGATCCATAATTATAATTCCTCCTTTAATTTCCCATTGTCAGACATCTTTCGACATAATTCGACTTTTGTCAAGTCTGGATAAAAAATTATTTTGTTAAAGGCTTCCCTTTGAGGGGAAGCTTTTAACACTTCGACATCATTCGACACGCTATAAAAAGTGTATATTCCAGATGTCAATATTTTTTAACGAATTGGCTAAAGCCATAAATTCTCGCTTTCGCTCCACGAATTGAATTGCCCTATTGCGGCGAAGGTACAATTTATGAAACCTCTGATTTTAATTTATACCGTCAGGCATCACAATTGAATTTATTATACTCCATATTAATATCGTTGTCAAACTTTTATTGAATTAAAAAATTCAATTTATAATTTTTCATCTAATGTCAAAAATAAATATGAATTATTTTATCGAAAGGATTTTAATATGATTAAGGTAGCTTTTTTTGATACTAAACCATACGACAGAAAATGGTTTGACCAATGTGTGGACGGCAACAGGATATACATCAAATACTTTGAAAGCAAGCTTTCGGAAGATACGGCAATAATGGCATCGGGATGTGAGTGTGTTTGCGCATTTGTGAACGACACTATAAACAAAAAAGTTATTGAAACGCTTTATTCAAACGGTGTTAAATTTATTGCAATGCGTTGCGCTGGTTATAACAATGTTGATTTCAAATCAGCATTCGGCAAAATTCATATTGCAAGAGTGCCTGCATATTCTCCGTATGCAGTTGCAGAGCACTCAATGGGAATGCTTCTTTGCCTCAACAGAAAGCTTCACAAAGCATATATACGAACAAGAGATTTCAATTTCAGTTTAAACAAGCTCACAGGGTTTGACCTTCACGGAAAAACCGCGGGTATTATAGGAACCGGAAAAATAGGAAGAGTTTTTGCAAACATATGCGAAGGCTTCGGAATGAAAGTTATAGCCTACGACCCGTATCCGTCGTCCGATAAAATCAGCTATGTTGATTTTGACACATTATGTGCCGAAGCTGATGTTATTTCTTTGCATTGTCCTCTGACAAAAGAAAACAAACACATTATAAACCAAAAATCAATTGATAAAATGAAAGAAGGAACATATATAATAAACACTTCAAGAGGTGCTCTTATTGAAAGCGAAGCACTTATTGAAGCTCTCAGAAGCGGGAAAATCGGCGGTGCGGCGCTCGACGTGTATGAAGAAGAGGGTGATGTGTTTTTTGAGGATATGTCGGATGCTACAGACCGCGACGAAAAGCTTGCAACTCTTCTTTCAATGCCGAATGTTATCATAACCTCGCATCAGGCATTTCTCACAAAAGAAGCTCTGGAAAACATTGCTTCGGTTACCATTCAAAATATTGAAGAATTTTTCGACAATAAAGAGTGCAAAAACGAAATATGTTATAACTGCCTGAAAAATGAATGCGACAAAAAGATTTCAGGAAAGTGCTTTTAAAGTATATAAAGAGCAATTGCGGATATAATAACATTAAGCCAAACGGCTTTTTAAATATATCGGAGGTATTATTATGAACTGTAATCCCAACAAATCAATTGGTTGTACCGTAAAACAGTGTCAGTATCACTGCGGTAATGAAAACTTCTGTTCGCTTGAAAGAATCAACGTGGGAACTCACGAACAAAACCCCACAGAAGTAAAATGCACAGACTGTGAATCATTCAGACCGGGAAACTGCAACTGATAAGTGCCATTCAAAAAAGCTGCCGCCAATTTAAAGCGACAGCTTTTTTGATTAAATCACATTTGCCATACGAAGAATAACAGGTATAAATATTAATATGATAACTATACCCGTCACGAGTGCAGGGGTAAAAATCTTTTTTGGTTTATCGGAATGATTTTTTCCAACAAGTCCGGTTTTTTGAAGAGCAATTACGATTGGTCTGTACGAAAGGAGAATGAAGCCTGAATTTATTATACCTTTAACGAGGTTAAAAGGCAAAAACACTGTTGGAAGCATTGTTTTGATAACACTTCCCGGAACTTCCATATAAAGAGGTGTGATATAATAATTCCACAGAAGCATTACAGCGGTGAGTGCTATTGTTGCAAGACCAAGACTCAAAAATGCACCACCGAGAGTTTTGGTTTTGCGGTAAACAAAAGAAGCAATGCACGCAAAAGTCGCTGTTGAAATAAAATTCATCAAAAGTCCTATAGGTCCCGTACTGCTCACGGTTAAAAACTCAAGAAAAGCCACAACAAATGAAATGATAAGAGCGCACAAAGGTCCGAAAACAAAACCGCCGATTGTTATGGCAATATCTTTGGCATCGTATTGCAAAAACCCCTGAACAGCAGGTATTATTTTACTGACGAACATTAGTACATATGCCATTGCGCAAAGCATAGCAAGGCTTGTTATTTTTTTTACATCGGTTTTCATTTTAAATCCTCCCAAAAAAATCCCCGATGAACACAAAATTCACCGGGGCATAAAATATAATCTTAGCATCTTCTTTCATCCGGACTGTACCGTCGGCACCGGAATTTCACCGGTTCAACCATAAGGCTCGCGGGCTTTACCGCCGGTGGGGAATCTCACCCCGCCCCGAAGATATTATATATTATATTACATTTTATTTGATTTGTAAACAGTTTTTTGAGTTTTTTATAGAATTTATAAGCAACAAACCCAAATAGAAAAAACGAGACAATCCGTTGTGGCTTTTATATATTTTCAGGAAAACAATTCATATAAAACCGCTTTGCCGGACTTAAGAGACTTCTGAACGTCTATTATCCTCTGATTGGAAGAACCTCTGAAAAGCAAATCTTCATCTGCTTTTTCTTTTTCGAATCTCCCATCTACCAGAACATCGCACATTTCAAGAAGTTTTTTCTTTTTTTCATCCAAAGCGATTTCTTCAAACAGATATCCGGAATATACCCACACGTTTTTTTTAGTTGTTTCCTTTATCTTTTTTACGAGAACACCAAGCGCCTCGCTTTGCTCAAATGGTTCTCCCCCGCTAAGCGTGACATCGGTAAGGGTGCTTTTTGTGAGCTTTTGATAAAGCTCATCCGCACTTTGCAAAGTACCTGCATCATAATCCCATGTTTCGGGATTATGACATCCCCCGCACCTATGGGGACATCCGCTTACGAAAAGCACATCACGGAATCCGTCGCCGTCTACCGACGAAGAATATGTTATATCCATAACACGGATATATGTTTTACCGGTTTCACACATTGTGAGTTACCCTGTCGCGGAGTTCGGCTTTTTTCGCGCTGTTCCAGTTGTTTACGCTTCCAACAAGATAGCCTGTTATTCTCTGGATAACGTCAATGTTTTCACTTCCGCACTTCGGACATTCTTTTAAATCACCATGAGCATTTTCATATCCGCAGTCAAGACATCTTGCACGCGTGTGGTTAACTGAGCCGTATCCCATGTTATATTTATCCATAAGGTCAACCGTCTGCATAATACATTTAGGATTATGGGTTGCGTCTCCGTCGAGCTCAACATAGAAAATATGACCGCCGCCCTCAAGCTCGTGATACGGTGCTTCAACTTCGGCTTTATGCTCAACAGAGCATTTATACCACACGGGAACATGGGAACTGTTGGTGTAGTATTCCTTATCGGTGATATCTTTAATCATACCAAACTGTCTGCGGTCATTTCTGGTAAACTTACCGCTCAAGCCCTCGGCAGGAGTTGCAAGGAGACTATAGTTAAGGTTCTTTTCGTTGGCAATTTCCTTAATGCGTTCATTCATATGACGTATGATTCTCAGCCCAAGCGTTTGCGCCTCTTCGCTTTCACCGTGGTGCTTGCCGGTAAGAGCAATAAGAGCCTCTGCAAGACCAATAAAACCAATACCCAGGGTACCTGTTTTGAGAAGATTTTTAACCGATTCGTCAAATCCGAGATTATCGCTTCCCTCCCACATTCCGTTCATAAGGAGCGGGAACTGTTTTTTCAGAGCGCTTCTCTGGAATGAATAACGGTCATAAAGCTGAGACGCCGCAACGTCAATGCATTTATCGAGTTTTCTGAAGTAAGTACTGATTTTTTCATCTTTATCTTTTATGTTCATACACTCAAGAGCGAGTTTTACTATATTAATTGTTGTAAACGAAAGATTTCCTCTTCCGATTGAAGTCTTTTCTCCGTGGCGGTTTTCAAAAACTCTGGTACGGCAACCCATTGTGGCAACTTCATACTTGAATCTTTCTGGGTCTGAAACATCCCACGAATCATGCTGATTAAAGGTTGCATCAAGATTAAGGAAGTTCGGAAAAAATCTTTTCGCAGTTACCTTGCAGGCAAACTTATAGAGGTCATAGTTACGGTCTTGGGGAAGATAGTTTATACCGCGTTTTTTCTTCCATATCTGAATCGGGAAAATCGGAGTTTCGCCGTTTCCCACACCTCTTAATGTGGAATTAAGAAGCTCACGGATAACACATCTGCCCTCAGCAGATGTATCTGTACCGTAGTTTATTGATGAGAACACAACCTGATTTCCGCCTCTTGAATGAATGGTATTCATATTATGAATAAATGATTCCATTGCCTGATGAACGCGGTTTACAGTCTGGTTCATTGCATGCTGAAAATATCTTTCGCTTCCGCTGAGGTCTTCAAGATTTTTAATTTCGTAATCATCAATCTCAGCTTTTTTATATTCAGCAAGGCTTATGCCCTCTAATGTTTCTATTTTTTCGAGTTCTTCAATAAAGGTGTATCTCACATAAGGTGCAAGATAATAGTCAAAAGCGGGAATAGCCTGTCCGCCGTGCATTTCATTTTGGATAGATTCCATTGAAATACACGCAATTATAGCCGCAGTTTCAATTCGCTTTGCAGGCCTCGACGAACCGTGACCTGCACGGAATCCGCCTTTAAAAATTTTATCGAGAGGATGCTGAAGACAGGTGAGCGATTTGGTGGGATAATAGTCTGCATCGTGAATATGAATATAGTTGCTCTTAACATAATCCTTAGCTGTATCCGACAAAAGCATATCCAGCACAAACGGCTTAGAGGTTTCACTTGCAAACTTCATCATCATACCGGCAGGGGTATCCGTATTCATATTGGCATTTTCTTTTGTTACATCATTTGCAATGGTATTGATGATGCCCATATATGTTTCATAGGTTTTTCTGCCTCTTGCAATATTTCTTTTTTCGCGGTAGAGAATATACGCTTTTGCAACGTTTTTGTAGGGTGACTTCATTAATTCCACCTCTACGAGATTCTGAATCTCTTCCACTTCTATAACATCTTTTTCAATATTCTGTATCTTATCGGCAACGTCATTTGCAAACTTAACATCATTAACAAATTCATGGTTCATAGCCTTAAGCACGGCATTTACAATTTTTTCTTTTTCAAAGTTTTCTATTCTGCCATCTCTCTTACGTATCGTGCTAACCATTTTTCTCCTCCTTTGTGCTAAACAGCACTATATATTGTGTTATATTTCATATTTAACCATATATAGTGTTATTTGTCAATATCATATTAAACTTTTTATATTACAATATTATTACAATGGGGCTTTGTGGGTTTTTTATCAAAAAATTATTATTTTCAGGTTTTAATTTCCAAAATGCGCCCTTTGAAAACATCTTTCAGAAGTTTTGAAATCACGGGACTCGAATCCGGATTTTTCAAAACAATATTTTTCGGCGAATACTCCGTGAGTACGCTTAAAAGATTATCGGTATCCATAGTTTCAGCATCGGTTTTGTTGTTATCCAATACCACGGTGCACATATTTTCATCGGAAAACTCAACGAATGCATCCGAACATTTTCTGAAATTAAGACCTGAATATGTTTTAAGCATAGAAATAAACTCTTCTCTTTCCTTACGGACAAGAACATTTTCTGCCAAAATATCAACTTTTTCATACACATTCTGCATTATTTGTTTGATATTGAATATAATAAAACTGTCGATACTTAGTTTTCCGCCTTTTTGGAGGATATCGAAAACCATTTTGTATATAATCGTGTCACACACATTTGACAACATTTCACAAAGAAGTCCAACAGCATCGTTTACATCAAGCTCCACATATTCTTCATATATTTTTGATAATATGGCTTCTTTAAGATAAAATTCTATTATAAATCCGCTGACGTAAAACGAAACAGTCTGCATATATTTTTTTTCGCATTCAAGCTCAATGCAATATCCCATAAAGCATCTGCTGACTTCATATATTATGTTATCTGTGTCAAAAACAGAAGCAAAATATTTCAGGTGTTCTTCGTTGCCGACAAAGTAGAGAGTAATATTCACGACGGAACCTCTCCTTTTAAACATTATCTATTCGCCGGGAATAAATGAACCGATATCAGTTATCACTTCCGAAGAAAGAGACACAATCTCCACACCGTGATTTTCACAAAAATCAATTATTTTTTCACAATCGGGATGCTTTGATATATCGCCGTTTACGGCAAGAACGTCATCTGAAATCATAACTGACGAACCGCCAAAAAAACCGTGATCAAATCCGTCGAGGCGGATTAATGAATCGTTTGTGAGCAAAACATCGGCACCGTACTTGTTGAGTGCTTTATATATCCCGTTATCCGATGTTATAAATGCATTTTCGCTTAGCATACATAAAGTGCATGCCGTGTAACCCTGAGACACATTTATGCGTTTTCTGCCTCCAAGATTATTTAAAACAACGGAATCGGTGTGATTGAAATTGTGAATCGCCAAATTCCCGGCAATAATAATATTGTATGCAATATCGCCGGGATAGTTACTTGTTAATACTGTATTTCCAACCAGTATTTCGGTATTTTCATTTTTTAAAAGTTTCAGATAATACTCATAACATTCAGGAGCACAAACAAGCTTACCGCCAACATTTGCAATCTGCATATCCGTGTGGTGGCTAAGAGGCGGAAGAACATTTGGATTACAGCACGAAAAATACACATTAATTCCCATGTGCTCAAGGCTTTTAAGTGCTTCAGGTGAAATCTGAGGCGATGTTATAAGAGTTTTAATTTTATTTTTAAAATTCATAGTAACTCTTTTCCTTTTTGGGCATATTATAAAATGAAACAACTAACTGCCATTTTGACAGTTAGTAGATTATATAGCCGCAAAGCAGTTTACTTTGCGGCACTTTTTAATTTATTTTCAAAACATTCGACGCCGCAAGCATAATTGCAACCCTGCCTGTGTCAAATGTTAGTCCGCCCTGAAAATATGCAATATAAGGCGGTACAATCGGACCGTCTGCCGAAATTTCTATGGACGAACCCTGAACAAAAGCGCCCGCCGCCATTATAACCTTATTTTCATATCCGGGCATATCCCAGGGTGCGGGAACAACGTAGCTGTCGATAGGTGCGCCTGATTGAATTCCGCGACAGAATGCACATAGCTTTTCTTCGCTTCCGAGTTTGACTGATGTTATGATATCAGCACGGTATCCGGTGCACACGGGATTTACCTCATAGCCGAGTTCTTCAAACAATGCCGCGCAGAAAATTCCAGTTTTAACAGCATTTGCAACAACCTGAGGTGCCATAAAGAATCCCTGATACAGCGTACGGTTATTACCAAGACTTGCGCCACACTCTCTGCCTATTCCGGGGCAAGTGAGCCTGTAGGAAACAAGTTCAATTGCTTTTTCTGTTCCCACAATATAGCCGCCGCACTGAGCAAGTCCGCCACCCGGATTTTTAATAAGCGAGCCAACCGTGAGGTCTGCGCCAACCATTGGAGGTTCTTTTGTTTCCACAAATTCTCCGTAGCAGTTATCTACAATGCAGATAATATCTTCTCTTATATTTTTAACAAAGCTTATGATTTCGCCAATATAGTCAACACTGAATGTATCTCTCCAGTCATATCCTTTTGAACGCTGAATAATAACTGCTTTGCAGCTATCGTCAATAGCTTCTTTCAGGCCGTCAAAATCCACTCTTGAATTTATCATATCAACCTGACGGTAATTCACTCCGAAATCCTTAAGATTTCCGCTGCTTCCCTCGCGGATGCCGATTACCTCTTCAAGAGTATCATAAGGTTTACCGGTTGCGGCAACGAGAGTATCTCCAGGGCGCAGAACGCCGAAAAGACACGTTGAAATTGCCATAGTACCGTTTACTATGTTATGGCGAACAAGTGCATCCTCTCCACCGAAAACATCGGCATAGATTTTATCGAGAGTATCTCTTCCGAGGTCATCATAGCCATATCCGGTGGTGGAGCCGAGATGCGCTTCCGACACATTATACTTTGCAAATGCATTTAAAACCTTAAGGGAATTGTATGCACAAACTTCATCTGCTTTTTCATAAGCTTTCTGAGCTTTAACATCGGCTTTATCGCACAGTTCAAGAAATTCGTCGGTAAAACCGTGGGTCTTTTTTAATAATTCTTTTATCATTTCTTTTTCCTTAACTGTTGTAGCCTATTTCAAAAGCTTTAAGGTTGATTTCAAGAAATTTGGGAGGAACGGTTTCTTTTATAACGTCTATCCACACTTCTTTTTCAACCTCACTGTTCTTTGCAAGACATCCTATAAGAACGATGTTCACAGCCTTTACGGTGCCGGCTTCTATCGCACCGCTTAAAGCATCAAAAGCCACAACGTTTGAAGTTTTATTTTTTATTTTTTCAATTATTGAATCCGGATACTGCATAGCGCCGGTTATAACGGGCATAGGGTCCATTTTCTGAGTGTTTACAATGAGTTTGCCGTCTTTTTTCAAATACGGAAGCCATCTGTAGGCTTCGAGTTCTTCAAAGGCAAGAAGAATATCGGCTTCACCCTCAAAAATAAGCGGTGAATAAACCTTTTTGTCATATTTTACATAAGTAACAACGCTTCCGCCTCTCTGTCTCATACCGTGAACCTCTGAAACCTTAACGTCATAACCTGCCTTTATGGCAACATTACCGATTATACGGCTTGCCAGAAGCGTTCCCTGACCGCCTACACCAACTATCATAACATTGCTCATATTATTCACCCGCCTTTCTGATTGCACCGAATTTACACACATTCATACAAAGTGTGCAACCATTACACTGAGAATTATCTATTCTGATTTTTCCGTTCTTAACAGAAATTGCCGGGCAACCAAGACCCATACACATTTTGCAGTTTTTGCATTTATCTTCATCGATTACGCAGGGTGCACCGTAGTTTACAGTTTTAAGAAGTGCACACGGACGCTGAGAAATAATAACCGAAGGCTCTTTTGCCGCAATTTCTTCCCTGACAACCTTTTCAAAGTTTTCAAGGTCAAACGGATCTGCCACAACTACCCTTTCAATACCAACGGCATTTGCAAGCTTAACAAGGTCAACGTTTCTTGTGGGCTCGCCTTTGATGGTGTAGCCGGTTGTGGGATTTTGCTGATGGCCTGTCATACCGGTTATGGAGTTATCGAGAATGATAACAGTTGACATACCTTTGTTGTAAACAATATCAATAAGACCTGTGATACCGGAGTGAATAAAGGTTGAATCGCCGATAACTGCAACAACATTTTGGGTATCTTCTGCGCCTCTTGCCTTTTCCATACCGTGAGCCATACCAATACCGGCACCCATACATACGCAATAGTCCACACTTGAAAGCGGAGCAAGTGCGCCGAGGGTGTAGCATCCGATATCACCACACACTCTGAGTTTTAATTTCTTTAAAATATAATACATTCCTCTGTGGGGACATCCGGGACACATTACCGGAGGACGAACGGGAATCTGCTCGTCAACTGTGAGACATTCGGGACCGTCTATGCCAAGAACTGCCTTTCTTATCATCTGAGGATTGTATTCACCGAGAAGAGTGAAAATTTCTTTTCCGGTAACTTCAATGCCTATTGAACGGCAGAAGTCTTCGATAAACGGATCAAGCTCTTCTATAACATAAATTTTTTCCACTTTTGAAGCAAATTCCCTAACAAGCTTTGCACTTATCGGATATGTGATACCGAGTTTTAAAAAGCTTGCATCCGGAAGAGCTTCTTTTGCATACTGATAGGAAATACCACAGGTTATAACACCAATTTTGGTGTTGTTGATTTCCATTTTATTAAACGGGCAATCATAACCGTAATCTGCAATATCCTCGCATCTCTTTTCAACAATCTCATGGCGAACCTTTGCCATTGCGGGCATCATAACATATTTACCGGGGTTCTTTTGAGTATCTTTGAGTTTATAATCACATCTTTCACCAAGCTCAACAAGGCTCTGGGAATGCGCAACTCTTGTGGTGAGTCTGAGGATTACAGGGGTATCGAATTTTTCACTGAAATCGTATGCCATGCGCATAAATTCCTTACACTCCTGACTGTCGGAGGGTTCAATAACCGGAATTTTCGATGCTTTTGCGTGATTTCTTGTGTCCTGTTCGTTCTGAGAGCTGTGAAGACCGGGGTCATCTGCCACAACAGCAACCATACCGCCGTTAACACCTGTGTAGGATGCGGTATAGAGCGGGTCTGCGGCAACGTTTAAGCCAACGTGCTTCATAGCGGTCATACTTCTTGCACCGCCAAAACTTGCTCCGATTGCAACCTCTGCTGCAACCTTTTCATTACAAGCCCATTCGGAATAAATTTCATCATACTGTTTTGCAATAACTTCGGTAACTTCCGTACTGGGAGTACCGGGATAAGAAGAAACAACCGTAACGCCGGCTTCATACACACCTCTTGCAACGGCTTCATTTCCAAGCATAAGCTTTTTCATCTGTTTTACCTGCCTTATCGTTTAATTTATTTAATAACTTACTTTTCAGATATTCTCGTGGAATGTTCTGGATATTACTTCTTTTTGCTGTTCGCGGCTTAAACGCACAAAGTTTACCGCATAGCCTGAAACTCTGATTGTGAGGTTCGGATAAAGCTCAGGGTTATTATATGCATCAATAAGCTTTTCACGGTTTAAAACATTTACGTTTATGTGGTGAGCACCCTGATTAAAATATCCTTCAAGAACGTTTGCAAGATTGGTTATTCTTTCGTCTTCTGTTTTGCCCAAAGTTTCCGGACAAATAGAGAAGGTGTTGGAAATACCGTCACGACATATTGAATACGGAAGCTTTGCAACCGAGTTGAGGGAAGCAAGAGCACCGCAGCATTCTCTTCCATGCATCGGATTTGCACCGGGAGCAAACGGTTCGCCGGCTTTTCTACCGTCGGGAGTTGCACCTGTTTTTTTGCCATACACCACGTTCGATGTAATGGTAAGAACTGAAAGAGTGTGAATAGCATTTCTGTAGGCCGGAATCTTTTTAATATTTTCATATATGTTTTTGAGAACATACACGGCAATTGAATCAACATCGTCGTTGTCATTTCCGTATTTCGGAAAATCACCGTTGGTTTCAAAATCCATAATAAGTCCGTTTTCGTTTCTGATTGGTTTAACCTTTGCAAATTTAATTGCACTCAAAGAGTCTGCAATAACCGAAAGACCGGCAACACCGCAGGCAAGAAAACGCTCAACCTCAGTATCGTGAAGAGCCATCTGAGTTTTTTCGTAGGAATATTTATCGTGCATAAAATGAATAATGTTTAAAATATTAACATAAAGTGCACAGAGCCATTCGCTGTATTTCTCAAAAAGCTCAATTACTCTTTCATATTCAAGATATTCGCCTTTATAAACCTCACCCTCAGGTCCTACCTGTTCGCCGGTTTTTTCATCGCGTCCGCCGTTTAATGCCAAAAGGAGAAGCTTTGCAAGGTTACATCTTGCACCGAAGAACTGCATCTGCTTACCAACTCTCATAGCAGAAACGCAACATGCTATAGCATAGTCATCACCATATATCGGACGCATAACATCATCATTTTCATACTGAATCGAGTCGGTATCGATTGAAACCTTTGCGCAGAACTTCTTGAAGTTTTCGGGAAGGTTTTCCGACCAGAGAACCGTGATGTTCGGTTCGGGCGCTGTTCCGAGGTTATAGAGAGTGTTTAAAAATCTGAATGAGTTTTTGGTAACGAGAGGCTTTGCATTTTCTGTTATACCGCCAACAGCTTCAGTTACCCATGTGGGGTCACCGCCGAAAAGTTCGTTATATTCAGGAGTTCTTAATTGACGTGCAATTCTGAGCTTAAGAACAAAATCGTCAATATATTCCTGAGCGGTTGCTTCATCTATTATTCCTGCTTCGAGGTCTCTGTGGGCATAAATATCAAGAAATGTGCTTACTCTTCCGAGCGACATTGCCGCACCATTTTGCTCCTTTATAGCCGCAAGATAAGCAAAGTATACCCACTGAACCGCCTCTTTCATATTGGATGCAGGTTCGGATATATCGTATCCGTAGAGTGCTGCCATATCTTTAAGCTTTTTAAGAAAGTCTATCTGAGAATAAAGCTCTTCACAAAGCTTGATATTATTAACATCCATAAGACGTTTTGAATATTTTGCCTTATCTGCCTTTTTGAACTCAATGAGCTTATCTATACCATAAAGAGCAACACGGCGATAGTCTCCGATTATTCTTCCTCTGCCATAGGCATCGGGAAGCCCGGTAATAATTCCGAAATGACGCGCTTTTTTCATTTCATCGTCATATACTCTGAAAACACCGTCATTGTGGGTTGTCTTGAAAGAAAAGGCTTTTTCAATTTCTTCCGAAACCTCTTTACCATATGCCTTAACCGCACTTCTCGCCATACGCATTCCGCCAAAGGGATTGAGTCCGCGTTTTAACGGTTCATCTGTTTGAAGACCAACAATGAGTTCATCATCTTTATCGATATATCCTGCAGGATATGCCAAAAGAGAACTCACATGTTCGGTATCGATATCCAGAACACCGCCGTTTTGAATCTCTTTTTTCAAAAGTTGCTGAACCTTTGCATTGATTCTTTTTGTTCTTTCTGTGGGACCCGAAAGGAATGAATGATCACCTTCATACAAGGTATAGTTTGATTTAATAAAATCAGAAACATTTATTTCCTTGTCCCATCTGCTTTTTTTAAATCCGTTCCATTGTTTAAAATCCATATGTATCACCTGCTTATCATATTGTTATTTATATTTTTACTTATATATGAATAATATCATTTCCGCCTTATTTTGTCAATAGTAGTATTAAGAAGAATCGAAACCTATAAACCACAATATTTTGTGATTTTTGTCGGTTTTTCGACCAAAACAACACAAAAAGGAACCCTTTTGAGAGTTCCCTTTCAAATTTTATCTTTCAAAAAAATGGTCAACCTTACAAAGCTCTGTTACAAGAGATATGCATGATTCAATATCTCCGATATCCGCAGTTTCGCATGGAGTGTGAACGTAGCGAACCGGGAGAGAAACTGCACCTGTGAGGCATCCTCCCTTTGAGGTTTGCATTGCTCCGGCATCGGTTCCGCCGAAGGTGAGAATTTCGTGCTGGAATTTAATACAGTTTTTGCGTGCGCATTTTTGCATTCCTTCTCTCACTTCCTTATGGGCAATGAGGGATTTATCCATTATTTTTATTGCGGCACCGCCTCCAAGCTTTACGTCCATTGTTTCGCATCCGGGCGTATCGCCGCTTGAGGTAACATCAACGGCAATTGCGGCATCAGGTTCGATTGAATATGCTGCGGTGCGTGCTCCGCGCAAGCCTATTTCTTCCTGAGAAGAGAAAACAAAATACAAATCAAACGGACTAAGGCTTATTTTTTTTAGTGCTTTAATGAGAATATATATCCCTGCCCTGTTGTCGAGAGCCTTTGATACAACCGTATTCCCCCTCAGTTTGAAATCACCGGCAAACGCCGCAGTATCACCGGCTTTAACGAGCTTTTCCGCCTCCTGCTTATCCGAAGCGCCTATATCAATATACATTGTTGAATTTTTCAGTTCTTTTTTCACATCTTTTTTTGTTTCATATGCAACAACTCCAACGGTTCCGTTTTCAAAAACAACCCTCTGATACAAGGCCGAATATAAATCCACTCCGCCAACTGCGGCAAATCTGACGAAACCGTTATCATCAATATAGTTCGCCATAAGCCCTATTTCGTCGGCATGAGCCGAAAGCATAAGCTTTTTGCCGTTTGCTTTCCTGTGGGCAATAAGATTTCCCATAGAGTCGGTATAGATTTCATCAACATAAGGCGACACTTCTTTTTCAATTATGGAATGTATGCTGTTTTCACTGCCGGATACGGCTGTGGCAGATGTGAGTTTTTTCAAAAGTTCCATTTAGCATTCCTCCTTTTGCGATTCATTCAAAAATTCGTGGGCATGAATCAAAAATTCTTCCACAAGCGATTTCATTGCATCATAATCTCCCATATCAGCAACAGACATCGGAGAATGAATATATCTGCACGGAAGTGATATCGAACACACTCTGCATCCGGACGCGGATGTCTGAACTGCACCGGCATCGTTTCCTCCGTTTGCAGTGAGCTTATACTGATACCCAATCTCTTTGCGGTCTGCAAGAGATGTTACAAACCGGTTCAAAAGCTTATCTGAATAAGATTGTCTGTCCATAAGCGAAACAACCGGACCTTTTCCAAGCATGGTTGCATAAAGATGTTTGTCGCAAAACGCCGTGTCCGAAGAGGTTGTGGCTTCAAGAATTATTGCCACATCGGGATTTAACCGGCGGGTCAGAACACGTGCCCCTCTTAACCCTGTTTCTTCCTGAACGGTGAAACAAAAATAAATATCTTCATCATAGGTGTTTTTCAAAAGCTCCGTGAGAATTGCGCACCCTACCCTGTCGTCAAGGGCTTTTGCCTTGAAGCGCTTACCGTGGAGTTTCACAAAATCCGATTTAAAAGCAATATAATCGCCTTTCTCAACATACTTTTCGGCATCCTCTTTGGATTTTGCACCAATATCAATATACATACTGTCTATCTTTACAACGTCTTTTCGTTCAGACTTAGACTGAAGATGAACCGCCTTGATACCTATTACCCCGTTTAGCTTAGACTTACCAACAGACACCCTCTGAGAAAGCAATATTCTGTCATCAAGTCCGCCAACTGCACTGAATTTTATATATCCATCTTCGGTAATATCCGTAACAATCATTCCAACCTCATCCATATGAGCAAAAAGAGCAACTTTTTTACCTGAAGGATTTAAGCCTTTTTTGAAAAACACAAGATTCCCCATAGAATCTTTTATTATTTCATCTGCGTAGCTTGAAAACTGAGAAATTAAAAAATGCGAAAGTTCCTTTTCGTTTCCCGAAACAGCATCTATCTCTGTTAGTATTTTTAGAAGCAAAGCACATCCTCCGTTCTTTTGAATGATTCAAGAAATGCCTTAATGGCTTCTGCGCATATGCGTGCATCGTCAATTAAAAGCGTTTCAATCGGCGTGTGCATATATTTAAGCGGTAGCGAAAGAAGCATCGTGGGAATTCCTTCACGCGCCGTCTGGATTGCCCATGCATCTGTACCCGTGTTACCGCCTTCAATTTCTATCTCATATGAAATATCCTGTTTTTTGAGAACAGTTATAAACGATTCAACAAGAGCAGGATGGATATTCGGTCCCTTACACACAACAGGTCCGCAACCGCATTTGAAAGTACCCTTTGATTCATCGGGGGTTGTGGCATGGGTAACATCAATTGCAATTGCAAAATCCGGTTCAACCCTGAATGCCGCCGCAGTTGAACCTCTAAGACCCACTTCCTCCTGAACACACGCACACACATACAAATCGTATTCAAGCTCTGTTTTGGAAAGCATATCGAGAACACTCAGCAAAATTGCAACAGATGCCCTGTCGTCCATACACTTTGCCGATGCAAAGTTATTGATAAGAGGAGTGTATTCACCGCTGAATGTTACAACATCTCCCAAAGAAATATTTTCCTTTGCTTCCTTAGAATCCATTCCCACATCAATATAGAGCATATCGCAGCCAAGCACCGTGTCATACTCCTCAGGAGTCATAACGTGAGGAGGTTTGGCTCCTATGATGCCAACGTAATCCTTCTTTGCGTGAACCGTTACCTGACTTCCGGGCAGAATCCTCGGGTCGATGCCGCCAACCGGAACAAAATACAAAAACCCGTTTTCGTCAATATATTTTATCATAAGTCCGATTTCATCAATATGAGCCTCAAGCATAACCGAACCGCAACCGGTTTTTGATTTTTTTACTCCAATCACATTACCCATAGGGTCTATGAAGCTTTCGCCGCATTTTTCCTTTAATATCTTTTGCAGATATTGAGAAAAAGCCAGTTCACAACCCGAAACCGCATTTTTCTGAGTCAGGGTTTTTACATATCCTGCTATATTCATATTATACCTCTTATTTCAGTGAATTAACTTCTTTTTTAAAGTCATTTCCCCGCACTTCAAAGTTTTTATACATATCAAAGCTTGCACAAGCCGGCGAAAGAATAACAGAAACATTATTCTCCGCAGGCTTCAGGCCTTTTGCAAGTGCAAAAGCGGATTTGACTGCTGAATTCATATCTTTAACCTTAACAATGGGAAGAGTCTTTTTATTTGCGCAAACAAAATTTACTTCTGCTTCAATTTTGGATGCAGTATCCCCCATCAGAACCAACACGCTTACTTTCTCATATATTTTCTGAGCAAGCTTATCAAAAGCAAGGTTTTTATCGTAGCCTCCGGCAATAAGAACAATTTTTCCGGGAGGCTGAGCATCAAGACCGGCAATGGTTCTCGTTGGAGAAGAACCTATGGAGTCGTTGTAGAAAACAACATCGTCAAGACGGCGGACATATTCCATTCTGTGTTCAACACCGCCGAAATTAACTGCCACAGAGTCTATTGCTTTTTCGCTCACAAACGGGCGCACTGCACATATTGCCGCCATATAGTTTTCGATATTGTGCTTTCCTTTGATTTTTATGCGTGCCGTGTCAAGGATTGGCTTATGCTTATAGTATATCATACCGTTTTTAATATATGCACCGTCGGTTTCTTTACATGAACTGAACATATCACATTCATACTGATATGTCTCTGATATATTTCTGGTATGTGCATTATCTTCATTTAAAACAATGCGGCATTTTTCATTATGGTATTTAAAAATATTCGACTTTGCTTCCACATACTCATCCATATCAACGTGATAGTCGAGATGATTCGGAGTGATATTCGTGATAACAGCAACCTCGGGAGAAAGTCTCATTGTTTGAAGCTGAAAGCTTGAAAGCTCCAAAACAACCATATCATCCTCATATATCTCCTCAAGACTGCCAAGAAGCGGTTTTCCAATATTTCCGCCAACGTGAGCACGGTACCCGCCGGCTTTAAGCATTTCATATATAAGGGTTGTGGTTGTGGTTTTGCCGTCGCTTCCCGTTACCCCTATTACCTTACACGGGCAAAGCGACATAAAAATTTCAATCTCACTCGTTACCGTTTTGCCCATACTGATTGCTTCCTGAATTTCAGGAGTGCTCACCTTTATTCCGGGAGATTTCAGAATTATATCCGCTTCACAAAGATGGCCAAGATAATCATCTCCAAGATAAAGCTTTGCGCAATTTTTCTTTATTCTTTCTAATATGGGTGCATCAAACTTATCGGAAGTATTCCTGTCGCACCCGGTTACGCGGGCACCTATGGAGCTCAAAAACTCAATAGCCGGAACGTTGCTTATACCAAGCCCCAAAACCATTACATTCTTACCGATTACACTGCTTTTAAACATTTCATAATTTGCATTGAACATATAAGCATTCACCTCAATCAAAACTATTTTATGGAACAAAATTGACTTTGTCAATTAAACGTTTGCTTCACTCTCATTTTCACAAGGAAAATTTTGTTGTTGCAAGCAACCGCTGACGCAAATTCCTATGTAATAAAAAGGGAATGTAAAAAAAGTCCAGAAC
>JAZSOL010000285.1:0-3759 GCA_045536915.1 Clostridia bacterium
CGTCCCGTTTCATCGGGGTTTCGGGACGTCGAGGACGCCGTCCCCTACAACGCACTGACCTTGTTTCATCTCCCCTATAAATCTAAATTTATCCACATTGTAATTTCATTTTTAGATTCACTCCAAATCGTGTATCTGTGCGATTTTTAGAGACTTTATTTTTGGAAAATGGGGAAACTCAAAATTTTTTGAAATTTATGTTGATGTTGAATTTAAGAAAATCGCGAAGCTGTGAAATATTACATAGAGTAATTATAGTATATAATTTTAAGTGTTCCAATAAAAATATGATTTTTAAGTTGTTGCATTTGCTAAATTCTACGATTCCCTTGACATATAAATATAATTCTGATATTATTCTTTTATATTTAATAATCTACAAAGAGGAATTGAGCATATGAAAAAATTTGAAGGACTTCTTATAGCATCGGACCTTGACGGAACATTGCTTAAGTATGACAAAACAATATCGGAAGAAAACAAAGCGGCAATTGAATATTTTAAATCCGGGGGTGGACTTTTCACATTTATCACAGGACGCATTCCGCTCGGCGCAAGGCTTGTTCTTGAACAGATAACTCCGAATGCGCCAATTGGATGCATAAACGGTGTTGCGCTTTACGATTGCAATAAAAAAGAATTTTTGTGGTCAACAGAGCTTTCAAAGTCTGTTATGGAGCTTGTGGAATATGTTGACAATAAATTTCCAAAGGTTGGTATTGAGGTCAATATGCTCGACAGAATATATTTTTGCAAGAAAAGCGAAGCCACTGAAAAGCATCGAACCGATGAGGGTTTTGAAAATCTTGTGTGTCACTATAATGACGTTAAAGAACCGATTGCAAAAATACTTTTTGCTGCAAAATCTGAAGAAATTGAAGCTGTTGCAAAAGATATAATAAACCATCCTCATGCATCTGAATATGACTTTATCCGTTCAGACGAAGAATATTTTGAAATTCTTCCAAAGGGCGCGAGCAAGGGACTTTTAATCAATAAACTCTCTCAGATACTCGGAATTGATATTAAAAATATTGTTGCAATAGGGGATAACGACAACGATATTTCCATGCTCAAAACGGCAGGTATCAGCTATGCGGTTTCAAATGCATCGCAGGGAGCTAAAGCCTCTGCAAAATTCATCACAGTGAGCAACGAAGAACACGCAATAGCACGTGTGATTGATGATTTGGATAAAATGTGTTAGGTGATTAAGAAGGGACTGTAAAAAATCTGCGAATTTTTTACAGTCCCTTGTTGGGGAATAGGAAAAAATGATTCAGAATTGATAAATCGAACCCGAAGCTGCACAAAAGCCCTGCACAAACCGATGTGCAGGGCTTTTGTGCAAGTCTTTGGAAAAACCTGCTAAATAACCGTTTGATTTATAGTATGCACAAGCGAATAAAGCCTGCCGGAATGAGCGGTTATATTCCATAAAGTTTTTTCATCAGATTTATTTCTTCGTCGGTATTCAAACTGCTTATAAACACAATATTGCCTTTTTGCTCCGGCGAGGCATTGATTTTGTATTCGTCGAGCTTTCTTTTGGTTTCTTTTGCAGTTCCGAGTGAACCGTCGATGATATCAACATCATATCCAAATTCATTTTTAATTGAATCTGCTATTAATGGATAATGAGTGCATCCGAGAACAACTGCGCTTATTTTTTCATTTTCATAAGGCGAAAACAGTTCTTTTAAATAGCTGTTGATTTCTTGTCCGGAAATAACTCCCTTTTCTATTATTTCCACAAGACCCGGGCATGGGAGAGGTATAATTTGAGCCATGTCACGGTAGTTTTCCATAAGGTGAACGAATTTTTCTTTTTTTAAGGTAACGGGAGTTGCCATAACGAGAACTTTCCCGTCCGGATGGTTAACGGCGGCGGGTTTTATTGCCGGTTCAATACCTATAACGGGAATATCAAAACTGTTTCTCAAAGACTCCGCCGCAACACTCGTTGCTGTGTTGCATGCAATAACAATTGCTTTAACATCCATTTCAATGAGCCTCTTTGCGTTGGAAATGCAAAGAGCAAGAATTTCGCCAATGCTTTTGGTGCCGTATGGAGCATTTTTTGAATCTCCGAAAAATATAAATTTTTCATTAGGCATAATCTGAGCAAGCTTTTTGAGAACCGTAATTCCGCCAAGTCCTGAATCAAATACACCTATAGGTCTGGAATCGTATTTGTTCATATCTAATATCCTTAAAAAATAATTTATATGTATTATACCACGTTTCAACTGTATTTACAAGTGATTTTATAAATCAAAATCTCCTCATCGTTGAGTTTTTTACGAACCACCCATTTCAACTTCTTATATTTCAAGGCTTAGAGACTGTTTCGTTTTTAAAAAAAATCCGTCCTTTTTTGTTTTTGTTTTGTTGTATAATATAGATATACAATAAAATTCATGAAAAAGGAGGTTTTGTTTTGATGATGCAAACAAACCGCGAAGAAAAATCAATCCATACATTCTATATGTTGCCAAAAGCTCTGTTTCAACCACCCCACAACACTCTTTCACTTCACGCAAAAATGCTCTACATGCTCATGCTCGACAGATTCAGGCTTTCAAAGAAAAACAACCGTATTGATGCAAACGGAAGAATCTATATATACTACACTGTAAAGGAAATAACAGCTCAGCTATCCTGCAGCCACACCTTTGCCGTAAAGCTCTTAAGTGAGCTTGAGACCCATATGGGCACAGGACTTATAGAGCGAAGGAAACAGGGGCAGGGAAAACCGAGTATAATATATGTTAATCCAATTGACGATATTTCAGACTTCCACACCAAAGACTTCTCAGATTCAGAAGTCTTTGAGGAGGAATTCAGGAATTCCACGCCGGATACTTTTGGACTTCAATCCTGCTTATGTCAAGAGGTAAATGAAATGGAATGTAATAATAATGATAAGAATAATAATAAAGAGAATAATAATGATTCAGTCATATCTGATCATATCATATCTGAAAAAGATGCGATTGAAATGATTGAAAAAAATAATTTCATAAAAAATATTGTTAAGGAAAATATAAGCTATGAAACTGCCGTATATGATTTTGGTGAAAGCTGGACAAACGGAATAGTGGAGCTTATAACTGATGTGGTGTGTTCAGATAGTGAGTTCATACGCATAAATAAGCAGGATTATCCGAAAGAACTCGTTGCCGAGAGATTTCTTGAGCTCAGACATAACCACATACAAAACGTTTATATGACTATGAGGGAGATAACAACACCACCTGTAAACGTACGCTCATATATGATAACGGCACTATACCGTGCATATGAAACTGCAGAATACTGGATAAATGCCAAAGCATACAGCGATATTGCAAGAGAAAAAAAGTATGCATAATATGATGCTGATAAATTTTGATTTAGCGGTGAGATATAGCTAAATTTTGAGCTACGCTCAAAGCGAAATTATCAAACTACGTTTGATAGCTAAATTGTTTTTTCAAAACAGCTAAATTAAATTCGCCTAAAGCTGCCCGTAGGGCAATTTAGCTGTGCAAAGCACAATTTAGCTACGAAGTAATTTAGCTCGCCGTAAGGCGAATTTAGCTATTT
The DNA here is from genome assembly GCA_045536915.1 of Clostridia bacterium. Taxonomy (GTDB): domain Bacteria; phylum Bacillota; class Clostridia; order UMGS1810; family UMGS1810; genus RGIG1828. The sequence goes on from JAZSOL010000285.1 coordinate 3,589, forward strand.
TGATTTATCGGGCAACAGCCCGATAAATCAAAATTCTTCCCAAAATGGGGAAACTCAAAAAATCGAATTCGAATTGACAAATGCTTACGCAAGGTATATAATTATGTTATAATGGTAAAGTTTCAGCAGGTGATATGATGAAAAAATTCAGTGTTGGCGGTATGAGCTGTG
>JAZSOL010000068.1:0-8744 GCA_045536915.1 Clostridia bacterium
TCTTTTAGCTATCTCTGTTTGCTATGCACTTTTTTAACTTTTTAGCTTAGAAAAAATTTTTTCAAAAATAATCTTGACTTTTCTTAGCAGGTTTATGGGGTTACTTGATAATTGAATAATCTCGTAGGTGACGATGCCCACATCGTCCCGGACGTACGATGTTTTCTGATAACGGGGCGATGTGGGCATCGTCCCCTACAACGCACTAACCTTGTTTCATCATCCCGATAAATCAAAATTAATCACTGCAATTCAACAACCGTCACTCCGCTGTCTCCCTCGCCGAAAGTACCCAGTCTGTAGGATTTAACATAAGAAAGGCTCTTTAAATAATCATGAATACCTTTTCTTAAAAGTCCTGTTCCTTTACCGTGGATAATGCGCACCTGACCGAGCGATGAAAGAAGAGCATCGTCCAGAAATTTATCAATAACAACAATAGCGGAATCCACAGTCTCTCCCCGAACATCAACCTCAGAAGAAAGACTCATTGTTTTTGAGAATCCCTGAGAAACCGAACGTTTCTGTTTTTTGCTGTTCGGTTGCGGATTATCATCAATTTTTCTAACATCCTTAAGATTGGTTTTAAGCTTCATAATGCCAACTCTGACCTGAAAATCCCCCTTGGCATCGGGAAGCGAAATAACCGTTCCGGTTTGGTTCATCGAAACAAGACGCACATCCTCGCCAAGCTTAACCGACTTAGGCGCTTTATGCGGGTCATTTGACTTAAACATAGATTTCATTGCTTTTGCAGAAGCCGAATTTGCCTTTTCGCCAAGCTTTCTTCTCGACTCTTCCATTTCACGAAGCATTTTTGACTTATCTGCCTGCATTTTTGCAGTTCTCATTTCTTTGAGAAGTTCGTCTGCCTCCGCTTTTGCTTTCTCTATAATCTCCCTGGCCTCTATGTGGGCACGTTCTATAATCTTATCGGTTTTTTCTGTTAGCTGCTGATTCTTACGCGCCGTATCACTTTTAAGCTTTTCGGTTTCTTTCTTATACGCATGCGCCTTTTCGCGCTCTTCCTCTGCCTTACGGCGATTTCTTTCGAGGTCTGTGAGAATATCTTCAAACTGAATGTTTTCAGCTTTTATATACTTTTTGGCATTTTCAATTATATCGTCATCAAGTCCGAGACGTTTTGAAATGGCAAATGCATTACTCTTTCCCGGAACACCGATAAGAAGTCTGTAGGTGGGTTTGAGAGTGTCCACATTAAACTCGCACGATGCATTTTCAACCCTCTTATTGGTCATAGCATATGTTTTGAGCTCGGAATAGTGGGTTGTGGCCGCTGTTTTTGCACCCATAAGGCGCACCCTTTCAAGTATGCTCACAGCAAGCGACGCACCTTCAATAGGGTCTGTGCCTGCGCCGAGTTCATCAAAAAGGCAAAGAGAATTTTCATCTGCCTGATTTAATATATCAACAATATTTACCATATGCGATGAAAATGTTGACAAATTCTGCTCAATGCTCTGCTCATCGCCGATATCGGCAAAAATGTTTTTAAATATGGCAATCTCGCTTCCCTCATTTGCAGTTATGTGAAGCCCTGCCTGCGCCATAAGAGTGAGTATACCAATGGTTTTGAGCACAACTGTTTTACCGCCGGTGTTGGGGCCTGTAACAACGAGCGTGTCGAAATCTCTTCCAAGGCGGATATCGGTGGGCACAACTGTTTTGGCATCAAGAAGCGGATGACGGGCTTTTGTGATGTTTATTCTTCCGCTGTCGTTGAGCACAGGGCGAAACGCATCATATTTTAATGCAAACTTTGCCCTTGCAAAACACAAATCAAGCTCCGACACAATAAGATAGCTCATTTCAATAAGCTTTGAAACCGAAGCTATTTCTTCGGAAAGCTGCATGAGAATTTTTTCAATTTCTTCTTTCTCTTTGTTTTTGAGTTCTCTTATTTTATTGTTTGCTTCAACAACAGCCATCGGCTCAATAAAGAGTGTGGCGCCTGTTGAGGATGTGTCGTGCAATATACCTTTTATTTCCCCTTTGCACTCGGCTTTAACCGGCACAACATATCTGTCGCCCCTGATGGTTATAATCTGTTCCTGAAGATATTTTGAATACGTTGGGCTCGATATTATCCCCTGAAGAATATCTCTGACTTTATTGGCACCTGTGCTGAGAGCTCTTCTTATTGAAAGAAGCTCACTGCTTGCCGTGTCTGCAATTGTTTCTGAATCCACAATACACTCAAAAATTCTGCGCTGCAGATTCTTGTCTGCATAAAGCGCTTCAAAATGTTCTTCAAGAGTATCGCATGAAATATCATCCGGATAGTTTTTAAGTCTCGATGCAGTATCTAAAACCTTTCCTATATCAAGAATTTCACCCGGTGAAAGAACTCCGCCCATCTGAGAACGTTTCAGCGAAGAACGCACATCCTTTGAACACATTATGGGCGGATTTCCTTTCTTTGTTGAAAGAGTAATCGCCTGAGCAGTTTCTTCCTGCATAAGATTAATTTTTTTTATATTATCGGAAACTTCAAGGTCCGAAATTCTCTGCTTGGTTATATCAAGAACCGCAAACTCGGAGAGTCTTGCAAGAATCTTATCGAATTCGAGTACCTTAAGTGTTTTTTTGTTCATAAAATTCATTCCCTGACTTTCTTTAATTCCATTTCGGTTATCTTTATTATTTCAGCAATGGCAGATTGATCATTCGTAACCGTTATGCGGTCTGCAACCGCCTTGACGTATTCTGACGCATTTCCGACAGCATAACCGATATCTGCCGCTTTTATCATATCTGTATCATTCTCAAAATCGCCAACACATATGAGAAGCTCTGAGCCGGTAATTTTTTTGAGTTTTTTCACGCAAACGCCCTTACCGGAACCTGCGGATATGACCTCAACACCTGTCGGCCAGCTTCTCGAAACGTGAACTTTCCCCTCAAATCTTTTCTGAATTTTCGAAAGCATTTCCAAAGCTGTGCTTTCTTCCTTTGCAATAAACACAATTTTATTTGTATCGTAATCTATGGGCGCATCAAGAATGTTTTCCTGATGAAGCATATCGCAGGCGCGGTAGTTAAAATCTTTCCACACGGATTTTGCATAACCCAGAATCTCATTTGCAAAATCAACCGGAAGCTTCACGTCGTATATAATTTCCTTTTCATCAAAAGAGCTTATAACCGTGCCGTTAACAACCACACCGTATGTATTGGGTTCAAATCCGAATTTGTTTTCAAAAACAAACTGCGGATATCTGCCGGTTGAAACAGTGAAAAGTCCGCCGTTTTCCATGAAATATTTAATGTGTTTTACGTTTTCTTCGGAAACTCTTCCGTTCGACGTCAGAGTGCCGTCTATATCGGAACATATGAGAACTCCATCAAATATTCCCATTTCTAAGCACATCCTCTCTGCCATTAAGAACTGCCAAGATAAGCTTATCGCCTTCATACTCAAGCTTCAGTGAAAAAAATGGCATTTTTTCATCTTCCATAAGCCTCAGAAAAATCCTGTCTCCATCCCAGAGGTTGAGCGAAAAAATTTCATTTTTGTTTATCCATCTGAGTTCTCCCTCAGCACATTCGGAAAAACCATCCGTATCCGAAACGGCTGTGAATAAATGCATCTGTTCCGTTTCATAAACATCTGAAACAAATGTGACTATTGCTTTGTATTGCCAGTTGGAAACTCTTATTCCGGTTTCCTCAAATGTTTCGCGAAGCATACATTCTTCAGGGCTTTCCTTTTCCATAAATTTTCCGCCGATGCCAATCCATTTTCCTGAATTTTCATCATTTTCTTTTTTGGTTCGGTGCATCATCAGATACTTTCCGTTGTTTTCTATATAGCAAAGGGATGTTTGTTTCATCTGTTTTCTCCAAAAAGCTTATTCATAAGGCTGTGTGCATTCTCCAGGCGTTTGGCGGTTTCTTCCTTATCCACGGATACACATATAACATCGCCTTCCTTCACGCCGTCAGGAAGTGAATCAAGAGGCACATTAAAAACGTTTTCTCCGCATTCAACAACTGCAAATCCGCCCTCAAAACGGTCTATTATCCACATTCAGTCCACCTCCGGATTAATATCCGAATTCACCGTTTAACGAATCGTCATTTTCTATCCAGTCTGCAACATTCTGAACCTTGTATTCATCACGGGTCACTCTTATAACAACCTTTTCAATTCCCGCATTAATAACAAGTCTTTTGCACATAGCACAGCACATAGCATCTTCCACGAGCTCTCCCGTTGCATAGTTCTTGCCTGCCAGATACAATGTTGCCCCTATCATTTCTTCGCGCTTTGCACTTATTATGGCATTCATTTCCGCATGAACCGAACGGCACATTTCATATCTTTCGCCTCTCGGAATACCAAGTTTTTCACGCATACAATACTTTAAATCAATGCAGTTTTTTCTTCCTCTCGGCGCGCCCACATATCCCGACGACACAATCTCATCGTTCTTTACGATAATTGAACCGTAATTTCTTCTGAGGCACGTTCCTCTTTCAAGAACTGTTTCAGCTATGTCGAGGTAGTAATTATGTTTATCTCTTCTTGTATCTTTTGCAGCCATTTTAATCAAACCTTTCGTTATTTAGTATTTTTCATTTCTTCAGCATCAAAAAGAAGCTGAGAAGCATTTTCCTTTGCAATTTCCGTAACGGAGGCGCCTCCGAGTGTGCGGGCAATTTCTTCCACACGCTCACTCCGGCTTAAAATGCGCACATCTGTGCGAGTTCTTCCGCCGCCAACAGTTTTCTCAATAAGATAATGATTATCGGCAAGAGCGGCAATCTGCGGAAGATGAGTTATGCAAAGCACCTGGCACTCTCCCGACATTGCATAGAGCTTTTCGCCTATTTTCTGAGCGGCACTTCCGCTCACGCCCGTGTCTACTTCGTCAAAAATAACAGTTTTAACATTATCATACCCTGCCAGAACATTTTTTATGGCAAGCATAATCCTTGAAAGCTCACCGCCGGATGCAATTTTGGCAAGCGGTTTTCTGCTCTCACCCACGTTGGTGCATACCATAAATTCCACGCTGTCGCATCCGTCATCTTTAAAATCGCACTCTGAAATTTCAACAGAAAACTCTACCTTTGCCATATTAAGGTCGGAAAGCTGCTTCATCACCTCGTCTGCAAGCTTACCGGCATACTTCTTGCGGGCAAGAGTAAGCTTATGCGCCTCTTTGGCACGCTTCTGACTCCATTTTTCGAGCTCGGATTTCAACCTCGAAGCTCTCTCATCGCTCGTGTCTATTGCTTCAAGCTCCACGCATACTTTATCGTAAAATTCAAGCACATCCTTTATTGTTGATCCGTATTTGCGCTTCATATTATATATGACGTCAAGTCTTTCTTCAATTTCGCGGGCTTCATTTTCATCGAAATAAATATTGTCGCAAAAGCTTCTGAGTTCCCTCACCGCCTCGCTGAGGGAATATCCTATATCCGACAGCGAAGAATGGATATCGCTTATTTCTCCGCTGAAATCAGAAACCTTCTCAAGACTTCTCACCGCATCCCAGAGCATATCGTGGGCATTAACTTCATCACCGCCATAGAGAATCTCATATGCACGGGTTGTGTTTTCGCTTATTAGAGCGCTGTTGTCGAGAATTGCTTTGCGCCCTTCGAGTTCCTCATCCTCACCCAAAGTGAGATTTGCTTCTTCAAGCTCTTCCTTTTGAAAAACCAAAAGGTCTCTTCTTCTTAGTTTCTCTTGTTCATCGGTATCTATAGAATCTATTTCCTCAGCAATTTCACGGCATTTTCTGTTGCATTCACGATACTCACAAAGCAAAGGGGCAATTTCCCTTCCGCCGAATCTGTCTAAAAATCCTATATGGGTTTTTACGGAAAGGAGCGACGTGTTATCGTGCTGACCGTGAATATTAACAAGCTTATCACCTATAAGTTTAAGCACGGTCATATTAACAGGAATACCGTTAACCCTCACCGTGTTTTTTCCATCCGCATTCATCTCACGTGAAATAAAAATTTCTTCTTCGGCATCGGTTCCCAAAATTTCGGCAATTTCTCCGGCAACCTCACCGTCAGCCTCAAACTGACCGTCTACTCTCGCCTTGCTTTCACCGGCACGGATAAGACCTTTTGAAGTTCTTTCGCCCTTGAGCATATTTATTGCATCAATAATAATAGACTTACCTGCTCCGGTTTCACCCGTCAGAACACTGAATCCGTTTTCAAAATCTATATCTGCTCTTTCTATAACTGCAACATTTTTTATTGATAGATGTTTTAACATAATATTACCTGCCTTCCGGCTGTCTACTGAATATATTTTGAAAGTTTCAAGCTTAGCTGTTTTGCACACTTTTCACTGCGCACAACAATCATAATGGTATCGTCGCCGCAAATCGTGCCCACAATCTCGTCCCACACAAATGAATCAAGCGCATATCCCACCGCCTGTGCGGCACCCGGCATAGTTTTCAAAACAACAATATTCACTGCATAATCCACCTTAACAAGGCAATGATTCAGCGTGCTTTCAAGCTTATCGCCGATGCTTATCTCCTTTTCCTTTGATGGTGCATATTTATACGAACCGTCCGGAAGAAGCACCTTCATAATGCGCATTTCCTGCAAATCTCTCGATGCTGTTGCCTGAGTTACCTCGTATCCGCATTCATTGAGTCTTGTTGCAAGCTCCGATTGAGTGGAAATATTTTCGTTTGTTATAAGTTCCAATATTTTTTCATGTCTTTCTGATTTTATCATAAGTGCATCTCCTTATCCCTGAAACTTCCTGTGGAGTATTTCATAAAAATCTCTTCCGCTGACCTTTATAAGTTTAGCCCTTTTTTCAGCCGCTCTCACGGTTATAACCTCACCGTTCCCCACTCTGCATCCGTTCTGACCGTCAACCGTGAGCATAGACATATCATCAAATGTATCGCAAAAACGTATCTGAATTTCAGACCCTCCCGGAACAACAAGCGGTTTGGCAGAAAACGTGTGTGCGCATATGGGTGTAATCAAAAAAATATCAAGCTTCGGATCTGCAACCGGACCTCCGGCACTCATAGAATATGCCGTACTACCCGTCGGCGTTGCCACAACCACTCCGTCGCCGTTGTAGGAAGCTGCAAAGCGCCCGTCAATCAGAATATCAAAAGCGACCATTCGCTTATATGAAGCTCTTGAAAGCACAACATCATTAAGAGCCATAAAGCTCTCGCTTCCTCCGTTTTTGCCCGAAATGGTTGCCTCTATCATAAATCTTTCGTCTGTTATGTAGCTGCCCGCTTTGAATTTGCTGAGCATATCATCCATCTCCGAAAGCTCCACGTCCGACAAAAAACCCATATTTCCAAGATTTATTCCAAGAATAGGTGTATCGGTTTTTGCGCAAACAGACGCAAGATTAAGAATTGTGCCATCGCCGCCGAGAACAACTGCAACATCTGCTGATTCACACATGCTGTATAAAACGTCTCCTCCCTTTTCATCGGTACACACAACATCATATTTATCTTTCAAAGCTTCGCACACTCTCGAAGTTACTCTTGCGTCAATATCCTTTGTTTTGTTTCTGACAATAACTGCAACAGACAAAAAATCACCCCATAAATGAATAATTCATTTAATTATACATCATAATATGCATATTTGTCAATTGAAACAACCATGCTTTTTTGCAAAAAAGCCTAAAATCTTATTTTAAAAAAAATTTTTTAAAAATATTCAAAAAAAGTATTGACAAGCGGAATATTTTGTGGTATTATATATCCCGTGCTGAAAAAGCGCTATGGAGAGGTGTCCGAGTGGTTTAAGGAGCTAGTCTTGAAAACTAGTGATGCGAAAGCACCCAGAGTTCGAATCTCTGCCTCTCCGCCAATCTATTTTATGCGAAATTTAATAATAAGACAAATTCGGAGAAGTACTCAAGTTGGCCGAAGAGGCGCCCCTGCTAAGGGTGTAGGTCGGGCAACTGGCGCGAGAGTTCAAATCTCTCCTTCTCCGCCATAATAACGAGATGATTTTACTGTAAGTAAGGTCATCTCGTTATTTTATGCGGTTTTCAGCAGTTTGAAAAGCAAAGGTTTTTGACGGCGAATCGTTTACTGTCAAATATCTTTTTTGTGAACTTGAACCGCAGTCCTAAATTCAATATCAATTCCAAAACACAGAGTAAAAATTTCTACTCTGTGTTTTTTTTATTTGAATTTAAGGAGGAAAACTTTAATGAAACTAAATGGAAACTTCACTATTATACCTAATGAATTTATTAACGACTCAAGGCTCGATGTATATGAGTTTCGTATCCTTTGTTACCTGATGAAATTATCAGGATGCAACTCTTCCTGCTACCCCTCTTACGAAACTATCGCAAGAGAAACCGGAATGAGTTTATCAAAGGCAAAGAATGGAATTAAGAATTTAATTGAATACGGAATAATTACCAAAGAGAACCGAGAGAAAAAGTCCGGAGGTGCTGCATCAAATCTCTATGTGGTGTGTGTAAAAACCACCGATGAAGATGATGAGGTTACAGAAAACACTACCGACAGTATTCCTGATGACTCACCCTTTGGTGTGTCTGAAGAACGAGGTGGTGTACAAGACGACTGCAATAAATATATAAATAAAAATATTAATTATTTTATTAATAACCATCTATCATCAATAGAAGATTTGATGGATCGTGCAGAAACATATGAACTGAATGGACTGACAAAGAAGAATTATGAATCGGCTATTGAGATTATGTTTAATTC
>JAZSOL010000091.1:0-4175 GCA_045536915.1 Clostridia bacterium
TCATATATCTCAAACCCTTCAAACCCATAATCATAGGCATAACGGCAGGTATCAAGAAAAGAAGCCCGACTCACATTCTTCGTCGAAAATACTATCTTCATACAATCCTCCCATTAACATTCCTCAAATACAATCTTGTTCAGCGCATTGATATATGCTCTGATACTTGCCGCAACAATATCGGTAGAAGTACCGTTTCCGGAATAAAGTTTTCCGTTGTTACGTAATCTTACAAGCGCAGAACCCAGAGCTTCCTTACCCTCGGTTACGGACTGAACCTGGAAATCATCCAGTTCATAGTGATGCCCGATACACTGCTCAATTGCACGGAATGCCGAGTCAATCGGGCCATCGCCGTTGCTTACACCGCAAATAATCTCGTCATTGCATTTCAGCGTAATCTGCGACATTGAACTCGAAACGTTGCTGCTAGTCGTTGTATAAGTTTCAAAATGATAAGTGGACGGAGCCTGCATCGCATAGCTTGCAATCAAGGCCTCAAACTCTTTTGCACCGACTGCACCCTTCTTATCACATACCTGCTTAAGCGCCTTATGTACATTACCGATATCAGAATCCGAAAGTTCGTAACCAAGTAAAGCCGTCGCTTGTGCCACTTGTGCCACCGTAGCCTCCGAATCAAGCAGAAGCTTTTTCTTGTCACTTACAGTGGTTTCATTTTCATATGCATTGTGATTAATGCCCGACACCATATCATCAATGCTTGCATGAATCTTTGTATGATCTAACTTAATTTCGGCATCAATCTGTGCGCTGCAGGCACTCATCGCATCCGAAAGTTCTCCTGCCAGAAGAACATCCTTACCAGCCATCGCACACTTCAGACCGTCAGCGCCCTTGCCGATTGCTGCAAATGCAGATGCAACTGCCATATTAATGCGGTCGGATACACGAACATATACCGGAACCTTCACTGCTTCTTTTACCTTTGCAACTAATGCCGCAATTTCATCCGGGGTGGAATTTCCTGCATCATCACAGATGGTCACCATACCGGCACCGTTTGACTCTGCTTCTTTTACTGCAGCAATGAGGCAATCCTCATCTGCTCTTGTTGCATCCAATGCGGAGAACTCAACATCATCACAAACAGCCTTTGCCGCTTTTGTGAGTTCTGCAATCTTCTCAATCATCTTTGCCTGCTTGATGTGATACATGTATTCCATCTGAATGGTGGATACCGGCAGTTCAATCTGCAGACGGGGCTGCTTTGCTTCCTTCACGCATTCCCAGGCGGAGTCCACTTCTGCACTGCTAAACCCTACCGGAATCGCAAGGACAGCATTCTGAACGTTCTGTGCAATGGTTCTATAGATAATCGTATCTTCACGGAGAGATTTCACAGGAGGTAGTTCAATTGCATCCACACCAAGTAGGTCAGCGCAATTAGCAATGGCTGATTTCTCACGGAAGAGTAGCGATACAGCTCTGTCCTCCGAAAGCTTTTTGAGTGTGATGTCTGCAATGTTTACCTTTTTCATTTTGAAAACTCCTTTCAAACTTTTGTTTCATTATAATATATAACCTACCCCTTTACGGAATAGTCTTTTTTGAATCCATGCGCGCCGAAGATCTGCCACTCTCCGACACCAAGCCGCTGCATAATTGCTTTTCTTTCCTCTGCGCATAGCTTGGGCGATGTATCAACAGATGTCATTAGAATCGGCGCATATTGATTGTACGCAGCCTGCTCCGATGTAAGCCCATGTACGTTAATATATATATCGCCCGTGAAGGCAATATGATGGGCATAATCAATCAGAACAATCTCACCGGGCAAATGTCCGCCCTTTCCTTCATAAACCTCAAAATGCAATTCCCCAAAATCAAAGAACCCAATCTGCGTAAGCGGTTCTTTCAGATTCTCAATATCGTTCCATAGGACTGTAATCTTTTCCGGATCGACTGCCTTATAGGAAGTGAGTATTTTACAGATATTGATATAGGGCTTGTGTAACGGATTTTTCTCACGATATCCATCATTTCCGAGGAATTCATTCCTTAGGCAAAGAGCCGTTTTGGGGCTGGCGATGATTTCATCAAACATAGGCAGAAGACCACAATGGTCAACATCGGCATGGGTTACAAGAATCGTTTTCTTCCGGTTTTCAAAATCCGGAACAACCTTCTTGAAAACCTCCAGCATCTCATCGCTGTAACAAGCATATCCGCTGTCCACAAACAGTACCTTATCATTACTCTTTATAATTATGGTATTGCTCCCACAGGGTGGCTCAATCAAAGTAATCTCTGTGTTCTCCGATACCTTATGCGTACTGATTCTCGGCGAAAAAGCATCTCCTCTTGACGCACCAAGCAATTCCGCAAATTTGCTTATACTGTCAAATGTCCTGTACGGAGACAGCCCCTGCTCATCAAGCGTCTGCATTGCAAGATTGACATGAACCAACAGTTCACGGCTGACATCCCCGGGAAGTCCCACTGTCTGGGAAAGCCCCATAACATAAGTATGATAAAAAATACTGTTGTCATAAACCTTTTCCGAACTATTATAATCGATAACTCGAATTTTGCATAGCTTTTCTGCTTCTTTTAAAAATTCTTTTATTTTATCAAAATTCTCAACATACAAACCCATTTTGAATTGTTGATAATCTGTACCGTTTTCCTGCGAGCTGATATAAGAGATATTGAAGTTAAAATCATTAATCAGTGTCAGAACATTTGTAACACTTCCGGGAACATCTTCAAGGTAAAACTCAATCAGGACAACACTTGTGTTATTAAAATTGCTTTGCAGATATCCGATTTGTTCAAGCTCTGCATCTGCTTTTTTCAGTTGCTCTTCTGTGCCTTCTGCATCAATGAATAACGTATGTGAGTCAACTGCCTTATTATAACTTACACGGGTAATGTTAATTCCAAAAGAAGAAAAGCATTTGCTTGCTTTCAAAAATGCACCGATATGATTCGGCATGGATGTTACATATGTCTTCTTCACGCGATCACCTCATATCAATCTTTTCTTAACCACAAACAGGTCTGCACTTTACAATCGCTTCCGTTACGTCCTTTAATACGAGTTCACCGTTTTGATTGTACGCATCGATGGAAACCTCAACCAGTCCGTTCTTTTCATTGCGTTTTACCAGTCTTGTTATCGTTGCTTTGCCGGTCAGGATATCCTCCGCAAAGACCGGCTTCAGCCACTCAATTTTGGTGGACTTTCCGGCAAGTAGCTCCTCCCCGAAAAAATCAACCTCCAGGTACTTTGCCCACACCGACATAAATGACATCACTCCGGGCGCAATCAATTTGCCGAACGGTGTGGCTTTTGCATACTCCTCATCAGTATGCAACGGAATATTATCATAGTCGCGGGCGAATTCCATCATCTTTTCTTTTTCAATCACTGTCGGGGCAATCTCTACTGTCATCCCAAGCCTAATATCATCAAAATACATTCCTCGCCACTACTCCACCTTGCATTTTTTTAGAATAGATTGTATAATGTGCCTCATCATCAGTCAAGTGAATGCTTTTGATGTTTATCATCAATATTTTCGATATTCTGTCTCGGACAAAAAACTCTTTCTCAGAAGGGAGATTAGAATGGAATTACGAAATTTGACTACCTTTATCCAGGTTGCCGAACTGGGAAGCTTTACAAGAGCTGCCGAACAGCTTGGTTATTCACAATCCACGGTATCGTTTCAGATAAAGCAGTTGGAAGAAGAGCTCGGCTGCCTTCTGTTTGAACGAATCAACCATACCATAACCCTCACGGAAAAAGGTCGTGAGCTGGTATCATACGCTCATCAGATTCGCTCGCTGACCGATCATCTGAAAGAAAGCCTTGAGGCAGAGACGGAAATCAGCGGACACATCCATGTAGTAACTCCTGACTCCGTATGCGAAGAGATGATTAACTCCCACTATATTGATTTTCACACAAAATACCCCTTTATTTCTGTCAAATTCACCACCGGAGATTCTGCCGTAATGTTAGATATGCTGGACCACAACGAGGCAGATGTCATCCTAACACTTGACCATCACTTATACAACAAAGATTATGTCATCGCTAAGGAAGAACAGTTGCCGATGCATTTCGTTGCCGCTTCAAGTTCAAAGTTTGCCGGAGCAGAGTGCTTATCCATCCGGGACATCATAAACGAACCCTTTATCTTAAC
>JAZSOL010000166.1:0-2468 GCA_045536915.1 Clostridia bacterium
GTTTTTGCCATTATAAACAGCGACAAAAAAGCCAAATTCTCCGAAGCTTTTTATATAATCTCTTAACTCCACTCCTGATGATGCAATTTTATAAAATCTGATACCTATAAAATAAGTGAGAAACCCGATAAGAAATAAAACAATCAGAGCTGAAACTATTGCAAAGATGCGTTTGTTCCGCAAAAGATATCCTTCATCTTTTCTTTTCAAGTTCCTCACCTCCATTCACATTATGTACAAAGCATTATTTTTTCATCGCTATAGCTTTTTTTGCTATTTCAACAATAGCATCTGCAGTGAGACCGTATTCTTTAAGAAGTTCATCAGGCTTTCCGGACTTACCGAAAACATCCTGAGTACCAACTCTCAAAAGAGGAGCAGGTGCATTTTCGCACAGAACCTCTGCAACCGCACTTCCGAGTCCACCTATTACATTGTGTTCTTCACATGTTACAAGAGCACCTGTTTCGCAAGCAGCCTTTGCGATTATTTCTTTATCTATGGGCTTAATGGTATGGATATTGATAACTCTTGCACTAATGCCCTCGTTTGCAAGAAGTTCAGCCGCTTTCAAAGCTTCGCCAACTAAAAGACCGGTTGCTACGAGCGTTACATCTGAACCATCTTTAAGTAAAACACCTTTGCCGATTTCAAACTTATAGTTTTCATCAAAAAGAACCGGTACACCAAGTCTTCCGAATCTCAGATACACAGGACCGTCATAATTTACAGCAGCTTCAACCGCCGCTCTTGCTTCAACGTCGTCGGCAGGGTTAATAATAACCATGTTCGGGAGAGTACGCATAATTCCCAAATCTTCAAGACACTGATGAGTTGCGCCGTCTTCGCCAACGGAAATTCCTGCGTGTGTTGCACCTATTTTTACGTTGAGATTAGGATAGCAGATAGAGTTTCTTATCTGTTCAAATGCTCTTCCGGCAGCAAACATTGCAAAAGAACTTGCAAAAACAATTTTACCGCATGAAGCAAGACCTGCCGCAGTACTCATCATATTTGCTTCGGCAATACCCATATTTATAAAACGGTTGGGGAATTTCTTTTTGAAGGTGTCTGTTTTGGTTGATTTTGAAAGATCGGCATCCAAAACAATTATATCATATTTTTCTCCGAGTTCGGCAAGAGCCGCACCGTAGGATTCTCTTGTTGCAATTTTCTTATCAGCCATTAACAATCGCCTCCAATTCATTTATTTTTGCATTTAATTCTTCAACTGCCTGTTTGTATTCGGCTTCTTTAGGCGCCGCACCGTGCCATCCGGCGTTGTTTTCCATGTAGGATACGCCTTTCCCCTTAACACTTTTTGCCACAATCATAGTGGGTTTCCCTTTTGTTTCTTTTGCTTTTTTTATGGCATCTTTAATTTCATCATAGTTATGAGCATCAATAACAATTACATTCCATCCGAATGCTTCGAATTTTTTGTCTATAGGAGTAGGATTCATAACTTCTGTTATATCACCGTCAATCTGGAGACCGTTGAAATCAACAAATGCAGTGAGATTATCGAGCTTATAATGAGGAGCAAACATTGCTGCTTCCCACACCTGACCTTCTTCAAGCTCTCCGTCTCCCAAAATTGTGTATACCCTGTATGATTTTCCGTCAAGCTTAGCCGCAAGAGCCACTCCGTTTGCTGCGCAGATGCCCTGACCGAGAGAACCAGTGGACATATCAACGCCGGGAATACCCTTCATATCGGGATGCCCCTGAAGGTAGCTGTTGGTTTTTCTTAATGTTACAATATCTTCAACAGGGAAAAATCCTTTTTCTGCAAGAGCACCGTAAAGAGCAGGTGCGCAATGTCCTTTGGAAAGAACAAATCTGTCTCTGTTGGGATTTTTGGGATCTTTCGGGTCAACATTCATTTCATCAAAATACAGAACTGACAGAATATCAGAAATCGAAAGTGAGCCACCCGGGTGACCGGAAGCTGCGCTATAAACACCGTCTATAGCATGCTTTCTGATTTTGTAGGCTGTGAGTTCAAGCTGTGCGTTACTCATCATAACACTAAAACCTCCTTGAATTTTATCGTTGTTATTTTTTATTAAAACCCTCTCCGAAAACGCTTCTTGCATCGGAAAGAATAATAAACGCATATTCATCTGTTTTTTTTACGTATTCTTTCAAAGACGGAAACTGCTTTGTTGAAATTGCGCTCATTATAACCGTCTTTTCCTTTTTTGAGTATTCCCCCCTTGCTTTGAAGGTGGTTACTCCTCTTTTTTGTTCATTCATAATATATGAAGATATAGCATCTCTTTTTTCTGTTATTATCAGCACAAGTTTGGAAAAATTCATTCCTTCAATTATCACTTCTGCTGTTTTTGCCATTATAAACAGCGACAAAAAAGCCAAATTCTCCGAAGCTTTTTATATAATCTCTTAACTCCACTCCTGATGATGCAATTTTATAAAATCTGATACCTATAAAATAAGTGAGAAAC
>JAZSOL010000308.1:0-5125 GCA_045536915.1 Clostridia bacterium
GATTTTTTTCGTAACGATTCTGCAGGATTGAAAGCCATAGGCTTCAATCCGAAGCCCTAGTGAAGAAAAAAACATAGATATTCCTGCCATTTCACAAAACCTATCCGCCGCCGGATGGTTTTTGCTAATTAAGCTCCCCGATAATTCAAAATTTGCGTGTAGTTTCAAAAAATCAATACCCGTTTATTAACCCAAGTAATTTTTCGAAAGTTGACCCGCTTGCGGGATATCTTCCGCTCAGTGCTTTGGCGTAAGAAATTGCGGTTTTGAGCTGATTTAAATAGTTGGAGTCTTTCGCTTTTTCCCTGCTTAAATCAAACTCTGATTTCCACTGTTCATCACGTTTGCTGTCACGTTCTTTCTGATAGTTGAATTCGTCGGTTTTCAGCTTGTTTTCAACCTGATCGCGCAAAAGCTTATATTCCGTGTCGGTATCGTCTTTATACATTTCATACATTAAATCCTCAAAGTCTTTTTCGTATGTGTAAAAATAATCTCTGTCTGATTCAAAGTCCTTCACGGTGTCTCTGTAGCGTGAATAGTCTTCGCTGTCAAGCTTATTTAAAGCATCAAGCCTGTCATATGTATCGGAAATTCCGTCGCGGTATTTTGAATATGCAAGCTCATAAAGCTCCGGCACTTTTGAAGCAAGCATTGAGTTGTATTTATTTCGTGCCTGCATAGCGGCGCTTTGTGCCGAAGAATTAATCATTCCGCCTGTGCGCAGGGCATTTTCCGAGAGTGCTCTGTCGTATGCATCGTTACCGAGTGTAAGATATATTTTCTTGTAGCTCTGAAACAGCGGATCGGTTTCGGGATTATACTCAAAATCATCTGCTTCATCTATAGAACCGAGAATGTTTTCTATTTTTCCCCTGTATTTAGAATTGTATTTTGCGGGACGTCCGGTTTCATAGTCGGCATATGAACGGTTGTATTCGCTTCCGTCGTTACCGCCCGTGTATTTTCCGGCGCTCTTTCTTAATGAATTGGCTTTGTTGTTTGCTTTAGCCATAGCCTGAGTATCGCCGGATTCCTGCGCTGATTTGTATTCTTTTTTTGCATCAATAATCTGAGAAAGTGAACCTACGTCAAGATTTTTGTCGTATGGTGATATATACAAATCACTGTTATCCTCTAAAAGTTTCTTTTTGTCAAAATATGTTGCCATTAAAATTCCTCCTTATATTTCGCTTCCGCGATAGTATTGTGTTCTGAGACTTTTCAGACAGAAAAATCCCTTTCCTCTGAATTGAAGTGTAAAGCTTGTGCACCTTCTCAGCGGCATCCTCATAACTCCGCCTCCGCATGGTGCTTCGTCGTGCTTTGCGCCGCAAACGGCACCGTGTGAGCCGTCGTCGTATATTGCCCTGACGGTGAAAAACGCATCCTTGCCGAGAGAATAGCGAACAGATAATTTGCCGAATATGTTTTTCTCAAATGTTTTTTCGTCGAACCGCACGGAAAAATTCCATTGCGGCTTGTTGCTTTCCGGCTCTCCGGTATCGGGGTTAATAAGTATCAGCATACTGCCGTCTGATGCATAAACATCGTTTTTGCTGCGGCAAAACATTTCTATGCCTTCTTCGGAATCTTCACGGTGCCATAAACCGCGTTTGATATCATACACGTAAATATACTCTTTTCCGTTTTGCGTGGAATGTGCATAGTATTTTTTCCCGTCACACCCCGCACACTTAAAATCAATCCCGTCATCCAGACACTCTGATATGCGAACTGAACCGGTTCCGTCAAATTTGTATATGCCGTCATACGAGCAGTAAAACACGGCAGAATCTCCCTTTGCAACAGTCAGCTTTTTGCTTTCTGACACACCGTTTACCTCGATTGTTTTTAAGACGAATTCATCCGGATTGTCGCCGTATAGCTTGTGTATGGCATTTTCCTTGAATGCATATATGTAGTTACCAAAGCTAAGTATGGAAGTGAACTTTCCCTCTGTTGGCGCCGGAGAAGTGAAGCAGGCATACGGGAGTGTACCGTAGCTGTCAACGGTAAAGTCGTTCCATTCCGAAGCATCCGAAAGCTTTGAGCAACGAAGCTCAGAGTCGGTTATTCCCCATATGCGGTTGTTGTAGGAGCATATGTCTTTAAGAGCGGGAACAGTTCTTTCGATTTCAATTTCATATAAAGCAAGGTCGGAGTAGCCGCCGTCATCGATGGCATAATCATCAAACAAAAGCTCGGTGGTTTCGGTTTTTGCCCCGTTTAAAGTTTTGTGTTCGGTTATCTTCACATCTTTTATCTTTAATGTTATTCCCTGTTCCATTTTGTTGCGGTATTCTTTGTAGGCATCATCATTTCCTGCCTTGTCGGATTTTACATTCAGTTTAACTGTGATAATGTCTCCGGCTTTAAGAACCTTATCAAATTCCAGATAATAAAAATTGTAGGATGTTCCGCTTGAAGAGTATGCTAATTTCCTTGAGGTAATGGAATTGTTTGAGACAAATCCGATATAACTGTCCGATAAATCTCCGCTGAGTTTATTTCCCTTGGTTTCAATTGAATATTTGGATGAAGCGGTCTGATGAGAAGCCAACTGATTTACGCATATTGCTTTGAAGGTTCCTTCAGACGGAGTAAATATCAGATTATCGGGAATCATCATAATGCAATCGCTCAGAGCTGCAAAGGTTCTTTTTTCGTTTGCGCTCTTTGTGGTTAAAGATGTAAAGTCGTAGTCTGTGCCCTTATAGTTGAGAAACATTTTTCCGTTTTCGGCGGTATGTGTGTAGATAAGGCCTTCGCAGTTGCCTATGCCGGTTATGTTCCGAACAGGAGGACTCAATAAGCTCCTCGGATTTCGTGTGCATAGTGCCGGATACATTTCGGATGACATATTGACTTCTTCGCAAATTTCGCCTGATGTGTAGTTTTCGCGAACATTTATTCCTTTAAACTGCTTTATTGTCTTTTCTTCAAAACGCACAGCGCTTTTCATTAATGGAAGCATTTTTTCTCCTCCTTTCGTTAATATTTCAGCGATACGTTGCACACAGGAGTGTTTTTTCTCCGATGATGTTTTTTCCAGTTGTTAAAAGCTGAGTTAAAATAAAGTGCACTGTTGTTGTATAGCTGATATTCCTGATTGTTAAGGTCTATCATTGATATCAGATAATACACATATACATCGGAAAAGTTATCATTTAAATACAAAACGGGATTGTCTTCATATTTAAACGACATATCCGCTTTCTGATTGCTGTACAGTGCCGCGTATTCTCTGATATCAGATTCGATTTTGTTTATCCATCTGCGTTTCTGGGCATGGGAATATTCATTGGGTTTCAAACTGTCACAGGCTGAGAGAACATCCAGAAATCTCATTTGGCATCACTCCTTTCTGAATTGGCATTCATCTGCCGGAGGCGTTCAACCGCTGATGAAAGTGTATCAAATTTAAACTCTATCTCGCTTGTCAACTCGTCGATGTAGCTTATAATAAGCGCCAGCTGTTCGCTTGCGTTTGCTGACGTAAAGTTTGGTTTTTTTGTTTTGAGAGCCATATATTCCTCCTTTTATTTGCCGAGACTTCCGGTTAAATATCCCACAACAGCGCCGGTAATGGCAGTGATTGCAGTTTTAACAATCAAACCGTAGCGTGCGGCAGGAATGCTTTCCACTTTTTCTATCTTATGCATAAGAGTGTTGAGTTCTTCTCTGAGAGATTTAACCTCGCCCGCAAGAGTTATAACTTGTCCTGCGAGAGAACGCACTGATTCTATGAGCTTATCCTGGGTGTCAAGCCTGCGGTGTGCAGACTTGACACTTTGCTCAACGGCTGTAAGTCGTTCTCTCATTTCATTTTCAAAATCCATGAGCAATACCTCCCCGATTATTTGTTAACCGTCAGATTGGCAGTTTTTCTTGCAAGCCAGTATGAATCCGTATCCTCAGCAAGCTTTTTCAGCCATAGCTCCACATTGGTTATAATCCCTCTGTGGTTAAGCTCCCAAACAATGTCGTTAACGCTTTCAAGCTCTTTTTTCTCTGCAATCCCTGCGGCAATCTTGTTAAATGGGAAATTCTTCCCCGGGCAATCAGTTGCGTTAAAATCCATGTGCTTTTTAACCTTTGCATTCGGATAAAGCTTTTTCAGATAAGAAATAAGCTCCATTCCCGCAATTTTCTGAGCCTCGCACATAGTCTCCGTTTCAAAATCTCCCTCAAAGCAAATACCCACACCCACGGAATTATAATTCGTAGTATGCGCACCCACAGTGTCAACAGGTCTGCCCGTATAAACCGAACCGTCCTTTCTCACCACAAAGTGATACCCAATTCCCGTCCATCCGTTATTAAGATGCCACGAATGAATAGCATCAGGACTTGCAACTTTTGCCGATGCGTGATGAATAATAATGTAATCAGTTTTCTTTCTTTTGGAAAGAC
The DNA here is from genome assembly GCA_045536915.1 of Clostridia bacterium. GTDB lineage: Bacteria > Bacillota > Clostridia > UMGS1810 > UMGS1810 > RGIG1828. The sequence continues at coordinate 4,417 of JAZSOL010000308.1, forward strand.
TTCCGTTCCACTTGTAGCTTTTTTCAATAATGTTCATAAAATTCACTCCTTGTCGTTGATGTTTTCGCCCTCTTTGAATCTGACCCATAAGCTTTTAAACGTGTCAAACCCATACATTGCAATATACGCTACCACAAATGACACTGCAAACGCTTCCGAGAGCGTTATAAAATTCATCTCCATTAACCCTTGCTCAGAAGCGGCAAATGCCGATACAGTTGTAGCAAATACCGACACAATTATCGTCCATAACTGCGACGGCAGCGGAACTAAATTTTTCGTCACCTGAACCGTGATGTTGACAATAAATGCAATTGCCGTTATTAATGCAATAATTGTTGAAAATTCCATTGTTTTTATTCCTCCTCTGTAATAATCTGTTGTTTTTTGTAGTGTTTGCGGATAACTCCGTCAGTCTGTTCATACCACTCCTCAATGTACACCCCCTCTTCATTTTCGGGCATTTCGTCCTCAATAATCTCATTGGTATAACCAAAAAATCTGTATTGCTCATCTGTTGGATTTGCAATAAATACTTTCAAACTGTTTTTGGGAGGCGCTATGAGTCTCCCGTTTTCAACTTTGTAAAACATAAAACTTCTCCTTATCATTTAATATATTTGCCATACATCTTCGATGGCTGTGTGGTTGTATTTGCTGTGAACACAGTTGTTTTTGAACTGAGCACGGGCAATTCTTTAACGTCAAC
>JAZSOL010000251.1:0-6400 GCA_045536915.1 Clostridia bacterium
GTTTTGCTTCCATCACACCAAACACCGCATTTTCCTGCGAAAGAATGCGTGCATACAGCTTTTTGCCGCCAAGAAGTCGGATCGTAGCCATGTCGTTCTGTGAGCCAAGGAGTTGATCATTTGGTTTGTCTTCCTAAGACCGCTTGGCCTCCGACTTGTTTTGCTTCCATCACACCAAACACCGCATTTTCCTGCGAAAGAATGCGTGCATACAGCTTTTTGCCGCCAAGAGAAAGCCATGCCTCTTTGCCGTTTTCGCTTATTTCTATATCGGCTTTTGTGTGGGCAAACCAGTAGTAGTCCATGGGAGACTTTGTTTGTATTTCATCACGGACTATAACCTGTTGGCGGTTTCCGGAAAGCATCACTCCCCTTTTTGCACTTTTTGCCCATGTGGCATATGCAGGCGTGATGTCTGCAATTGCAAATCCGCCCTTGGGCTTTGTAACAAAATGTGTTATGGGGCTGAAGCCCTTTGTCTGGTCTGAGGCTTCGTTTGCAGAATTCTTTATTTCATCGGAGGTTACATCTGCATAAATTGCTATATTGTCCAGACACATGGTAACGATTTTATAGAATATGGGGAATCTTACAAGGCTTATGTTTTCTATTATTCTGCCTGTACCGCAGTTTTTCGCCATAAGCTTTCCGTTTACATACACATCAAATTCGGAGGCATCTGTGTCTATAATAAGCTTTATGTCATACCATTCATTAAGAGCATATTCCATAATCTGCTCCTTGTCGCCCGAATTGTTTACAAGAAGTGTGCCGTTTTTAGTAAATGTTATCATTGCTCCGGATTCCGTGCCGCCCGAGTCACGCACATTTACCGGTGAGATATCTCCCTGAGCCTTGTCGAGCCTTATTCTGAACTCTATTGCAACGTCACCGCTCAGCGCTCCGCCAAAATCCGAAAAGCTCTGCTGAATATAGGCCTTTGTGGTGTTTACAGTATCGGCACACGAGAGCTTGAGGTATCGGTTGTCGCCATCCTTTGGCATGGAAATCTGACCGCTTCCTGCCGTGGATATTCCAAATGAAGGCGAGTCACCGTCGGCATATGCTTCAAAATCATCATATGCTACTCTTGTGAGCCCTTCTTTATTTTTAATAATTTCAACTGCCGATTTTGAATTGTTCAAAACGAAGGTGTTGTGCCCCTCGGCACGAAGTCTGTATGCCTTGGCTTTGGCTGTGCCTGTGTAGGTTGCTCTGTCGGAGCCAAGGTCTTCAAACCATCTTTCGCCCATGGAGTCAAGCACAAACGAACCAATATCGTAATGAGCATGAGAAGGTGAATTGTCGCCTGCTCTGAAGCCTATGAAGGTTGAATCCAAATCCCAACCGTTACGCAGGGTTGCCACTTCAAGCTTTCTGATATAATTGTCAAATCCTATTTCCGATTTTCCGGCAGAGTCAAATTCCGGATTATACCATATAAGGTCATAAACCTCATATGCACCTTTTCTTTCTGCCTCTTCCTTTCTGTCGTTGGCAAGGGTTGGATTCCCGAGCTCATCTGCCGCCCAGAAAAGGAACGGAAGCTGAAGCGCCGAGGTTGCACCGCCGTCCGAAAAGTTAAAAGGCATTACCGAGCCGTTGGTATATTTTGCAAAAAAGCAGGTTTCGGAAATTCCGTCTGCATTCAGATAGTCATAATACGTACCGAGTGCGCTCTGCATTTTCGCCAGAGTGTGAATAAGGGTTTCGGCTGTGATTCGCCAGTAGCTTGAGCCTTCCACCCAACCGCCGTCGGGAGCAAAGGTTTCGAGCAGATACTCAGTCGAAACAAGAGCATGTTCAAGTATTTTGCCGCTTATTTCACTCTCTTCGTCACCTATGGCAAGTGCGGCTGTAATGAGTCCGCCGTTGCAGGTGGCATTCCAGTTGTAGCCGTTTGTAATCCAGAAAACAGTAAGATTAGGCTCTTTTATTTTACCCTCATACACATCGAGCCCTGTCTGCATGCCCTTCTCAATAAGTGCATTGCGGATGATTTCACGGCGTTCTTCGCTGAGGTAGTCATATAACCAGTCATATCCAAGAGCAACCTCACCGAGAAGACGGCCTGTATCGAGATAATGCTGATGAGCATTCCAGTCCGGGAAGGTACACACAGCATACAGCTCGTCCCATGCTCTTTCGGCATATTTTTCTTCACCGCTTAAAAGATACATCAGTGCAAGCTTTTCAATTCTGGGGCCCGAAAGCTTGGTATCGTCACCAAGTCTGTATACTTCCTTTATTGAATATGTGCCCACATCCATTTTGAATATTGCATCTGCCTGAGTTTTTATGTATTTATACATAGCAGATGAAAATTCATCGGTTGCTATACGCTCTTTTATCTGAGAAATCTTTTCATCCGTGAGTATCAGGCGCGGATGAGCGTTTTGCGGATTGGTTTTTTTCAGCCTTTCAATCATTTCTTCTGCAGAAGGTCTTATGTAGCGTACCATCTGATAGATGTGTTTTTTAAGAGCCTGTTTTTCCTCTGTGTCAAAGGGATTTTCGCTGTCGCCAATAACAATGAGCCCAATGTCATCCCAGAAAACCTTTTTACCAAGAGCCTCTGCGGCAAACCTTACAGGCACATAAAACCTTCCATCCGAGATATATGCCGGAGCATCCATTGTGTGTGAGACTCCATCTGCAAGATATTCGCTGATGTTTTCTTCAAAAATCAGCTCTTTTGAAGGATTTTTTGTTTTGATAACAGCCCTCCGCTCAGCATCCTTCCACTCAACCTCCGCATCAAAGCACTCCGCAACAAACCTGAGAGGAACCATGGTTCTGCCGTTTGTGATTACGGGCTTTTGCTGAAAATTTTCGTCTGTGTAGTGCTCTGTGCCGTTTTTCAAAACCTTTGAGCTTCCCACAGCCATAACAAGTGAACCGGAGGTTATTTTTCTGATTTCAGCTTTTACTGCATCGCTCAGCACAAGCTCGGATTTATTTGAAGAACCCGTCTGAACAGTTCCGGCTGACACGATTTTTTCTGCAAGGCTTTTTTCGGCTTTAAGGGTTATGTCATCCAGAAATATGCTTCCGCCGTTTGATTTGTACATTGCAAATCTTATAACCGAAACGTCCTTAAGAGGCTTTGGCAAATCAAATTTTTCTGCCGTCAGAACATCGTTTGTATATACACTGTACACGGAATTTTCAATATCTATAACCGTTCTGATGTTCAGCCACCCGTCGGTGCATTTGCCCACTATTTTTTCGTATGCGCCAAGCTTGCCGAGCGTTGTGAGCTTCACAAGCACCGCACCGTTTCCGCCGGAGTCATACACCTGAGGCAGATTTATGCTTCCGAAAGCCTTTTCGCAATAAATCCTGTAGGAAATCTCCACAGTTCCCGTGAGTGACACCGCAGGAGAAATCTGGATAAACGCCTGACTTGTGGGAGAAGCTTCATCATTTTTTATATTGACGCACATACCACCGTCATAGCTTTCAGCAATTCTCACAGTTCCGGTTGTATCCGTTTCCCTCACGTCCATACCTTCAGGAAGTGCACCGGGCTTGCCGCTTTCAAAGCTTTGGCTCCATGCAACCTCCAAAGCTCCGGCTTCCCCTTCGGCACTTACCGGAATATTAAAATTTAGTATAACTGCAAATAACAGTATAAAACATATCAGTTTTTTCATAAGCTACCTCGCAATATTTACGCTTTGCAAAGACAGATAGTAGTCACTGTCACGCCTTTGAGCTATTCCAAGAATTTCTGTTTTCAAATACCTTCCGTTTGCGTTTTTCAAATAAAGCCGCTCCGATATAAGCGGGCTGGAGTCATTATAGTTTACATATCCCTCAAAAACAGGGCAATCTGCAAACATATCGGCCGTATCCGACACGTAAACCGCAACATACGAAGGACGGTCGGTCAGATTGCATGCCTCAAAGCTGATGCTTCTTATTTTGGCACTTTTGCCCGTATCTATAATAAACAACGGATTGGATTCATTGAATTTAACAGCCGAAGAATGCCAGGATGTGTCAGGATTAAAGTCAAACAAACAGTTCACATCACTATCCGGATTCGGAAATTTATATTCCAGCACTCTTATCTTGTCACTTTCGTGCGTTTTGGTAAATTCCCTTTCGTCTGCACATACCGTAACCGTTTCGCCCCTGCCTCTGATTTTACCGTCCTGAATTGCCGTAACCTTATAGGTGCACTGCCTTTTTTCAAAAGGCAATTCATATGAATTCTCCGTCAGATTTCCGTCAAGAATCTCATAATCCGGATTGCTCTCAACCGCACGGTAAAGAGTGTAGGTACTATTTGGAATCGCATCCCATGAAAGGCACTTTCTGCCGTTTTCATCTTTGATTGTCAGGTTGGTTACACAAGGAGTCACGCTACGGTGCGCAATGTTTGCAATAATATATTCACATCCTTTGGATGTATCAAACTCTATGCAGTCATCGCCTGTTGCATCAAAATCAATTTTACTTTCACCGCAGTATACCTCAGCCAAAGCAATACCGGGATAGTATATTTTAGCTCTTTTTCCGAAGCCGGATATTATGCCAACCTTTGCGGCACAGCCGTTTTCCCATTTAACCGACACAGTAAAATTACCCCGTGCTTTAATTCCTGAAACCTCTCCGCAGCTCCACTCACGGGGAAGTGCAGGCAAAATTCTGATACATCCGTTTTCTGACTGACACAGCATTTCACATATTCCTGCAGATGCTCCAAAGTTACCGTCTGCCTGAAAAACACAGCAGTCATAGTTTACGCATGAGTCGTGCTTGTTCCACATGTTGTCAAACAGATGATACTTAATCATCCGCACTATGTGATGATAGGCACCTTTCCCGTCGCCGCATCTTGCACAAAGGTTCAGATAATGCGCCTGAGACCATCCCTTGCCGGCATCAGGGCCGCGCAGGCGCAAGGTTGTTTTGGCGGCATCAAGCCACGCAGGTGTGGAATTGTTTATAAAGTTACCCGGATACAATCCCACCAGATTTGACACATGACGGTGATTTTTTTCACCAATATCGCCATAGTATTCTTCCTCACGGAATTCCTTTATCTGACCGGATTTGCCTATTATTACGGGATCATAACCGTTTAGCTGAGCTTTAACCTGTTTGATGAGATCTTCGTCATAATTGTCGAGTATGTCTTTGTTTTCTTCAAATATTTTTATCAGATTAAAATTATTATTATATATCATCTGCTGATCAAATGCGCATCCCACAGTAGAATAATACTTACCGCTGTGCATCTGCTCCGGTGATGCCGACTGAACAGCCAGATATTTACCGTTTATGTTTTCAACAAATTTCAGATAGAACCTTGCCATGCCCTCAAGCATGGGATATACCTTCTTCAAGACCTCCGGAGTGCAGGTATATTCATAATAATCTATATACGCAGATGTGGTAAGACCTCCGGTGCCGGGACCTGAGTGGGGCCTTAGTCCGCTTACCTCATAGGGAGTGTTGGCAGTTCCCACATACCATCCGTTGCCCCCTTCAGCTTCCGAATATTTTTCAGGAAAGATTTCCCTTATGCTTTCCGAAGCAATTTTCTGCATGGTTTTAAGCCGTACACGGTTAAAATCCTCATAGGCTTCAAACATTTCAGCCATATTGGCCGAAAAAACATGCCAGTAGTTAATCTGCTGATTTATGTTATACCAGTAGCCGCCCTTCCACGGAGCCATCAGATCTGCATTCCATCCGCCGCAAAGACTTGAGGGCATACCGCCCTTTCTTGAAGTGGAAATGCTCATGTATCGCCCATACTGAAAAAACAGCTCTTCCAGATATTTTTCACAGTTGCCGTTTTTGTAGGACTTTATAAGTTCCGGGGTGTCACGCTCATCAGCTTTTCCGCCAAGGTCAAGGCAAACCCGGTCAAAAATCCCGCTAAAATCATCCGTGTGTGTGCGTTCAAGCTCGGTGTAGGCTTTTGAAGCTGCATTATCAACCGTTTTGCTTATCATGCGGTGAGGATGCTCAAAGCCTTCAAGCTTTTTGAGCCTGTTGGATTCAAGAGTTACTTTTTCATGTAATTTATAATTTGTGCCAATTGCTCCCACAAGGGTTACACATGTGGTATTTTCAAGAAGTATTCCGTTTTCATCTGATTTAAGAATGCCGTTTTCGGGAATTACTCTGAATATGCCTTCAAAATCAACATCATAATATTCGCTGTTGCCGCTTATAATTATCTGATTGGTTTCGTATTTTACATTGCCTGTTTTGGCTGTGTGGGAGTCTTTTTCCATACAGTATTCACGCAAAAATGCTATTTCGGCATCAAACAAAAGCGTCAGCGGCAATTCAGACTCTATCCGCATTACCAGACACCTGTCCGGATACGAGGCAAAATATTTTCTTTTAACCCGGTTACCGTTAAAGCTGTAGCTTA
>JAZSOL010000261.1:0-8232 GCA_045536915.1 Clostridia bacterium
GGTTGTATCATTTCCGGATGTGACTGTTTTCACAACACTGGACGGGAATGCATAAGCCGTTTGGGCAGTATAGTTTTCAACAACCACAGCCAGACCGGTATCGTTTTGAGTGGTGGTTGTTTTCTTTGAAACCTTACCGCCGGTGTATTCATATGCATAAGAGGTAATTGTTCCGTCGGGTGCTTCATATGATACGAGTCTGCCCTGAGAATCATATTCAAAGCTTTCGGTGCACTTTGAAGATGCAGATTTATACCACGACCTTGAAAGCACAAAGCCGGTATCCGGGTCATATGTGTGGGAAACGCCGTGTTTTATGCGTTCTGAGCTCACGGCTGTGTTATAATCTGTTTCCTCTGTTTCGAGCAGGGGCTTGCCATATGTTTTATCTGCGTTTGTGCTCATATCAAGGTATTGATATGAATCATAGGAATAGCCGGAATCATTTGAATATGTTTTCTTTTTCAGCACCGGCATTTTTTCAAGATATTCACATGCAACCGTTGTTACCGTGAGCGAATCACTCACGGGGTTATCATAGGTTGCCGTTTCTTCATAAAGAAGAACAGCGCCGTCTTTTTTATAGAATCTTCTTTTGAAATCAGCATTTTCATGTTTCTCGGTAACTCTGCACACATATTCGTCTTCCTCAATGCTTTGAACTGAGTGATAATTCGGATAGCCGGTGTAATCTGCACTGTAGGTGTAGCGAACATTATTTTGGGTATATCCCTCCACTATATCATCACTGAGTTTAAATTCTCCGTTTTCATAATAACCCGGCTTAACATACATATCATCGCCACGCTCATCAACCCTGTATGCCTCACACACACCGCTGTGACCCAGATTTCTCTCGCACAAATCGTAGTAATAATATGTGTTGGAATGAGGTCTTACAATATTGCCAAGAAGATATATAAACGTGTTTGCATATCCGCTTGTTTTTAATACGTAATCCGACTCAAAAGACTTATCGGCAAAGGTGAATTCAAGAGGCTGCAAATAATTTCTTTCTCCGCCAACCGGTGCAGGATAATACTCTGTTGTTTCGCCGTTTGGATATTCCACCGATTCCAGAAAATGTTCTGATGAAATAAAGCCACCATCATAGGAAATATTAATCGCTTTTTTCCTATATGTAAGCTCTGTTGTTCCCTCGCCCGCAACCGGTGACAGCACCTCCACTTCCACATAATGAAATTCGTTGTCGCTTGTATATTCAAAATTAATACGGCGCCCAACAGAATCGGTTATTGTGCTGATTACCGGACGGTGCTCAGCTCCGTAAAAATCCTTATATGTGTAGCCAAATTCTATTTTATTTCCGTGAATATCTATTATACTTCTTATTTCGCCATAAGGTCCGAAATAATATTCGGTGCAATCGCTGTCTTCAACCATATAATCTATTCTTGCGGTAGAGCATATATCCGGATAAATATCTCCCAGAATTTCAAAGGAAATATCCTGACCAACATAGTTGGTGAAAGAGCAGTCCGAACCGTCATATTCCACTTCCATAACATTGCCCTTGCCATCATGGTAATATAAAGCCTGAGGCATTTCAAACTCATCATAATCCGCATAATTATCTTTCACAACCTGAACCGACGGAAACGACCACGCCCAACCTACACCGAGGTTATTCCTTATTGTCTGATAGCTCGACGACGTTATTTCGGAGGTATAATAATAGTTGTTTGTTATAACACCGGCTTCTTCTTTTCTTTCGCATTGAGAAGTGTATGTGTAGCGTCCGTTGCAGTTATCCCTTGTCAGTATTTCTTCAACTCTTAATTCTGCGCTTTCTAAATCAGAATATGCATAATAATACACACTTGTTTGCTCTGTTTGTGCATCATAAACTTCCTCGGTAACCACATACGACCCTGCCGAATATTCAATCGGCTCTGTATTGGTGCATATACCGGCTGTTTTGGTGTATAACTCAGCCTGTGCGAGGCTATAGTAGCGGGAAAGCTTTAAATCATGACCGTCAACACCGGGCAAAACCAAATCCGTTTCGGTTACAATTAAATTTCCTGTAAGCGGGTCAATATATTCATCTCCGATATTATCGCCCGCATAGAGCGTTCTTCCGGTTTGATTCTGCAAAGCAAATGAATCTTTGCTGTTTATATTTGCAAGGCGGTATGAAGAATCAAGAGGCGATGAAGATATTGTGCGCGAAAGTGTGCTGATATTTTCCGGTTTTTCTGCAAGCTGCATTTCGCTTATTCTTTGCATCCTTTCGGCTTTGAGCGATTCAAATTTTATTAAATCCTCTTCATCTGTTTCATTGGCGCTTATGCGGTTTTCTCTTGCTATGGTTCTGTTATCCGGCACTTCAAGAGAATCAGTTTCCGGCATCTGAAAATTCCCTTTTTCGCTATATTCCTGCTCTTTAGCAATATCAAACGTACCATAGTCTGCTTTTTGAGACATTGATGTAAGCATATTATCTTCATTTATTTCAATCCGTGGGATTTCACCGGTAAAAGAAATATCGGATTTTTCAAAGGGCAAACCGGAAAGACTGATGCTTACATTATAATTTTCATATGCAAGTGCAGAAACCGAGCCTAAAAGCATTGCGGCAATTAATATTAATGAAATGATTTTTCTATATATTGTTTTCATAATTCGCACCTCACTGTGTTACCGTTTTTGAAAGCAGATTTCCCATATTGTCATATGTGAATATCAGCGATTTCCCGTTTGATTTATCAACCTGCAACAATCTGTTGTCTGAATCATAATAATATGCATTTACTCCGCTTGTCTGAGAAAAATCCACCGTTGCACGCACCGGTTTCATTGCCGAAAGAGAATTCCACATCATAATTTTTCCGGTATGTTCGTTTTCTGCATCAAACATGTATTCAAACTCGATGGTCTTGTTTTCATTTGCGGCTATATCTGAGCTATATGAATTTATATTGTAAAGCTTGCCGTCTGATGTGTATGTTGCAAGTATGACGGTTATTTCATTCGGGGTTCCCGAATTATTTTCAACATTAAGGGTGCATATCATATTTCCATTATCAATAATCCTCATACCCTGTTCATTTACTTCGATGCCTTTTAACGTGATTTTCGGTGAAACTGAAAGTCCGCTTTGAGACGGCATAATATTATTGCGGTTTTGAGTGATATTGTTTTTATTGGGTTCCACAACTACCGTATTGCCGGGGTTATATTTATATGCAGGAAGTATGAATCTGATTTTGTCATATTCAGAATTTATAACCTGCAAAAAATCTATTTTATCAAAATCCACATTATTCCACAAACCATTATCATACTCACCAAGCCTGCCTTCATATATTATTCTGAATTTAATTTCATCACCTTCAGGATAATCTTCAAAAACCATAACGTCAAGCATTGAAAAATCAACGTTTTCACGCATTGATTCTTCCGTTGTTACAAGTTCGCCGGTTTCGCGATTAATTTCGGTTATGTATGAATATGTTATTTGCTCCTCTGCGTATACATTAAGTGCAACAAACAGCAGAGACAACACCCAAACCAAAATTTTTTTAAATACATTCACAACACATTTCTCCTTTCAAAAATACAAAAAATTTTACTGAAAAAGCCCGACAAAACTAAAACATCTGCTTTCATTATAAGCAGATGTTTTAGTTTTGTCAACAGATTCAGGGTCTACCATATTTCAGTGTTTTGCGTTTCTTTCTTCTTTTTTCTCCGGTAATACAAGGTTGCTGCGCCACCGCCAACCACCAAAAGTCCCGCAATCCCTGCAGTTGCGGCTGCTGTTTCTGAATAAACCTCAATTTCAATTTCATCTGCCACACCGCTTTCGGCAATTGCTGCAACACTTACAACACCGGTTGATTTTGCTGTGAGTATTCCGTTCTCATCAATGAAAGCAATTGACTCGTCACTTACTTGCCATTCAATATTTTTATATGTAGTGTTATCGGGTTTGATTTCTGCACTGAGGTTCATTTTGGAATCTTTTTTTATTTCATAATGTCCGTCATTATTTATCCGGGCATTATCCGGCAAAATAATTTCTATGCTCTGTGCATCTATGGGCATAACTTCAATATCAATACTGCAGGTCAATTCTCTGTGGATGGCGGTTATGGTTGCTGTTCCGATTTTATTTGCAGTTATTTCACCGCCTGGCGAAACACTGACTGCAGATTCATCAGAAGACGTCCATATAACAGATTTGTCTGTTGTGTTCTCAGGAGTAAATCTGCACTCTAAAATCTGCGAATCACCAATCAGGATTCGAGAATTGTTGTTTGCAATGCTTATCTCCGAAGCCACAACCTCACAAACAGTGATTATAAAATTCTTTGATGTGCCTCTTGATGTTTTCGCCGTTACCGTTGCCGTGCCAATTCCAACAGCGCTCAAAACCCCTGAACTGCTCACATCCAGAACTCCGGTGTCGGAGCTTTCCCAGAAAATGGTTTTATCTTCTGCATTGGAAGGATAAACCGATGCAGAAAGGGTTATCGTATCACCTATATTTATTTGAGTGGGAACGTTTTGTGCAGTTATACCCGTAGCATAAACGGTTTTGGGTGCTAAATAGCCTCCCGATGAACCTCCGCGGTATGGGCACACACCGGATGTGTGAAGATGTGCGGGGTAACCGCCGCAATGATAATGATACCCGCCAAGTCCGCTTTTGTTTTTGTTGTCTCTGTGGCCGCCGCTTGCATCAGTTCTTCCGCTGTGTGCAAAAGACGATACCCCAAGCGACACACTTATCAGACAAGCCGTTAAAACTGAAAATACTCTTTTTTTCATAATTTTTCTCCCTAATCTTCTGATATTTTCATTTGTGTTTTTTCGTTTAAACCATAGATTCATCAACTTGCAATTATCCTCTTAAAAACACTATTACTCAAACAGTGCGATAAATTTTAATTTAGCGGTGAGTTGGAAACCTAAATTTGTGTTGCGGTATTGTAGGGGACGGCGTCCTCGACGTCTCGAAACCCCGATGAAACGGGACGAAAGAGGACGCCTTCCCCTACGACACATCGACGTTGATTTTATTATCAAACAGCCCTATAAATCAAAATTTTTAACGCTGTCCGTTTAACGCATCTACAATACATATTCATTTTGCCGGAGTGAAAGTTTAGTGTTCATCGTAGAAAATAGGCGGCACAACAGACGAACTACCAAAGTCGGGCAGGTGTATCTATGTTTTTTTTCGTAAAGATTCTGCAGGCTTGAAAGCCATAGGCTTCAATCCGAAGCCCTAGTGAAGAAAAAAATCATAGATATTCCTGCCATTTCACAAAACCTATCCGCCGCCGGATGGTTTTTGCAGATTAAGCTCCCCGATAAATCAAAAATGTGCAAATAATATTGAATCTACAGTTTAAAATAAATTCCCGAAACCAATTGCTTAATTAATTATTATTGACTTTACCAAAAAGTACACTTTTTGACAAAATTATAAAAATAATATTTTTTATGTATATAAAATTATTTTCTCAAAAATTTATTGACTAATCTACAGAAACTTGCTATAATTTATTTAATATGTTAATTAAAAATCATTTGTTTTTTTACTATCAAAAAGTGTACTTTTTGATAGTATTTTATTTAGCTGTTCTTGTTTCTCTGAGCCGTCTGTAGAAAGTTGCAATGCTCATATTGCATGTTTCCGCTGCCTTTTTGGCAGAAATTTCGCCTTTTTTCCATTGTTTAATCAGTTCATTAAAATTTTCAGGTGCTTTTTTTACGGGTCTTCCGAATTCCACTCCTTTTAGTTTGGCCGCTCTTATACCCTCGGCTTGCCGTTTTTTGATGTTTTCTCTTTCGTTTTGTGCCACGAAAGAAAGCACCTGCAAAACAAGGTCTGCAATAAATGTTCCGAGGAGGTCTTTGGCAATTCTCGTGTCCAGCATAGGCATATCCAACACAACCACGTCCACCTGCATTTCCTTTGTGAGCATCTGCCAATGTTCTATGATTTCCCTGTAGTTTCTGCCAAGTCTGTCTATTGATTTAATATAGAGCAAATCTCCTTTTTCCAAAACCGAAAGCATTTTTTGATATTGGGGTCTGTTGAAATCCTTTCCGGATTGTTTGTCTATAAATATATTCTTTGGGTCAATATCAAGATTTTTCATATCCAGAAGCTGTCTGTCGGCATTCTGGTCTGCGGAAGATACTCTCACATAGCCATATATTTTCATAAAATCTCCTTTCTTAAATCTATTATTGGCTTATCTCCCTTGCACTACTCAAAAACCATTCTTTTCAATAAAAGAACAGTCAATAATATTATACAACACATCAAAAATAAAAAAGAGAGGATTTCCGCAAAAAACGAACCCGCCCCAAAGCCTTGATGCACTTAGCTTTGAGACGGGTTATTCGTAAAAATTATGACGATACCCCTTTTGGGTTTTATTTATATTTAAAGTTTTTAATCATATTTTACTGTTAAAATATTCTTCCGTTACACCGAGTTGCTTTTTCAGGATTTCTTTCCACAGAAAGCCTTTTATTTCTCCGCTTCCGCGTGATACTTTAGTATGACGAAGATTACCGGATTCATCAATTTTTCTGAAAAAATAGTGGTCTGTATTCTTGTAGAGCTCCCATCCATCTTTTTCACAAAACCTCTTTAAATCTCTCCAGCTTGGCATCTGATACACTCCCCAATCTTTTTTGCATCATCCAGAACAAGAGCTTTAAACACATACGGAATTTCGGATTTTTTATTTGGAGCAGAAGACCAATAATTAAACTCAGAATAAAAATCAACTGCATATTCCAATATAGCTTTTGACAAAGCCGTTATTGCTTCTTCTTCACTATCGGCATTTTCCACTAACGGAATTTCATTGAGCGAAAGTGTAACACTGCCATCTTCTTCAACATATTTCTCAGCCGAAAATTTGTAGCCGGAAAGAAGGGTAGCCATAAAATCTATATTTGAAAGCAACATATAATCCCTTGTCTTTTTTATAAATTGCGGTCTTTCACGTATAACACTTTCAGAAACCTCACTCCAGTTTTTTCTGACATCAGTTGCATTCATCGTCAACATATCCATCATCTCCCTTTCGCCTCCTATCATAACACAAAGTGTACACTTTGTCAACAGTGTACACTTATATTGTATGCGATTAATAAAAAAATATTCAACAGCTTCAAATCGAAGCAAAAGCCGGACGAAAAAGCAAACCCGCCCCAAAGCCTTGTTGCACTTAGCTTTGAGACGGGTTGTTCGCAAAAATTATGACGATACCCCTTTTGGGTTTTATTCCATTTCCACATTCTGCCCCTGAGTTGCTTCCAGAATAACCTGAATCTGGTCAAGCACGGCACGTTCTTCTTCACTTCCGCTTCCCTGAACTTTCTGATAGTCTTCAAGGAGTTTGTTCATATTTTCGCCGGAGAGCTCAACTTCAACACCGCTTTCGGTTTTAGCCGCAGGCTTGCCGTTGTCGTTGGTATAAACCTCTGCATTTCCTTCGGTTGCAGGCGCAGTCTGAGCGTTTTCTTCGGGCTTAACTTCTTCGGTTTTTGCATCCTCAGCCTTATTTTCAACTTCCAGACTATCGCTTGAAACCTTTTTGGAATCAGTTTTTTTAGCCTTATCGCCGGAACAGGCAGAAAATGCAAAACAAGACGTAATTGCCATAATAGCAGCAACACCAAATATTAAAAGTCTTTTTTTCATAATATATCATCCTCTTTTCGTTGTTGTGTATTAAATATTATACTATATGCTTTTGCCGGTGTCAATAAAAAGGTGATTTGAGTTTCCACATTTTTTCAAATTCTGATTTATCGCTGTGTTTAGGCTGATGCATCAGAGCGTATTGTGATGATGCGAGAAGAATCCTCCCACCATCTTCGATGGTCCCCCCTCCTTTAGGCAAGGAGGGCTTTTGCTACAGCCTTATTTGTGCAAACATCAGAGCGACAAATCCGGATTTATCGCTCTGTTTGACATCCATCAAATCGGGTTAGAACGTAGGGTCGATTCGTGAATCGACCCTACGTCACACAAATGCTATTGTTTATGCGTAGGGGACGATGCCCACATCGTCCCGGATGTACTATGTTTTGCGATAACGGGACGATGTGGCCCTCGTCCCCTACAACGCACTAACCTTATTTCATCAAATCGCTAAATCCGGATTTATAAATCATACAATTTCATTTTTTGAATAACTTGTATCTCAACAATATCTTGCTTTATCAGACAAT
>JAZSOL010000059.1:0-6201 GCA_045536915.1 Clostridia bacterium
TACCGGAGTAACGTCGAATGTTGAATTTTCTCTTATGGGAATAAAGCAGGTTTCATTTTCAACAGGTTTCATGAATTCACCCCAATTTGTTTATATCGGCTTTACCTTTTGCAAGCACAGTAAATAAACCATCTGCAATGGCATAAAATACAAAATTTGAAATTCTGTATATACGTTTTGACGCATTTATTAATTCTAAAACAAAATGCTTTTCTTCTTGTTTTTCACTTATATAACCAATATATTCAATAACTATCATCAAAATTGGATAAAAGCCTTGCAATAACCGTTGCAGACTCAGCTCTTGTTGCATTGCTTTGGGGTTCAAAGCATCCGTTATCTTTACCGTTGATAATGGAATTAAAGCTTGATTTCTTCACATAATCCAGGGCCCAGTCGCTGATTTGCGTGCTGTCGGCGAAGGTAAGCTCATATGACGGATCGGGCACCGTAAGCGCATCGCATGCAGTATTGCAAAGAATTTTGCACATTTCTTCTCTGGTGATTGAATCGTTCGGACGGAAATTTTTGTCGGGAGAAATAATTCCCATGTCAAGTGCTGTTTGCACAACTCCTGCAAACCAATCCCAAGAGGCGACATCGTCAAATGAATTTTGGTATTCGTTTTCGGGAGTACTGTTGAGACGCATTACCATCGCAAGGAATTCAGCTCGCGTTATGGTATTGTCAGGGTAAAACATTCTGTTACCGTCACCTTTTACAATTCCTTTTTGATGAAGGCTTGCAATATAGTCTTTGGCCCAGTGACCGGATATATCGTCAAAGGCTAACAACGTGTCATCCTGCGAGGGTATCGTCGGGATGTTCGGTGTGACTGACGGAAATCCGCCTCCGTCGGATGAACCGCCGCCGGAAGGACCGCGCTCGCCTATTCCGCCTTTTGAATTTGTGGAGTCAGTGGGCACATCTACCTTTGCTTCATCATCTGTAAGCTTTATGGTGCCGTCGGCTTTTTTCAGGAAATCTACTGCCTGACCGTTAACATATACGGATTTTACTCCGGAAAGGTTGATTTCAAGATCTTCAACACTCTCCTCGGAGGTTGTGATATAGAGAGCAGAACCTTTCTTTTCGAGTGAAATATCCGCTAAGCTTCCGATTGATTCCAGAATCACATCTCCGTTTGATGTTTCTATAATGCTGCCGCCATTTAAAATGATTTCTTCGATTGCACCTTTGGAATTTTCACGCACAAGTGCAAGCTTTGCATTTGTGGTAAACTTTTCAAATGTGCGCTCTGTTTTGGAATCGTGCATATAGTTAAGCAAATAGTAATATGTGTTTTTAACTCCCTCAATATTGGTATCGAACATAATTGCAGTTGCCTCGTTTGTTTCAACACCAAGGTCAATTCTTTCCACATTAAGTCCGGCTTTTCCGGTTCTGGTCGGAACAAGAACCGTATCAAACGTCACATTTCCCGCCGCATTTTTCTCATAATAAGCATATTTTGCATCAGCTACCTGCTGATAGCTGTAGTCATATTTACCCATTGCTTCATTTAAGGTTGCATCCTTGTCTGCCGAGCCTATAACAATATTGGCACCGCTTTTGAAATCAGACGAAATTATTCCGCTCTCTTCATCTGTGGTAAGATTTGCAGTAGGAAGCATGTGCCAGAGCTGCTTATAGGAGTTTGATGTTGCTTCAACATTCGGAGTCATCAAATCAGACACAATCCATAAATCCGGCTTTAAAAACATGATTGAACGCTTATGAGGAACTGTTGTATAAGCGAGTGATGTCTGACTCAGAAAATCGTATGAATCGTTTGTAATCCATTCATCCAGAGTTCCCGGTGAAGCTGATGTTGACTGAGTCAGATCATTAATCTCAACGGTGTTGTGGGCTCTTGTTGACTTACCGTAAATCCTGTCCGGGTCTGTTGAGGTATAGGTAAATATTCCCGAATCCGGAAGGAGTGCACGATCATATGCTATCACGATAACACCATTATCGTCCTGATGACCGTGTTGTCCTTTACCTCTGACGTTCGTAAACATATACAAAGCATTTTTACTCCAGTCGGAACGCATAAATGTAATTCTGCCGTCAGGATATTGCATACTTGTCCAATCGGGCTTTTCACCCTTTGCCCCAAAGGTATCGATATACTCAAGGTTTTTATCGCCGAACCATTTTGCAATCTGACTGTAAGCACCGGAGACTTTCCTTCCTGATTGCTCATCACCCCATTGAAGCCTCAGACCACCCGGACCGTAAAGCTGAACATTGTAATATGTGGATTTTATCAGCATATCATTATATTCCTGCGAAACATCACTTCCGCCGCTTATAAGCTTGCTCTTAAAGTCAATATAACTGCTGAGTGAGCTCTGACTGTAGCCACCGGTTTTTTCTATATATGATCCGTCGGGATTGTTGTTTATCTTTGTAAACAGAGTCTCATACTTCGAAACAGCATCCTCCAGCCAATTTGGAGAATCGCTGAATTCGGGCAGACTGAGAGCCACATCTATAAGTGCTTCCTTTTCAATCTGCATCCAGTTTCCGCTGTTGGTTGTAGACTTCATAATACCGTCTGCCATATGCCAGATAGTTTTCAGAAAAGCCGTGCACACCTCCGGGTTCATATAATCACTTTTCACAAGATAACTCATCGCACCTGCCCACACCTGCATTCTGAGTGCGGTATCAAGAGTACGCGGATGCCCTGCCATAATAACCTCGTTTTGAGGCCATCCCTGACCACCGGTAAGCGTCCTGCCTCCGCAGTCTTTTATGAAATCCATCATGGTGTTTATCATGTAATAAGGATACTTTTCATCATCCGTGTAGGCATATTCATTTGCAAGCGTGCCCCACCTCTGAAATCTCGGACTCTGGTAATAAAATTCGGTTTCGGAGTAAACCGGTCTTTCCCATTGGCTCTGATCAATGAGCCCGTTATAGTTATACACATATCCCAAAAACGAGCTCCACGTACAGGATTCGTCAAAGTTATTGGGATCGTAGAGCACCAGGATTTCTTTTTCGCTGACGTAGTCCTGCTTGATCTTTGCATGGAGAATGATTGACACATCCGATACGGTATCCGTATCAATCAAATCGCTGAAGTCAAATTTTAACACAGCCTTGTATGTATCATCACCAAGGAACTCACCAAGCATTCTTGCTGTCAGGTCTTCGCCCTTTGAATAATTTGTATCCATAAAGCTTCCGGCGCGAATCGTGATTGATGATTCAGCCTCACGGATAACCATTGAACCGTTAACCGTCATCTGAATCTTAGGTCTGAATTCAATATTCGGATGACGCGTTGAAGCTATGATGGCATCGGATGCCTCGTTATATTTGGCTATGATATTATATGTTGTTGAACCACCCTTTGAAACCTGACTCGTTTTCACGGGAATAACATACTCTTTATATTCATTTGAGTCAAGAGTTGCATATCCCTGATAGTAGGTTGTATGTTGAAGCGAGTGCACATCGGCTATTGCCATTTCGCAATAATCGCTTTCTCTTGTCTTCAGAAATCCGCCGAGAGATGTTGTGCGAAGCTTCATGTGTCTCATAAGCTCAAATTCAGCTTTTTCGTAATCATTGTTTTTAACAGCTTCTTCGACCAAATCGAGAGCCGGATTATTATAATCAAGCTTTCCTTCAACCGTCCATGTGTTGTTTTCACATTTCCCAAAGAATTCCTCATCGGACATATGGTCAGGATCTGCCCACTTGTCATCGGGTGCAACCGTGAAATCAAAGCTTTTTTCTCTGGAGGTGCCACCATAGGAAACAGTCGCAGTAACGGTTGCGCTGACAGGTTCGCCGTCATTTCGCGGGCGTATAACTCTTCCGCTATTGGTTATTGCTTTTTCGTTGTCTGATGTCCAGCTGATATCCGCACCGAGAATTCCCTTATCGGGCAAATCAAGACTGCACTTCACCAATGAAGGATCTGTTTCTCCCTGAGTGAGTATGGTGTCATAATTAAGATACGACATTTCAATATCAAACAATTCGCCAATATCGGAAAAATCGGGAAGTATCTTGAATGTGAATTGCTTGCTTCGCTCCGAATCTCCTTTTCGGATGGTTGCCGTAAGAGTAATCTCCGGCATGTTTTCGGTGTTCAAGGGTCTTGTAATCATGCCGGTTTCAGAAATGAAGGCAGGATCTGACGATTCCCAGATTATACTGCTTCCGTTTTCCGCCTCCACAACAAGATTAAGGTCAGAATCAATGATATTGTCTCTGACAAAGCCCTCCGTCATTATTTTGTCGTGAGTAAGCCAGTTATAATCAAGCTCCACGGTATCGGCATCATCTACAGGCGCATTGTAAAATACAACATCATCAACCGTTGTTGTGATGAGATTGCTGTTTTGCAGATAAAACCGCAGATACGTAAGCTTGTCGCCGGGAGAGGATCTTGCATATTTATTCTTCAGAACAAGCTCACCGTTGAGCCAGAGGCTGTATGTTCCTCTCAGAGTATTAAAAAGTGCGTTAACGTGGATTCTGTTGTTATACACACCGCATTTGTAGTTCTTAACCGTTCCGCCGTTTTTCTCTGCACCCATGCACACAACAGAATTATCTGAGCCCCATGAAATAGTGAGAAAATCATTGCTGTTTTTCTGACGGAATCTTGTTTCAACAGCGCCTTTTCCTTCTTTTTGGATGGTGTACGACACACCCACCACCTTGTTGAGAGCCTTATGATTTTCAAGGGGATATATATCGGCAATTGTTGTGCCCTCATTTTCCTTACGCATAATATTAAGCTTGCCGTCTGCGGCATATATGTTTCCGCCGCCCATATTGAGAGTATAGTGATTTAGGTTAAGAGTATTTTCCGAAAAATCGTTGCTGTATATAACGCTTACAACCTCCGGCATATTACTTTGCTTTTCACTTCTCTTCATCACCATGACGTCAAAAGACTTTTCAAGCTTATCATTACCGGATGTAATTATTGCAGTAAGAGTAACCACCGGATTTGCTTCGTATGTATCATCGGCAAGTGTTACCATGCCCGTCTCCGTAATCAATCCGGAATCAGAGCTTTTCCATTTTATGTTGCTTCCGTATTTACCCATATATGGAAGAACAATATCTCTTTCTACGGTAAGTGCGTCTGAAAGTGCCGGTGAAAAGATTTCATCGAATATCAATGCATCATAATCCAGCTGAACTTTATCGGTATCGGTATATTCTCTGGTGAGATAATATTCAAAATCATCAATGTAAAATACAGCTTCTTTTTTCTGCGTATATATTCTGATATTCTGCATTTCTTTTGCGTCGGGATCTCTTGGGTATTTCTCCTTTGCAATGAGCTTTCCGTTTATCCACATCGACATAATCTGATTGGAGATATCATAGTATGTGTCTACGGTAATCTCATTTTCGCCACCAAATGACATAACCTTTCTGGCGCTCGAACCGTCACCGCCTTTTGTATCCGAATACCATATCGTGCTTGTGCCGTTGTTGTCACTTCCCCAGTATAAGCCGGTGTAAACCTTGCCTGAATCGCCTCTCATCCTGATCTGAACCGTAGAATCTGCAGATTCTCGTCTGAGCCTAAAGCGTGTCACAAATTCTCCGTATGTAACCGAACTCTTATCTTCGTTAAGATATATATCAACACCTGTCCATTCGGTGTTGTCTGTAACATCCTTCATCACCTTGAGTTCGCCATTTTCCAAAACTACGGTTCCTGCCTTTTCGCCGTCACTTGTCTGAGTATGAGTTGTGATTCTCGGATTAAGCTCTGAACTGCCAAAATTATCTGAATACATCATTTTTACCGCCTCGGGAGGTTCTTCTTTTTTTATTTCAGTGAGAAGATAGTACTGAAAATCATCAACAAAAAACTCCGCTCCTTTTGTCTGAGTGTATATTCTGATATATGCCAAATCCTGTGCAGCCGCATCTCTGGGATATACATCTTTTACAATAAGCTCATCATTTACCCACATGGAAAATGTCTGATTATCAATGTTGAAATATGTGGTAAAAACAAGCTCCTGTGCAGTATCAATGTCAGTTTTAACCTCAAGAGATGAAAATTTTTTCAAATCAGAATTATTTTCACCTTTTTTGTCGGAATACCAGATTCCGCTGTTGTTTTTGGTCCATTGTATGCCGGTATAATCCTTACCGGCAGAGTTTCTCATTCTGACATGAATTGTCGGATTGGCAGATGTT
>JAZSOL010000225.1:0-2469 GCA_045536915.1 Clostridia bacterium
CAGCCAACCAAATTAATATATCACACAACCTCCAAAAGGGGCTGCGCCATTTCGTGTGCAGCTCCTTTACTTATGGAGGGGATAAGAGTATCAAAAACGAACCAAGGGGGACTTTTTAAAATAAAAAAAGACACCGAAGCAAAGCGATGCTTCGGTGTGGAGCGGGAAACGAGATTCGAACTCGCGACATTCGCCTTGGGAAGGCGACGCTCTACCGCTGAACTACTCCCGCAAAAGTATGTTTATTATAGCATAGATTCGTTTTGCTGTCAAGAAAAGAGAAGGGAAAAGGGTGTCTTTTCAGAGTGAGTCTCACCGGACAGCTGTTTTTTAAAATTTTGGTTATATTTTTCAATTTTTTATCATATAGATAAGAGTTGTAGCGATATGGAATTCAGGAGGTGAAAACGATGAAAGGAACAGATTTTGCATCGTTTGAAATGCAGGAAGAACAAGTGAAATCCTTTGTGTGTGGCGAACTTTTTGATGCTTATCGCTTTTTTGGCTGCCAAAAGATCGGCGAACGCTGTTTTTTTCGTGTCTGGGCACCGCATGCAAAGCAGGTCAGTGTTGTCGGTGATTTTAATGGTTGGTCAAAAGAGAAGAATCCGATGCGAAAACGAAGTGATTCAGGAATATGGGAAACGGAAATCGCAGGTCTTTCGACCTACGATAACTATAAATATGCGATTTTGACTGCAGATGGGCGTCTGCTCTTCAAAGCGGATCCTTATGGTGTGCATATGGAACTTCGTCCGGGAACGGCGTCGAAAGTATATGACATTTCCGGCTTTCTCTGGGGCGATGATGAATGGCAGAAAAACAAACGGAAAATAAACTATCCAGAACGTCCTGTCAATATTTATGAGTTGCATATCGGTTCGTGGAAACGTCATCCGGACGGCAATTTTTACTCTTATCTGCAGCTTGCGGATGCGTTGATTCCGTATCTCGTGGATATGGGTTATACCCATGTTGAACTGATGCCGGTGTCCGAATATCCTTTTGATGGTTCATGGGGATATCAGGTGACGGGTTATTATGCGCCGAGTGCACGCTATGGAACGCCGCATGATTTTATGGAAATGGTGAATCGATTTCATTTGGCGGGCATCGGTGTGATTATTGATTGGGTGGTTGCCCATTTTCCCAAAGATGCCTGTGGTCTGTATGAGTTTGACGGGGAATATTTGTATGAATACTCGGATCCGCTTTTGATGGAACATCCGGATTGGGGCACTCGTATTTTTGATTACGGAAAAGGCGAGGTTATTTCGTTTTTAATTTCTAATGCAGTCTATTGGCTCACTCAGTACCATATCGACGGAATTCGTGTGGATGCGGTGGCATCCATGTTATATCTGGATTATGGAAAACGAGGCGGAATGTGGCGCCCCAACAAAGACGGCGGAAGAGAAAACTATGAGGCCGTTCGCTTTCTTCAAAACTTAAATCGTGCGGCCTACAGAAGTGAACCGGGTGCTCTTATGATAGCGGAGGAATCCACGGCGTGGCCACTGGTAACGAAACCACCGCAAGACGGCGGTCTGGGCTTTTTATTTAAGTGGAATATGGGTTGGATGAATGATATGCTTACCTATATGTCAACAGACCCGTTTTTTCGAAAAGGATGCCACGAAAAAATCACATTTTCACTGACCTATGCATTTTCAGAAAATTATATTTTGCCTTTGTCTCACGACGAAGTTGTGCACGGCAAAGCATCATTAATTGAGAAAATGCCCGGAGAATATCATCAGAAATTTGCTAATCTTCGAGCCTTTTTCGGATATCAGATGGCACATCCCGGGAAAAAACTGTTATTTATGGGTAGTGAATTTGCACAGTTTGTTGAGTGGAACTACGAAAAAGAACTGGACTGGATGCTTTTAGATTTTGAAATGCATCGAAAATTTTTTGATTGTGTTCGGCAGCTGAATCATTTGTATCTGAGACTTGAACCGCTGTATGAGATTGATGACAGTTGGGATGGTTTTCGCTGGATTGTGGCGGATGATTATTTGCAGAATGTGATTGCGTTTCGGCGAATCTCCAAAAGTGGTGAAGAAATTTTGGTTGTCTGTAATTTTTCTCCTGTGACGAGAGAACATTATCGCATTGGGGTGCCGTATACCGGGAGCTATGTTCAGATTTTTTCGACGGAAGAAGAACGTTTTGGCGGCAGGGGAATGAAAAATCCGACAAAACGGAGTCGCAAAATTTCCTGTCACGGGATGAAACAGAGTATTGAAATTACCGTGCCTGCCATGTCAACCACATTTTTTGCGGTTAAAAAGAAACAGGAGAAACAAAAAAAGAAGGAGGAAGGATGAGGTCAGCATGAGAAAAAAGAAAAAATGTATTGCTATGTTACTTGCCGGTGGACAGGGGAGTCGACTCGGCGTATTAACCAAGCAGATTGCAAAACCGGCGGTGCCGTTTGGAGGGAAATATCGCATCATTGATTTT
>JAZSOL010000168.1:0-2802 GCA_045536915.1 Clostridia bacterium
GCTGCTCCGCTTTTGATTATACCGAGCATTGTTGCAATCAGATAGCTTCTTCTCGGAAGCATAAATGCAACAATATCTCCCCTGCCGATTCCTTTTTCTATGAGTGAATGGGCTATTCTGTTTGCTTCTCTGTTCAGCTGGGCATATGTCTGTTCTTTATCACTGCAAATCAGTGCTGTTTTATCAGGATTTTCTGCTGCCTGTTCTTCTATCAGCTCTTGTACACTTTTGTTTCTTGGATAGGGAGTTGATGTATTATTAAACTGTTTAAGCTGTTCAAGTGTTTCAGTAATTGTTTTTTCAGAAAACAACGGAATGTCACTTATCGAAATATCTGAATGATCAATTACAAAAGCGGCAATGTGCAAAATAGAATCCGTCATCTGACGTATATCACGTTCATTAAAAAAAGCCGTTCTGTAACGTATTTTTAATTGGTGACGATCGTTGCCAAAATTAAACAAATGGATCTCCAACGGAGTTGTACTTGCGTCAGAATACTGAAAACGCACCTCATATTCATCGTTATGGGGAAGATCTTCATAATCCACAGTAATATCAAAAAGTTGATTGACGGAAAAACCGTTCTCTTTTAAAAGTTCTTTAATATTATTCTGAGTAAATTTTTGATGACGAAAAAGATTCATCTGTGAATCTTCAAGTCTCTGTGCATGAGCAAGAAACGATTCGGACTGAAAATTGACAACAAGGGGGATTATATGCATATACAATCCAACAGTATTCAGTT
This sequence comes from Clostridia bacterium, assembly GCA_045536915.1. Lineage (GTDB taxonomy): Bacteria > Bacillota > Clostridia > UMGS1810 > UMGS1810 > RGIG1828. The sequence goes on from JAZSOL010000168.1 coordinate 749, forward strand.
CCGCCTGTGTAAGTCGATTCAGAACAGGCACACCCATTGTAAAATTATCCAATTCAAAATAACGATGGACATATGTTGCATAAACTGTGTTAAAGAAAGTAGCAGGAGAAATATTACTTTCTTTACAGAACACTTTTATTTTTTCAAAAAATTCGGGTGTAATTTCACAGTTTTCTTCGGATACACTATAATCCAACTGCTTTTCACGATCTAAACCCAGACTGCAAACTGGATCGGAAGAAAACTGTTCTTTCCAGAATTTTTTATCAAGTTCAAATCGTTTTGACTGCTGATGCTTTTCCTCTTTTTCGATATATTCCTGATAAGATTGATAAGAGGACGGTATATAGTTTGTATCCTGCAGATAGCAATTGATATGATCAGCCATAACTGCTGAACTGTATCCGTCAACGACTATGTGGTTTGCACAAATCATCAGACCGGAAGAAGACGGCGTTTGAAAAATTGCACACTTAACCAGAATACCATAAGGATCCATCGGCTGATTTACAAAGCTTTTTGCGGCATCCATTAATTCCTCATCTGAAGAAAACTGAAAGAATGGAAATTTTTGATACTCAAAATCTGTCAGAAACATAACCGGCCCGTTGTCGGTTTCCTTCATTTTGACACGAAGACTATCATTGTGTTTCACAAGATTGTTATACGCATCATTTATCTGATCATAGGTATAGACTTCAGGAAATACCTGCACTACGCCCTGATTCCATATGCGGTCATCAAGCGTGAGGTTTTTTGTATAGAAAGTCATCTGAGATGAAGTAAGCTTAAATTCCACTACAATATCCTCCAAATGAGATGGTAGTATAATCTTAAATATAATATATATTATATTATTTAAGTATGTTAATGTCAAGAAAAAAGGATTTTTTCAATAATTTGTTCAAAAAGCATTGAAAAAAATCTAATTTGCGTATATAATTAACATGAGGTGTTATGTACATGAAAAGAATCCCTAATATATGGAGCGAACATCACGGCAAAGACAATTTCATAGATGAATACCCTGATTTTTCGTTCTTCACACTTTTACAGAAAACTGCCCAAAAACATCCTGATTATACAGCTTTAGAATTTCAGGGCAAAAAAATATCTTTTTCAGAAATGATTGCACAGATTGAATTGATCGCCCAATCTCTTCTGGCAAGCGGAATAAAAAAAGGTGATTATGTTTCCATCGTAGCTCCAAATACTCCGCAAGCTCTCAATATGGTGTATGCCGTAAATCGAATCGGTGCTATTGCGAACATGATTCATCCCTTGCTTTCGACCGGTGAAATCAAGCAACTTGTAGAAAATGTTGACAGTGTTGCCATTCTGACATTTGATATGGCATATCCGAAATTTGCAGAAATTGAGTGGAATACTTCACGTAAGCCTCTTATGATTATTGCAAGAATTGTTGATGCACTTCCGTTTTACTTAAAGGCTTTATATTCTGCAAAGAACAAACTTAACATCAAATTCAATCCGTCTCACAACATCATTTATTGGAATGATTTTCTTAAAAACGGAAAAACAAGAAAACAAGCCCTTGCTCCCGATAACGGCAAAGGCGATGACGTTGCCGTTATACTTTACAGCGGCGGAACAACAGGTTTGCCAAAAGGCGTAATGCTTCAGAACAAAGCCTTTAATGCTATGGCTATTCAGTCTTCAGAAATAAAGCCTCTTGATACCGCTGACACTGCAGGAAAAAAGGTTCTTGCACTCATGCCGGTATTTCACGGTTTTGGATTTGCAATGTGCATGCATGTAATGCTTTCTTTCGGCTGCCATCTTTTCCTGCTGCCGAAATTTGATTACCAGGCTTGTTCAAAACTGATTTTCAAGAAAAAGATCAGTTACATCTATGCAGTCCCTGCATTGTTTGAAGCATTGGCAAGAACGGAAGAAATTGAAAAATCAGATCTTTCTTTTATGGAAATGGTTGCTATTTCAGGCGATAAATGCGATCAAAAGCTCATAGATCGCATGAATAAATATCTGAAAAAAGGCAACTCAAATGCTCGCATGATGGAAGCCTATGGACT
>JAZSOL010000133.1:0-4212 GCA_045536915.1 Clostridia bacterium
CGCTTGGCCTCCGACTTTGGTCAGCCCCACAGTTCACCGGAGCTTTTAGAAAAAGCGGTTTACGGTCTTTGCGAAATATACAGGGATAAAATCAAAAACACCAATCTCGTTGGTAATCCCGGATGCTACACTACATGCTCAATTCTTGCGCTCTATCCGTTACTCAAAGCAGGAATAGTAAAAACTGACAATATCATCATTGATGCAAAATCAGGAGTAAGCGGTGCCGGAAGAACAACAAAACTTGACTACAGCTTTACCGAGTGCACAGAAAACCTTTATGCATATAAAGTTGCAACCCACCGCCACACATCAGAAATCGAACAGGAGCTCTCCAATGCCGCAGGCAAAGAGGTTCTTGTTTCGTTCACACCTCACCTTGTTCCCATGAAAAGAGGTATTTTTGCAACATCCTATGCAAACCTCAATGACGGCGTAACGGAGCAGCAGATTGAAAAAATCTACAGGGATTTTTACAAGGATGAATTTTTCGTGAGAATTATGCCGGCATCAAAAATTCCGGAATCCAACTGGGTTGCGGGTTCAAACTTTATCAACATTGGTTTTACGGTTGACAAAAGATTAAACAGAGTTGTTGTTACATCCACAATAGACAATCTCGTTAAAGGTGCCGCAGGTCAGGCAATACAGAATATGAATATTATGATGGGATTTGATGAAAAAACAGGTCTTGATATGCCTGCATTTTATCTTTAATATTAAAACCCAACCGGAAAGGAACGTTAAAATGGAAGCATTTAACAAAAACAAAGACAACGTTGAAGCTCTCATAAAAAAGGCGAATGTGCTCACCGAAGCCCTCCCCTACATCAGAAAGCTCAACAAAAAGAGAATTGTTATAAAATACGGCGGAAACGCAATGCTCAACGACGAAATCAAGCAGTCTGTTATAAGAGATATCACTCTTTTGAAATTTATTGGTCTTAACCCTATTGTTGTTCACGGCGGCGGACCCGACATTTCAAATGAGCTTAAAAATCACAATATTCAAAGTGAATTTATAAACGGACTCAGAGTTACCAACAAAGACACCGTTCAGGTAGCTCAGATGGTTCTGGTTGGAAAAACCAACAAGGAAATAGTTTCTCTTTTAAATCACGAGGGCGGAAAAGCGATTGGTCTTTGCGGTATTGACGGAAGCCTCATCAAATGCAAAAAGCTCTATACCGAAGTGGACGGCAACAAAACCGATATCGGATACGTGGGCGAAGTCACAAAGGTAAACACCAAAATAATTGAAATGCTCAACGACGATGAATACATTCCCGTTATTGCTCCTATCGGAGTTGATGACGAAGGAAATTCATTCAACATCAATGCAGATTCCGTTGCAGAGGCTGTTGCCGAAGCACTTCACGCAGAAAAGCTTATGTATCTTACGGATGTTGAGGGGGTTAAAGATATAAACGGTGACCTTATCTACAAGATACATACCTCAGAAATTGAAAGCATGATAGAAAGCGGTGCTATAACCGGAGGTATGATACCCAAAATTCTCGGATGCAAAAAAGCAATCGAAAACGGAGTTGGCAAAGTTCATATCATTGACGGCAGACTCCTTCATTCAATTCTTCTTGAAATCTTTACCGATACGGGTATCGGTACTATGATAACAGAATAATGATTAAGATGTATGATTATCTGATTGTAGGTGCAGGGTTATTTGGCTCTGTGTTTGCACATGAAATGACAAAGCAAGGAAAAAAATGTCTTGTGATTGACCGCAGAAACCACATAGGCGGAAACATTTACACAGAAGAAATTGAGGGAATCAACGTACATATGTATGGAGCGCATATTTTCCATACGGATGACCGATTCGTATGGGAATATATGAATTCCTTTGCAGAGTTCAACAGATACACAAATTCACCTATAGCAATTTATAACGGCGAAGCCTATAATCTTCCGTTTAACATGAATACATTCTCGCGGCTGTGGAACATCACCAAGCCGGAAGAAGCTGTCAGAATAATAGAGCAACAAAAAAAGGCATCCGGAATTACCGAGCCGAAAAATCTTGAAGAGCAGGCTATCAGCCTTGTGGGATATGATATATACAAAAAGCTGATTGAAGGCTACACGCAAAAGCAATGGGGAAAAAGTCCGAAAGAGCTTCCGTGCTTTATAATAAAAAGACTGCCTGTAAGATTTACCTACGATAATAATTATTTCGACGATAAATTTCAGGGAATTCCCATTGGCGGATACACTAAAATCATTGAAAAAATGCTTCAAAACTGCGATGTACAGCTCAACACAGACTATTTTGAGCACAAAACCGAGCTCACAGCAAAATGCAGAAAAACTGTTTTTACCGGAGCATTGGATTCATATTTTGAATATTGCTACGGAAAGCTTGAATACCGTTCGTTATTGTTTGAAACAGAGGTTCTTGATACCGAAAACTATCAGGGCAATGCAGTTGTGAACTACACAGACCTGACCGTTCCCTACACGCGCATTATTGAACACAAGCATTTTGAGGGATGCAGTTGCCCTAAAACAGTTATAACAAAAGAATATCCATCTGTCTTAAAAGACGGAATGGAACCGTATTATCCGGTTAACGATGAAGCAAATTCAGAGCTTTACAGAAAATATGCAGAGCTTGCAAAGAAAGAACAAAATGTGATTTTCGGCGGAAGACTCGGAACATACAGATATCTTGATATGCATCATATTGTAAAGCTTGCATACGAGCTTGCAAATTCAATATAGAGTTTAAATGTTGATATTTAAGATGTTACAGATACTACACTCTAACGTATGTGTTTTGATGTTACATATCACTATAAAATCTAAAATTAAAATTCTTTAATGCTACGGCTTCGGCTTTCTTTTGTATCTAAAACACAGATAAATGATTATAAGAGCCGGACCTTTGTATTGCAAAACGGTTGCCGTTCCGGCATTTGAATTTTCTATTGTTGCCAGATAAAAAGGATTGTTATCGTATGAATGACTATTTCAATATCAATTCCGACGGAATAAACATATCGGTCGGAAAGCGAAAAAAAGAAACCGAATTATTAGACAATCACCGCCATTGGTATTATGAGCTTTATTATATGAGCGTGGGTAACGCAAAGTTTTTTATTGACAATGAGATCATCTCCATAAATCAGGGTGAAATTATGATAGTACGTGACGGACTCATACACAAAACCGTGTATGAACCGGGGGTATATACCGAAAGACTGCTTATTTGTTTCAGCGAAGAATTTGTTGGCGAAGAGATGAAAGAAATCATAAAAGAACTTGGCGAAAGAAAGCTTATTACCTATTCTCCACACGTGAAAATTAAGCTTGAAGAAATGTTTGCTTCTTTAAGTTTGGAAAACGAATCCAATGAAGAACACAGACTAAAATTTGCTCACCATACTCTCTGCAACATACTCATAACTCTTTTCCGCCAAAAACATGTGCACAGGCAAAAGGAGCTCACGGCAAACGAACTCATAATCCAGAATGCCGCAAAATATATAACTGAGAACTACGCATCGGAAATATCCCTTTCTATGCTTGCCGCAATGTTTGCGATGAGTCCGAGTCATTTTTCCAGAACATTCAAACAGCACACCGGTTTCGGAGTTATCGAATATCTGACCGATGTGAGAATATCCAGGGCAGAAGAACTTCTGAAAACAACCAAAAAATCAATAACATCAATTGCATCGGAATGCGGATTTGGCGACAGTAACTATTTTACTGCAAAATTCAAGAAGAAAAACGGGATATCACCGCTCAAATATTCCAAAAATTCAAAAACAGTTTAAACAAACAGCATATACGGAAGATTCACATATCATCCGTATATGCTGTTTTATTCTCGTATTCAGTTTATTTTAAGGATATCTCCCGGATTCAATCACGTCCCTGAAATGAATATACAAATCCATTGCAAAGTTATAGGATAAACCTAATGCACACTCTGCTCCCGTGAGACACACAGAGAAGAACATTTCATCAGATGAAATTTTATCTGTAATGTTAAAAAAATACTACGAAAATTTCGCTGGTAAATACAGGGAATGTAAAAAAGTCCAGAACGTCAAAAGTATGATTTAAGCCTGATATTAGTGATAAAGTACCTTTTAAAATTCTAAAATTTACACTATATGTTGAAAAACATCGATTTTACGATGTTTTTCTCTTTATTACATAGGAAATTGCGTCAGCAATTGCTTG
>JAZSOL010000053.1:0-3588 GCA_045536915.1 Clostridia bacterium
TTGATACAAAAAAAATTATGGCAGCAAACGAAAATCCGGATTTGTATCCGGATCTGGTGGTGCGTGTAACAGGCTTTACCGCGTATTTTGCAACATTGTCACCGCAGTTCAGACAGCTTGTTATTGACAGATTTTTGGTAGAATAAATTAAATTAAAAAACATCTCAAACGGGTTTGGTTTGAGATGTTTTTTTACGCATTGAGTAAGCCGGTCATTTTATATGTCTTTTGGTTTATGATATTCATATCATCACTTATTCCATCTTTTAAAATGCCTTGCCGGAGACTCACCATTATATTTCTTGAACATTTTAGAAAAATAGTTATAGTCGAGAAATCCGACAGATGCCGCAACTTCCGTAAGGGGTGTTTGGGTGTTTTTATATATCTCTGAGGCACGTATCACACGGAATTTGCATAAATAATTAGAAAAACTCATGCCGAAATTCTGTCTGAACATATGACAAAATCTTGATGAAGTCATAAACAAAGCCTTTGAAATGTCGGCAGTAGAAATTGGTTCAGTATAGTTATCATTGAGGTAAAGTGTGACATTTTTTATAAAGTCGATATTACGCGGGGATTCTTTGTCATCATCCGGTTCTTTATAGCACTTTTCAAAAAGTATTGCAAACAATGAATAAATAAGAGCCATATTCTTACAATTGTTGACAGCATCGTTTTCTTCGGGAAGGGCATTGAGCTCAAGAACAATTCTGCCAATTTCCCTTCCTGCATTCGAGCTTGCAGGAACATAGTTGTTGAAAACACGTTCTGCACGTGAGAAGCGCTCCTGAATTTTAAAAAGCTCGGAATTCTTAAAAGAAAATAGCATTTGCGAGGAAACAATAAGACAGAGGTATTCGTTGTTCATGCCATTTGGAAGCCATTCGCCGTAGTGAACCTCAAATGGGTTCATAACCATAACATCGCCTTTTTTTAAATGGTACACATTATCTTCAAGGGTAATTAAAAACTCACCCTCTTTTATATAAATCAATTCAAAAACATCATGATGGTGATGACGAAACACAGAAAGGCTGTCGTTTTCAGCTGTTTTGCCGTCAAAAGAAAAAGCAGACACATTAAAAGCCGCTACCGGGCGTTTATGGTGCCTGAGATACAGCTTGGACGCATCATATTTATCAATATAATAAAACGACATTGAAATCACCTCCAATATATTATATTTCGAAAAAGCTTATAAGTCAAGGTGAAATTATGGAAGTGATGTGATTTGGACAACTTTTAGACAATTCAGTTCTATAAATGTTTTTGGATTCATTGTATAATTAAATTACAATGGAGGCGAACCATTTTATGAAACTATCTGATAAATTTTATATGGCTGCAAAAACCAAATGTGAAATGACAAAGCATGTGAGTGCTCCGTATTTTCGCTATGCTTTTTCAGCGGCGAAAAATGTCGTGGCAGAGCTGTCGGTTTGCGGCCTTGGTTTTTATGAGCTATACATAAACGGTACTAAAATTACAAGAGGTCATTTATCTGCGTATATATCAATTCCGGATCACCTCTGCTATTATGACAGATATGACATTACCCCGTATTTGATTGACGGTAAAAATGTTATCGGACTTATTCTTGGTAATGGTATGCAAAATCCAATAGGGGCAAGAGTCTGGGGATTCGAAAAAGGCGATTTTGTGGTGCTCCCAAATTTGCGCTTTTGTGCACGGTTAAAAGTGCAGACGGTTCAGAGGAGACCTTCGATGGTTCTGTGTTTAAAACTCATCCTTCACCAATAGTTTTTGACGATTTGCGTGCAGGTGAATGGTATGATGCAAACCGGGAGATTCCGGACTGGTCCTGCGCTGACTATGATGATGTGAAATGGCTGCCCGCGATTGAAGCGCCAACACCAAAGGGAGAAAGAAGAATATGTGATATTGATCCTATACTTCCTCAAAAGGAATTAAAACCGCTTACGATAAGGCGTGGCGGAATTTCCATATATCCAAACGAGTGTGAACTCTATCCGGAAATTCCATTTACGGAAGACGAACGCAATGCTAAAGGGTGGATATATGATTTCGGTGAAAATGCTGCCGGAGTGTGCCGCTTAAAAATTAAAAATCCCAAACCCGGACAGAAAATTATAATGCAGTTTGGTGAGATACTTGGTGACAACCCGACAGGCGAGCCCCTCGAAACGATTCGTGACGAGAACTGCGGTCTTGACCTCAGGGGAATACATTTTTTGCCGCATCGCTACAACAACCGGGATGTTTATATATGCCGTGGAGATAAAGAAGAAATATGGACTCCTCAGTTTACGTATCATGGTTTCCGATATTGCTTTGTCACAGGTATCACAGACGATCAGGCAACACCGGATTTACTGACATATGTCGTAATGAATACAAACCTGAAACGGAGAGCAGCATTTCATTGCTCAGATGATGTGGCAAATAAGCTATGGGATGCAACACTTGTTTCAGACCTTGCAAACTTCTATCATTTCCCAACGGATTGTCCACACCGTGAAAAGAATGGTTGGACGGGTGATGTTGCGGTTTCGGCAGAGCAGATGATAATGGCTTTTTCTGCGGAACGCAATTTTAAGGAATGGATGCGGAATGTTAAAAAGTCGGTAAATGAAGATGGTGCAATCCCGGCAATAGTTCCATCGGTTAACTGGTGGTATGATGCCGGTCCTGCATGGGACAGCGCGCTCCTCTATGTACCGTACTATGTATGGCGTTATTGCGGAGATACGGAAATTCTTGAAAATAATGCAGATTTGATTTACGGTTATCTGAAATTCCTTGACAAAAAGAGGAATAGCCGAGGACTTTTAGATGTAGGCCTTGGCGACTGGGTACAGGCTGCAAGAGCGAGTGTGGATAATCCGTCAGCACCGAGAATATTCACATCTACCCTGATTGCAATGGACTTATGTGAAAAAGCATGTACAATTTTTGATATACTCAAAATGCCGGAAGAAGAAGCCTATGCTGATAAGCTTTATAATGAGCTGTACACAGCATCAAGGAAGTATATGCTCAATCTCAACACAATGACAACGGTTTACAGATGTCAGACAGCACAGGCGATGGCGATTTACTATAATCTGTTCACGGCATCTGAAAAACAGGCGGCAATAAAGGTGCTCGTGGATATCATACACGAAAACGGTGATTTTATAGACTGTGGAATACTCGGACTCCGGGTAATGTTCCATGTGCTTTCTTCGTTTGGCTATACCGATCTGGCGTATAAAATGATTACACGGGAGGAGTTCCCGTCCTATGGCTACTGGATAAAGCATGGTGCAACGGCATTATGGGAGATATTCAATCCCATAAGCTGTACGCAAAGCTCATGTAACCACCATTTTATGGGAGATATAGTATCGTGGTTCATGAAAAACCTTGTTGGAATCAAGCAAAATCCGTTTGGTGACAACATAAACGAAATACGCTTTGAGCCTAAGTTTATTGATAAGCTTGATAATGCCGAAGGTTCAATAGATATTCCGGCAGGCACAGTATCTGCAAAATGGTACCGTGAGGGAACGGCGATAATGTATGAAATTGAGATTCCCGACGGTGTGACGGCGGATCTCG
>JAZSOL010000235.1:0-4001 GCA_045536915.1 Clostridia bacterium
ACCGCTTGGCCTCCGACTTCTGATAATGGCTCATACAGTACGGATCTTGTAACAGAAAAAGGCTGGAACACATTTTCGGTGAGCCTTGCTGAAGCAAAAACGAAATGGAGTGTTGAAACTCCCGAATATCTCTATGTTTACTTCATAAGCGGCTGGGGGCTTTCAACCGGAACAAAGGAAGAATTTGAAGCAGGCACTAAAGATGCGATAGCCGGCGAAAAAATGTATATCGACAGCCTCTGGTTTGACGGTGCAAACGGTCAGAAAAATGTTGCTGATTTTGGCATAGGTGCTGAAATCTATGATAACGCAAAAGCGTATCTTACCCAGGCGTTTATCGGCTCATCGGTTGCTGATGAAGGAAAAATCAGCTCTCTTGAGTGGACATTCACAGACAATAGCCGTGTTATTTTAAAAATGCCCTTTGACGAAGAGTGCAAAACAGCTTACGATTCGCTTGTAATCAGATATCATACCGAAACTCCCGGTCAGACCTTTGGAATGGGTATAAATGAAGCAGATCACTGGGATTCCCAGTCTGTGAATGCATATAGCATCAAAACTGTTAAATCAAGCGGAGCTTGGGATGAATATCGCATAGATGTTTCTGAAATTTTGTCTAAATGGGATGATGAAACATCTGAAAATCTCTACATCAGCCTCGACAGCAAATGGTTCGGAGCAACTGCTGTGGACAAGAGTGTTTTCGACAGCACCCAAAAGCAGATGATTATTGGTGAAAAGCTTTATGTGGACAGTATTTATCTTGAAGGTGAAGAAGAAATTATCCCCGAACCCGATCCGGAGCCCGATCCGGAACCCGAACCTGAACCGGAAGTGGATGTAGCACCCGAATTTGGAAAAACACTTGCACTCTTCCGCACAGGTGCAGATGTGATGGACAGAGGCTATCCCACAGTTGAAGGTGTTCTCACCCGCGCCACCACAGACACAACCGTTGCCTACACCGGCAAAAAAAGCTCTCTTGCATGGACATTTAAGGCTGATAACGGTATTCTGATTAAGATGCCCTACGCAGATGCACTTGCAAATGCAGGCACATTCAATATGAGATACTATACCCCCACTGCAAATCAGAAGGTAATGGTGCTCATTAATGAATAGGATATATTTACCTCAGGTGCAGATAACGGCTCATGGTCAAGCAAAATAACAACCGGCGAAGGCTGGTAGACCTTGAGTGTTGACCTTGCAGCAATCAGAACAAAATGGGCAACCGTAGCTCCTGAATATCTCTATGTTTACCTTGTTAACGGCTGGGGTGCAACAGTTGGCACAAAAGAAGAATTTGAAGCAGGCACCAAGGATGCCATCTCCGGCGAAAAAATGTATATCGACAGTATGTGGGTTGATGACGGTACACAGGTTAAAACTGTGATGGCAGATTTTGATACCGGTGCAATAGTTAAGGATTTAAAGCAGAATAAGCTCACAACCGCACAGACGGATATCTCTGTTGGCTACGGCTCCGCATCAAGCTCACTTGCGTGGACAATAGGCGACAACGGCGGTATTGTAATTAAGATTCCTTATGACGGAAAATGGGACTATCCTGTTCTCAGAATGAGATACAGAACCGAAATACCGGATCAGACCTTTAATATTGCAATAAACGAAAATGAATACTTTGATGGAATGGGTAGCGGTGACACATATTTTAAAAGACAGTTAAAAACCACAAGCGAATGGTTTGAAACAGTTTTTGAGGTTGAATACTTAAAAAATCATTGGCAGAATGAAAATCCGGAATATATATATATTCTGCTTGAAGCTAAGTGGCACGGCGCAGTCGCAGTTGAAAAGGAAGCCTTCGACAGCACACAGAATCATGCAATTCTTGGCGAAAAGGTGTATATAGACAGAATCTGGATTGAAAACAAATTTGGTGTTGTTTCCTTTGAAAAAAATGCAGAGGGCACAAATGCCGTTGCAACCTTTGATACACACAGAGCTGAACCCGTTGTGCTGATAGCTGCAATATATGAAGGCGATATGCTTGCAGATGTAAAAACTGCATATTCTGCTGCAAACGGTCAGACTCTTACTCTTGAAGAAGACCTTACACTCCAAAACGGACAGACTGCTAAATTTATGCTTTGGGATTCATTGGAATCGCTGAAGCCATATACCGTTGCAAAATAATAATCCATATGTGCAAACGGTAATTTGTATGGAGGACAATAGTGTGAAAAGAAAAATCATTTCATGGCTTACCGTTTTAATACTTATCTTCACGGCAATCCCTCAAACAAGAGGGGTTGCCGCAGAAGGGATGCCCGTCAGCAAAATAACACTTGCGGATTTTAGCGGCGGAGCTATAGAACACTGCTCTGTTATGGACAAAGGCTACCCCACAAAGGAAGACGTGTGCACAAGAGCAAAGCTTGATACATCCGTTGGATACGAAGGGGCACAAAGCTCTCTTATGTGGCAATTCGGAAACCATAACGGTGTTCTTATTAAAATCCCATATTCCGCAGTTGACTGGAATGCCTGCGACACATTTAATATGAGATATTACTCTGAAATTCCGGGGCAAAAGGTGGTCACACTTGTTAATGAGTATGATACCTTCCGTTCGTCGGCAGATAAGAACTACTGGATTGGCAATGCAGTAAGCGGTGACGGGTGGCAGACATTAAGCATTAATACATCCGAAATCAAAGTGTTTTGGGAAACTGACAATCCGGAGTATGTGTATGTGCTTCTTATAAGCGGCTGGGGGCTTACAACAGGCTCAAAAGAAGATTTCGAAGCCGGAAAAGTAAATGCCGTAACCGGCGAAAAAATGTATATCGACCAAATATGGCTTTCCAACTCAAAATACGGTGCTCCTATGCCGGCTCCCGTTCCTTCGGTGGAAAACAACTCCGGCTTTGTAAGTCCGGAGCTTGATGGCAGCAATACGTTTACTCTTACCTATGAAAAAGATGTTTATGCTCTTGATAGTGCAGTTTCGGTTTATGAAACGGTGGCAGACGAAAATTCCGGTATCAAATATATAGAATCAGATATTGCTTATTCTGTTGCGGTGAATCAGAACAAACTCAATGTTGTTTTTGAAAAACCTCTTCCAAACAACAACTATAAGATTGTTGTATTGAGAGATAAGGTTATGTCGCCCGACGGTGAAATGGCAGAAAATGATACGGAAATCTACTTTTCGGTTGGTCAGGAGTCGGTGCTGTTCAACATTTCGCATATTTCCTTTAAAGACGGTGACGTTTTTGAAGATACACCTGATGAAATTTCGCTGACCTTTGGCACAGCTCCCGATAAGAGAATGTATGTGCCGGATTTTATAATGCTTTTTTCTGACGGTGAAAAGGTCTATAATGCTTTTTCCTATGACCTGACCGATAAAACCGTAAAACTCATATTTAAAAATCCACTCCCTGCCGGAAGCTATACTCTTAAAATATCAGATAGTTACTCAAATGTTTACAGCAATGCCATTATGGGCAATACGGAATATAATTTTGAGATTACCTCAAATGAAGAACCCGAAGTCGCACAAAGCATTATGATGTTTTGCGCAGGCAAGGATTCCGATATGGCAAATGCTTTTCAGAATTCTTTGGGAATGGTTGAGGATTTTCCGGATAATTTGAATTTTTATGCTACCACAGCAAAGCTGAATTGCACATCAGATGCGGAATTAGTAAAAAAAGATAAATTCAATCTTTCACAAATGAAATATATTAACTATTGGATATACGTACCTGAATCTTCCAAAGAGATTGAATTTAGGTTGTATACCAATCACTCAGGCGGAGATTTTGCAAAGTATCCTTATGAGCTCACTCATAGCGGATGGAATCTTGTCAGCTTCCATTTTCCGTTCAGATTTATATTCATGGATTCTCACCTTCCAAACACAATTATCTATTATAGATTATATCATCACATCATATTTTTTTCTATCATCATTTATACTATTATATGAGATTTTTTGACTTTTTTTGAAAATAGTTGATTTT
>JAZSOL010000010.1:0-13219 GCA_045536915.1 Clostridia bacterium
CAATTTGCTCCATGATTTCATTGAATGTGTAGATTGGATCAGAAATTTCAATAATTTTTTCTAAATCTACTGGAATTTTCATTTGAATTGGTGTATAATTCTTTTGGTTAGTTTTTTTACTGGACATATTAAAATTATACCACAAAATGGCTGATTCCGCTATGGTTTCAGCTATTTTTGTGCACAAAAAAATCGAGAATTTTCATCCTCGATTTTTAAGTGACTTTTTTTACAGTCCCTTTTTTGCGCCGCAAGGGATCTCGAACCCTGAGAGGGTGCGAACCGTTAAGCAAAATAGTCCGGTGGACTGTTTTGCAGGTGAGCTGTGCGCAGTCCGGTACCGAAAGGCGCAGCCTTTGGGTGGACAAGCAGTTCTCAACCTGTTGAACGAAAAAAGCCCCTTTCGGGACTTTTATACGCCCGACAGGAATTGAACCTGCGCAAACCCGGCGTCGGAGGCCGGTGCTCTATCCGCTGAGCTACGGGCGCGTATGGAAAAACAAATTTTTCAATTTGTTTTTCATTTTTAATTATAAAATACTGCTCACTGCAGAGAATATTTCTTCCGAAATATCTTCTATGCTTCTTACTTCTCCATCCTTAGTGCAATGAACCGTTGTCCACCCTTCCCTGTTGGCAACAAAAACTGCGTTGTCATAGGATTTCTGAAGATATTCGATATTACTCTCATGAATATCTTTCACATCGGAATTATTAATTTTATTGGCTCTTTTTGCCATAAGCTCCATTGCATTTTTAACCGGCATATCAAGAAATACAACAAGATCCGGTTTTGGCAGAGTAAGTTTATTATACTCCAAATCCGCCAGCCAGTCAAGAAAAATTTCTTTATCCTTAAAATCTTCTATTTTTGATGCCTGATGAATCATATTTGAGGTGGTGTATCTGTCGGCAATAACTATGTTGCCGTTTGAAAAAAGTTCTTTCCACTCCCCCTTAACCGATGCAAATCTGTCTACGGCAAAAAACATCGAAGCCGCATAACCGCTCACATCAGAAGCATCCGTGCCAAACTGACCGCCAAGATACATTTTCACAACAGACGAGCTGTCGCTCTTATAATTCGGAAATTCAACCGAAACAACCTTTTCGCCTTTTTCTTCAAGCTTTTTTTTCAACAGAGCAGACTGAGTCTGCTTTCCGCTTGAATCAACACCCTCAATGACTATAAGCTTATAATCTCTCATTTCACTTATTCTCCAGAAACATTTTTCTTTTTTCGAGCATTTTTCCGCAAGTCATAGCACCTTCAGGGCAAGCACCCGAAATACATCTCGGACCGGCAGAAGCAAAAATTGTGGGGCACACTTCTTTTACGAGCCTGAGCATTTCGCATGCCATATCACGAATTTCCCACTGCGCTCTTTCGCAACAGCGGTGGTGAAAGAAGTTTATGAGACTTCTTGCATTAAAGGTTGCAATGAGTTTGGTTTCGCAAGCGTTTGGAAGCACATAGCGTGCATCCTCTATAGCTTTTTTTTCAGCCGCAGCTTTAGCTTTCTTTTCGCTCATCCCATCTTCTATGAAAGCATCGTAGTGCTTTTGGGTAAGAATTTGGGTAAGCTCATTATATGCTCTCACATCATCTTCCATAGCTGCGAGGAAAATTTCTTTAGCCTTTTTGTTGGCTTCTATTTCTTTGGGAATTATGTATTCAAATCTGCCCTCGTTCACATAGCGTTGGGATTTAACGCTGTAGGAAGCAATTCTGTGGCGTGTGAGCTGAGCAAGGAGGCTTCTTGAAACACCCTCAATACCAAAGGTGAATGAAATATGTTCTATAGGACTTTCATGCCCCATACTCATAAGCTTTTCAATAAATGCGGCTGTTTTTTCTTTATCGAGTCCGTTTAAAATTCCGTTTATTTCCGATGATGAATAGCAAAGCTTAGCCGCCGCCGCAACTATTTTTTCGCAATCGGGATTATATTGCAACAATTCAACATTCATATCATTTCTCCTCCTGTGGATATTTTCTGCCTTTAAGAAGCACTTTGAATCCGAACCTCGGGAGATCCATCATTCTGACAAATCTGCTCGGCTGTTTCATAAGACGGTAGAGCCATTCGATTCCGTGTTTGGTGTAGAACTCAGGTGCTCTTTTAACCGTTCCGGCAAAAACATCAAGGCTTCCGCCGATTCCGAGAGCCGCTTTTGCTTTAAGCTCCTGCTTATGCAGTGAAATCCATCTTTCCTGCTTTGGCGCACCGAGACACACAAAAAGAACATCCGGTGCACATCTGTTTATATTATCAATTATTGTTTTTTCTTTTTTATCGTCAAAATAACCGTCGCTGTAGCCGGCAATTCTTATTCCCGGATACTTTTGGGTTATATTTTTTCCTGCTTCTTCGGCAACCCCCGGCTTTGAACCGAAAAGATACACGCTCTTACCCTCTTTTGCCATTTTGCCAAGAAGTGAGCACGCAATATCATATCCAGGAGCACGCTCCGAAATAGGGTTTTTCACTATTCTGGAAGCATACACCACACCAATTCCGTCTGCAGTCAGAAGCTCTGATTCATTCAGAATTGCGCAGAATTGTGCATCACGGTAGCCCATCATAATAATTTCCGAATTAGGAGTAAACACACTCATACATTTATCGGAAGTGTTAATATGATTCATTATTATATCGGATGCTTCATCAACCGTTACTTTATCGACTTTTACACCCAGAATATTTACCTTTTGTGCCATAACAAGCCTCCAGAAAATTTATTTTAACCTTTTATATTATATCGTAATAACGCAATTATGTCAATTGAAAAATAACTTTTCAAACAACCCCATAAAAATTTCTTCCGTTTTTTCAAATCCAACAAACGAAAAATCCGGTTTGGTTTTTATTTCTTCTTTTATTCCGATTTCAACACCTGTGAAATGATAGAACTCGTGATGCAAAAGCACTTTATCCAGATGCCACACTTTTGCAAGTTCATCCTCCGAAAGTCTGCCCGTATATTTTTCAAATATGGCATTAATCAGTCTGTTTTCTGATGCCATATAAAAATCAAGCTCATTTTTAACCGGAGTTGTAACATCCGACATATACGCTTCGGATGCATCATGCAAAAGACACGCAAGTGCAATCCTTTCGCCGTATCCTCTTTCGAGAGCTTCATTGCAACACTCTATAGAGTGCTGAGCAACAGAATGAAACGAGCTGAAATGACCGTTTGCACGGCAAAGCATCGAAAGTGCATGAGCGATATCTGAAATATCAATATCTTCCGGGTTTGGATTAAGCGGATAAAATTTTTTGCCCGTAAAGGTATAAATATAATCTGCCATAATCAATACCCCAGAATATCAAGTCTGAGGGTTACACCAAGCTGAAAAAATGCGGCAAGCGATGTTGCAATGTATTCTCTTGCATTATCTGCCTTGAAATAATCTTTCAGCATCACAACCCATTTTTCATACATTTCAATCATAAAATTCTGAAATGTTTTATGGTTGTTATCGCCGTGCATTTCGAGCAAAACAAATATATTGCTCCACACACCGCCCTCGTATATTTCGTCATATTTAATTTTATTAATACCATCTCCGCCGTCTGCCCATGCATCGGCAAAAAAGAGTCCGCCGCAAAGGCAGTTCACACACATTCCCAGATAATATCCAACCATATTCCCCTTGAACGTGGCATAAAACTCTCCGTCGTCGAGCCAGTTTGAGCTATAATTAAAGGCTTTATCAAGAAGCTCTTCAACCATTATGGCATCCTGAGTTATATACTCTCTGTCGATAGCAGATTTGTGGATAGCAATGAGCACATCACTGTATATTTCTTTTGGTGTTTTCAATTCATTCGACATATTTATCCCTTTCCTATTTAACAAACTTCACTTCAGATATTCTCACGGTTTCCCTTGGTGCGTTTTCAATATAATCTATCAGTTCATCGGCATTATCAAAAACGCCGTAGAGTTCCCTCGACTTTTCCGACAAAAGATTTTCCCTCAAAGCTTTTTGCATAAGCATCTCAAGTTCGTCAAAGTAGCCGTCAACATTAAAGATTGCAATGGGCTTTGAATGGCGTCCAAGCTGTTTGAGAGTAAGAATTTCAAAAAATTCATCAAAAGTTCCGATTCCTCCCGGTGTGACAATGAATGCATCGGATTTTTCTTCCATTATCCGCTTTCTTTCGCGCATTGTTTCGGTTGGAATAAATGTGGTGCACTTTTCATACAGCACACCGTCAACCTTAAAAAACGACGGCGCTACTCCAATAATATCACCGCCTCCCGATGTGAACCCCCTTGCTATAGCTCCCATCAAACCGTTTGCACCGCCGCCATACACAAGTCCGTGCCCTCTTTTGGCAAGCTTTTCGCCAAGCTCTTCGGTTTTTCCAACTAAAAGCTCTCTTGTTTTCACACTTGATGCTCCATACACACATACATTCATAAATACATCTCCCCTGCAAAATACCGTCAGCTTAGCCTGACAGTATTGCAACAAAATATTTTTCAACACAAAAATTTATCTGTCATCCATAAATCCGACCTACCAAATCAACACGTTTATTTATAAAACACATTCCACGGGAAAACATCCGCATCCGGCCAAGATTGCACTTTTATGTTCTTTTGCTCAAACGGAGACAAAAATTCAACCGATTGAGACCAGAGTGCAAGCGCGGAGTTGTTATCGCGTCCGCCATATTTACCGTCACCAAACAGCGGCATTTTTCTTGATGAAAACTGAACTCTTATCTGATGTGTTCTGCCTGTGTGAAGTTTTATTGAAACAAGGGATGCATCCTGACCGTTTATCTGAGTTTTTGAAATAACGTTATATTCCAGCGAAGCTTTCTTAACTCCCTTTCGCATTCTCTTTACAACAAACGACTTATTCTTTGATGAATCCTTAAAAAGCAAATCTTCAAAAACACCTTTTTCTTCTTCAGGGCACCCGTGTATTACGGCGATGTAGCGTTTATCAATTTTATTTTCGCTCACAAGTGCGCTCAGCTTTGATGCGGCAAATTTATTTTTCCCGAAAACAATTGCACCACCAACGTTCAGGTCGAGTCTGTGAATTATTCCGGCATAACCGCAGTATTCAAAAACTTCGTCTGCAAGTCCTTTTCCGTTTGCGGAATGCTGAGACACCATTCCCGGTAGCTTTCGGCATATTAAAATGTTTTTATCTTCATATAGAATATCCATTTTCGAATCTCCAAATACCAAAACGGCTCGTTTGCACACCGCATACAGCACTGCGCAAACAAGCCATTTTAATTATACAGTATTATTTGTTATCCATATAATCATCTGCATGAATTATAGGTGTTACAACTTCAACGTTTTGATATACCGAGAGACCTGTTCCGGCAGGAATCAGCTTACCGATAATAACATTTTCTTTAAGACCGATGAGCGGGTCTTTTTTGCCCTTAATTGCCGCATCGGTGAGAACTCTTGTGGTTTCCTGGAAGGATGCCGCCGAGAGGAACGAATCCGTTGCAAGCGCTGTTTTGGTAATACCGAGAAGCACAGGCTTGCAGGTGGGTTCAGCTTTACCTTCGCTATGCATTTTTTCTCTGACCTGTTCGAATTCAGAGCGATCAACCATTGAGCCAACAAGAAAATCACTGTCACCGGGATCTTCAATTCTTACTTTTCTGATCATCTGTCTTACGATGACTTCGATATGCTTATCGTTGATATCGATACCCTGGAGACGGTAAACACGCTGAACTTCTCTTGTGAGATAATCTGTAACAGCTGTGAGACCTGCCTCCGCAGAGATTTTACCTTTAATAGCAAGCAAATCCTGAGGATAAATTGAACCTTCAGTAAGCTCATCACCGGCAATAACCTTCTGACCGTCGGTAACTTTGAGTCTTGAACCGTAAGGAATGAGGTAGTTGTTGGCAACACCGTTTTCATCGGTAATAACAACTTCTCTCTTCTTCTTGTTTTCTTCAATCTTAACAGTACCGTCTTCGGTTGCAAGAATTGCAAGACCCTTAGGCTTACGAGCCTCGAAGAGTTCTTCAACTCTGGGGAGACCCTGAGTAATATCGTCACCCGCAACACCACCGGTATGGAATGTTCTCATTGTAAGCTGAGTACCGGGTTCACCGATAGACTGAGCCGCAATAATACCAACTGCTTCACCAACATTAACAAGTTCACCTGTTGAAAGGTTGGAACCGTAACATTTAGCACACACACCGATTCTTGCCTTACAGGTAAGAATACTTCTGATTTCAACTTCTTCAATTCCGGCTTTGCAGATTTCCCCTGCAATATCTTCATCAATGAGCTGATCTGCACCAACAATAATTTCGCCTGTAGCAGGATCAACCACATCTCTTAAAGATACTCTGCCGTTGAGTCTGTCTTTGAGGCCTTCAATAACCTCATTGCCGTTTGCGATGGCTTTAACAACCACACCGCTCTCAATTCCGCAATCTTCCTCACGGATAATAACTTCCTGAGATACGTCAACAAGACGTCTGGTAAGGTAACCGGAGTCGGCAGTTCTGAGCGCTGTATCGGCAAGACCTTTACGCGCACCGTGAGTAGAGATAAAGTATTCAAGAACGTTAAGTCCCTCACGGAAGTTAGCTCTGATAGGAATTTCGATTGCACGTCCTGATGTATCCGCCATAAGACCACGCATACCCGCAAGCTGCTTGATCTGGTCTTTACTACCACGGGCACCTGATGTAGCCATCATGTAGATTGGGTTATACTGATCGAGGTTGTCGATAAGGTCATCCGAAATATTGTCAACCGCTTCATTCCATGAAGCAATAACCTTTGAATATCTTTCTTCATCACTGATAAGACCGCGTTTATACTGTTTGGTTATTTTGTCAACCTTTGCTTCAGCAATATCAAGATGATCCTGTTTGGTTTCAGGAATAATGATATCGGAAACGCTGATAGTGAGCGCACCGCGGGTTGAGAATTTATAACCAAGAGCCTTGATATGGTCAAGAACTCCGGCTGTAACGGTTGTACCGTGTTCTTTAATGCAGTTGTCGAAGATTTTTCCGAGACCCTTTTTATCAGCAACAAAATTCATACCGATTTCAAGAGTAAGAGGACCTTCAACACTTCTGTCAACAAGACGGATATCCTGAGGAATATTTTCGTTGAAGATAATCTTTCCGGCTGTAGCATCAATAACACCGGACACTGTTTCTCCGTTTATTTCTCTGGTGTTGATAACTTTGATAGGAGCATGAAGTCCGAGAGCACCAAAGTCATATGCCATAAGAACTTCATCAAAGCTTGTGAAGCTCTTTCCTTCGCCGGGTTCACCGGGGAAGCAACCATCTTCCGTGTAGGTTGCAGGTTTCTTGCCTGCAGCTTCAAGCTCCTGGTTTATCCATGCAAGACCCTTACCGGATTTAATTGCTTTTTTATTGTTCTTATTGAATTCCTGATTCGACAGGTAGCAAACGATATCGCCTTCTTCGAAACCGGAATCACCGGGATCGAGAATCTTAACCTCTTTAGGCTTAATAATGGTAAGGTAATAACTACCAAGAACCATATCCTGAGTAGGTACGGTAACAGGTTTACCGTCCTGAGGTTTAAGAAGGTTATTTGCAGAAAGCATCAAAAATCTTGCTTCTGCCTGAGCCTCGGGAGAAAGAGGAACGTGAA
The DNA here is from genome assembly GCA_045536915.1 of Clostridia bacterium. Lineage (GTDB taxonomy): Bacteria > Bacillota > Clostridia > UMGS1810 > UMGS1810 > RGIG1828. The sequence continues at coordinate 7,657 of JAZSOL010000010.1, forward strand.
CAGCCATCTGGTCACCGTCGAAGTCGGCATTAAACGCCGTACAAACGAGAGGATGGAGTTTTATTGCTCTTCCTTCAACGAGAACCGGTTCAAATGCCTGAATACCGAGTCTGTGGAGCGTAGGAGCACGGTTAAGGAAAACAGGGTGCTCTTTGATAACATCTTCAAGCATATCCCATACTTCAGGACGTACTCTTTCAACCATACGCTTTGCACTCTTGATATTATGGCAAAGACCGTCTTCAACAAGCTTTTTCATAACGAAAGGTTTGAAAAGCTCAAGTGCCATTTCCTTAGGAAGACCGCACTGATATATTTTAAGATTAGGACCAACAACGATAACCGAACGTCCCGAATAGTCAACACGCTTACCAAGAAGGTTCTGACGGAAACGTCCCTGCTTACCTTTGAGCATATCGGAAAGAGATTTGAGAGGTCTGTTTCCGGGACCGGTAACAGCTCTGCCTCTTCTGCCGTTGTCGATAAGTGCGTCAACAGCTTCCTGAAGCATTCTCTTTTCGTTTCTCACAATGATATCGGGAGCTTCAAGCTCCAAAAGTCTTTTCAAACGGTTATTTCTGTTGATAACTCTTCTGTAGAGGTCATTGAGGTCGGATGTGGCAAATCTGCCGCCGTCGAGCTGAACCATAGGTCTGATTTCGGGCGGAATAACCGGAACAACGTCCATTATCATCCATTCGGGCTTGTTGCCTGAAAGTCTGAATGCCTCAACAACTTCAAGTCTTTTTGCAATACGGACTTTTTTCTGACCGCTGGAATTTTCGAGTTCTTCCTTGAGTTCCTTGGAAAGTTCTTCAAGGTCAATAGCCTTAAGAAGCTCTTTAACAGCTTCAGCACCCATAGCAGCTTTAAAGCCGTCTCTTCCGTATTTTTCTGTGTAGTCTCTGAATTCTTTTTCGCCGAGAGTCTGTTTTTCTTCAAGATCGGTTTTGCCCGGATCTATAACAACATACGACACAAAGTAAAGGATTCTTTCGAGAATTCTCGGGGACATATCAAGAATAAGTCCCATTCTGCTCGGAATACCCTTGAAGTACCATATGTGAGACACAGGAGCTGCAAGCTCAATATGACCCATACGTTCTCTTCTTACCTTTGAACGGGTTACTTCAACACCGCATCGGTCGCAGACAATACCTTTATAGCGAATTCTTTTGTATTTACCGCAGTAACATTCCCAGTCCTTCTGAGGTCCGAATATTTTTTCACAAAACAGACCGTCACGTTCGGGCTTTAATGTTCTGTAGTTAATGGTTTCAGGTTTCTTTACCTCACCATGTGACCATTCCCTGATTTTTTCGGGAGAAGCCAAACCTATCTTTATTGATTCAAAATCATTAAATGCTGACATAAGCTATCTCCTTTCTTACTGATCACCGTAATCATCATCAATTGAATCTATTGAACTGTCGAGAGAATCAATATCATCAAAATCTACAATATATTCATCATCCATATCGAGAACATCCGGTGCTTCAATGCTGTCGAAATCATCCATACCGAGGATATCGGCAAATTCAGTTTCTTCCGGGTCATCCTCAAAATCATCAGTTTCTTCCGGCTCGATTTCATCTTCGATATCATCGAAATCAACATCAGATGTATCTTCATCATCATCCACATCATAAAGATCATCGAATGCATCTTCGTTACCTTCAAGATTGATTCTGAGATCTGCCTCGTCATCATCATCGGATTCTCTTATCGGAATCTCTTCATCATTTGCATCAAGAACCTTAACATCAAGACCGAGACTCTGGAGTTCCTTAATGAGAACCTTGAAGGATTCGGGAACACCCGGCTTCGGAACGTTTTCACCTTTAACGATTGCTTCGTAGGTGCTTGTTCTGCCGGCAATATCATCAGACTTAACCGTGAGAATTTCCTGAAGCGTGTATGCGGCACCGTAGGCTTCAAGTGCCCAAACTTCCATTTCACCGAAACGCTGTCCGCCGAACTGAGCTTTACCACCGAGAGGCTGCTGAGTAACGAGGGAGTACGGACCGGTTGAACGTGCATGAATCTTGTCATCAACAAGATGATGCAGTTTCAGATAATACATATAACCAACTGTTACAGGGCTGTCGAACGGATCACCGGTTCTTCCGTCGTAGAGAATTGATTTACCGTCGAGCGATTTGCCTGCAAGCTTGAGGGTTTCGCTGATATCTTTTTCAGTTGCACCGTCAAATACGGGAGTTGCTATTTTCCAGCCGAGAGCCTTTGCAGCATATCCCAGATGAACTTCAAGAACCTGTCCGATGTTCATTCGTGAAGGTACACCGAGGGGGTTAAGAACAATCTGGAGAGGTGTACCGTCGGGTAAGAACGGCATATCTTCTTCAGGAAGAATTCTTGAAATAACACCCTTGTTTCCGTGACGTCCCGCCATTTTATCACCCACAGAGATTTTTCTCTTCTGAGCAATATAGCAACGAACAAGCTGATTAACTCCGGGAGGAAGCTCATCGCCGTTTTCACGGGTAAATATTTTAACATCAACAACGATACCGGATTCTCCATGGGGAACACGAAGAGAAGTATCTCTGACATCTCTTGCCTTTTCACCAAAGATTGCACGAAGAAGTCTTTCTTCGGCTGAAAGCTCGGTTTCACCCTTAGGTGTTACCTTACCAACGAGGATATCCCCTGCTCTTACTTCAGCACCGATTCTCACAATACCTCTTTCGTCAATATCCTTGAGGGCATCTTCACCCACATTGGAGATATCACGTGTGATTTCTTCGGCACCAAGTTTGGTATCTCTGGCTTCGCATTCATATTCTTCTATATGGATAGATGTGAAAACATCTTCCTTAACGAGTCTTTCATTGATAAGAATAGCATCCTCGTAGTTATAACCTTCCCAGGTCATAAATCCGATAAGAATATTCTTACCGAGGGATATTTCACCGTTGTGGGTTGAAGGACCGTCGGCAATAATATCACCTTTTTTAACTCTTTCGCCGTTTGCAACAATAGGTTTCTGGTTAATGCATGTACTCTGGTTGGAACGAAGGAACTTAATAAACTTATAGCTTCTCACGTAACCGTCATCTTCACGAACCAGAACTTCATCAGCACCAACTCTGATTACAACACCGTCTTCTTTTGCAAGAACACACACACCGGAGTCTTTAGCTGCTTTATATTCCATACCTGTGCCGACAATCGGAGATTCCGTCTGCAAAAGAGGCACTGCCTGACGCTGCATGTTTGAACCCATGAGCGCACGAACGGCGTCATCGTTTTCAAGGAATGGAATCATTGCTGTAGCAACAGATACAATCTGCTTGGGAGATACGTCTACATAGTCAACCTTATCGGGAGTTACTTCGATAAATTCGTCTCTGTAGCGCACAATTACTTTATCATTAACAAAAGAACCGTCTTCTGCAAGCTTTTCACTGGCAGGAGCAACCATGAAGTTATCTTCGATATCAGCTGTCATATATGTGATTTCGTCGGTAACCTTGCAGGTTTCTTTGTTGAATTTTCTATACGGTGCTTCAATGAAGCCGTATTCATTTATTCTTGCATAGCATGCAAGGGAGTTGATAAGACCGATGTTGGGACCTTCAGGAGTTTCGATAGGACACATTCTTCCGTAGTGGGAATGGTGAACGTCTCGAACTTCGAAGCCCGCTCTTTCTCTTGAGAGACCGCCGGGTCCGAGAGCTGAAAGTCTTCTTTTATGGGTAAGCTCGGCAAGGGGGTTTGTCTGGTCCATAAACTGAGAAAGCTGAGATGAACCGAAAAATTCCTTGATTGCCGAAACAACAGGTCTTGAGTTTATAAGGAGCTGAGGAGTAACGGCGCTGAGGTCCTGAATGGTCATTCTTTCTCTCACAACTCTTTCGAGTCTTGAAAGACCGATTCTGAACTGATTTTGCAAAAGCTCACCAACAGCTCTGAGACGACGGTTACCGAGATGGTCAATATCATCGATTACGCCGATTCCGTAGACGAGATTATTATGATAGTTAATTGAAGCAAAAATATCTTCTGTGATGATATGCTTCGGAATAAGCTCGGTCATACGTTCTTTAATAAGCTTTTTGAGTTCTTCCACATCTTCCGAGGATGCAAGAATTTCTTTGAGAACACTGAATTTAACCTTTTCGTTAATTTCAAATTCTGCAATGGCGTTTTTAAGTTCTTCGGAAATATGGTCAAAAATATCAACCATATCATTTGTGAAAATCTTGATTTCTTTATCTTCTATTTTTACCCAGACAGTGTTAACACCTGCTTTTTCAAGCAACATAGCTTTTTCCTTGCTGATGCATTCTCCTGCTTCTGCAAGGATTTCGCCGGTTTCTTCGTCCACAACAGGTCTTGCGAGAGTCTGGTTTTTAATTCTTGCGGCAAGTGCAAGCTTTTTGTTGAATTTAAAGCGGCCAACCTTTGAAAGGTCATATCTTTTTGCGTCGAAAAACAAACCGTTTATGAGGGTAGTTGCACTCTCTACCGTGGGAGGCTCGCCAGGACGGAGCTTCTTATAAATTTCAATAAGAGCTTCCTCTGAATTCTTGGTGAGGTCCTTTTCAAGAGTAATATTAATTTTTTCGTCATAGCCGAACATTTCAAGAATTTCGGCATTCGAATTAAGCCCCAACGCACGGATAAGCACCGTTACGGGAAGCTTTCTTGTTCTGTCTATACGCACCGAAAAAACATCGTTGGAATCGGTTTCGTATTCCAGCCATGCACCACGGTTAGGTATAACGGTAGCATCATAAAGCTCTTTACCGGTTTTGTCATGCTGCATTGCAAAGTAGATGCCCGGAGAACGAACAACCTGGCTTACAATAACTCTTTCGGCACCATTTATAATAAAGGTACCCTGATCGGTCATGAGCGGGAATTCTCCCATAAAGATTTCCTGTTCATTAACAACGTTCTCAGCCTCTTTGTTGATAAGCCTTACCTTCATTTTGAGAGGTTTTGAGTACGTGGCATCACGCGCCTTACACTCTTCAATTGAATACTTCGGATTATCATCCAGATAGTAATCATTGAATTCAAGAGCCAGATTACCTGCAAAATCGCAGATAGGAGATACATCTTCGAGCACCTCTTTAAGGCCTTTGTCGATGAACCACTGGTATGAATCTTTCTGCACCTCAATTAAGTTTGGCATTTCGAGAACTTCGTCAATTTTGGAATAACTCATTCTTTCATTCTTACCAAGCCTGATAGGATGTACCATGTTTCTATCACCTCATATATATTTTTTGCTTTGAGAAACCAAAGTTTCCCGACGCACAGCCCGAAATATCAACAAAAGTTTATTTTGTCAATATTTGCAGACACAAAGCACTTATGCGTAACGCAGTAAAAGTGCATAATAACCCGGCTTTGAAATTCTTCAAAAACGTGATTATGCACAAATGAAAATCCATAAAAACGGACATAACTGCAATTTACAATAATATCATAACAAATATAGTTTGTCAAGTGTTTTTTTGTAATTTTTTCAAAATTTTTCACTTTATTTAATTGTCCTCCATTTTAACAAATTTTTGAGTTTCCCCATTTT
>JAZSOL010000095.1:0-3821 GCA_045536915.1 Clostridia bacterium
TTTAACCGATATGTACGAAAAACAAAACAAAATATATGAAAATCAAATTAAAAACGAAAGAAAAGATAAATTTGCTCTTTTTGCCCTTCTTGCCGTTATTCTTGTAATTGTCTTTGCGGTTCTCGCAATAGACGTTATCGATGGCAACATCGGTTGGATTCGTCATTGATTTATTGGAATGTCGCTCAACTGCGACATTCTGTGTTAAAGAACATTTGTTCTATTTGTACTCTAACACATCTTGTGTTATTCTGCAATACCAAATTTTTTGTCAAGAGCAAAACTGCACCAACAGGATTTAGGAGGGAAAAATGAAAAATATAATTGTATTTTTGTGCACAGTTCTTTTGCTTTCAGCCTGCGGAAATGAACCCATAACCCAAACTGAAAATCCAAGCGTATCATCTTTCGAAAGTTCTTCTGTTCAGCAAACAGAACAAGTCGAACAAGAAAGCGAATATGATTATTATTATGAAGCTAATAACATGAGCGTAACCACATGGGTTGATAGTATCGGAACAGCTTGGGCGCAAGTTGCCGTCGAAGTTTACAACACCGGAAAATATGATTTGTTTCTTGATTCCGCTTCCGTTGATTTGGAAACAGCTTCCGGAGCTTTGGTTGATACTCAATCTTATATCGATCCCTGCCCCCAGGTAATTTCACCCGGTGAGTATGCTTATTATGTTGAAACCATTATGCTTGATTCCGAACCCACAGAAGAACTTTTTTCTGTTTGGCATTTGGATATCCGCGAATCGCTTACTGAAAAAATAATGTTTCCTGTAACGGATATTTCTTTTTCTTCGGATAATTTTAACAAAATGAAAGTTATTGGCCGTGTCGAAAACACAACTTCTGAAAAACAAGAATTAATTCAAGTCTGTATAATTCCTTTGGATTCAGAAAATAGAATCCTTTGCAAGCTTTTTACTTACGTTGACATCGCACCAAACGATAAAGTCGGATTTGAATGTTACGCCCTGTCTTTGCCCAAAGAAATAACGGCAGAAGATGTCGCAGGCTATTTTGTATACGCGTTTCCGCATCAATATCAATTTTAAATAAAAATGCCCCTGCGCTCTGGAGAGAGAACGCAAGGGCGGGCAGATAACTTTTTGCGCGGTTTTCTGCCCTTTTATTATATAAAATAATAGGAGGTTTGTCAATTATGGAAAGAATAAAAAGTGGACAACGCGCGGCGTTATATGTCCGAGTTTCAACCGAAGACCAGGTTTTGCACGGAATATCTCTTGAAGCACAGCGTGCAAGGCTTTTAGAGTTTGCAAAAGAAAATAATCTTATCGTTGTTGGAATATATGAGGATGACGGTATTTCCGCTCGCAAAAAATATAAAAAACGCCCCGAAATGTGCCGAATGCTGAACGATGTTGAAAAAGGCTTAATTGATATTATTATTTTTATTAAACTTGACCGTTGGTTCAGAAACATCGCAGATTTTTACGAAGTACAATCTATCCTTGACAAAAATAATGTCAACTGGATCGCCACCGAAGAAGATTACGACACCACAACGGCAAACGGGCGGTTGCATCTTAATATAAAACTTTCAATAGCACAGGATGAAGCCGACCGAACTTCCGAAAGAATAAAATTTGTTATTGCGGCAAAAAAAGCAAAAGGCGAAGAATGGAGCACTTCACATTCAATTGGATTTAAGTTAGTCGACCGAAAACTTGTTGTTGATGAAGAAACCGTTCCCATCGTAAAAACCGTGTTTGAGGAATATTTAAAAAAACGTTCTTATTATAATTTAGATAGAATATTAAAAGAAAAATATGATTATAATATCTCCGTTCAGCAACTTAAACATATGCTTAAAAATGAAAAATATCGTGGAGTTATTATAGACAAACAACTTTTCGATGCCGTAAAAGAAATGCGCCAATTTAAAAGTATGCGAAAGCCGACCAATTATCCATATATGTTTAACAGTTTTATTATTTGCGGAGAATGTGGCCACCACATAAATGCCGATTACCATTTCCAATGCGGCAAACCTTATGTTTATTACCGGTGCCGTTACGCCCGTGACAAAAAATATGCCGGAGTTTGCAATAACCGCACAAGATTAAACGAAAAACAAATAGAGGAATGGCTTCTCGCAAATTTTATTTCCGAAATGGAAAACTATAATTTTAAATTATCACAGCAAAAGAAAGTTCCGGAAAAAGACACTTCAAAAATAAAAAAGAAAATGGAAAAACTTAAAGATTTGTATTTGAACGATTTAATTGACCGCAATGTTTATGAGAAGGATTATACTGCTCTCAAAGCTGAACTTTCCAAAATCGAATCAATAAACAAATCTATTGCAACTCCGGTGGATATCAGCGCAGCCAAAACCGCTTTGGAAGCATATAAAAACCTTACACAAGAAAACAAATCCCACTTTTGGAAAATGCTTATTAAAAATCTTGTGATAAATTCCGATGGGTCTTTTTCTATAATCCCATTTTGACATAACGTACATTTGAGGAGGTCGATGTCAGTTATGTCGAAAAATATTTAAAATAAAAGGAGCTGTATATCACAGCTCCTTTATCTTTTTTATCACGCTTTGATAGACTTTCGGATAAAGAACTTCAAGTGATTCCATTAGTTCTGCCATAACCGCCAGAACTTTGTTTATATCTTTACCGTTTACAGAATCCCAAAACTCTCCGTCCTCTTTTGTCAAAATAATGCTGCCGACACGCGGTTTGGGTGTTCCATAAAGATGGTCATAAACTACATACAAGTTTGCAAGTTTTTTTATACTTGTAAAAGACGGCGGTTCGGCTTCGCATTCTTCAATCGCTTCAAGAAGGTCTCTTTCCGTAATCATCAGGCGTTTTCAAGTTCTTTCATCGCTCTGCGGTATGCTTCGCGCTCTTTCTCGTTTTTAGTCTCGTCCATCATTTCCCGAATGTTACGCATAAGATGTTCCTTACCGTCCCCACGGCTATACATCATGCCGTCTTCTCGACCGTAACCGCCACCTCTCGCATAACTGCTTTCTCTGGAATAACCGTCGCGGCTATAACCGTCTCTGCTGTAACCTCCGTCACGGCTGTATCTTCCCATCCTGTCACGCTTTGCATTTCTTCCGCGTCCGCGAGCATAAGAACCGCCTTCGTCGTAGCTTTCGTCGTAATCTTCGTATTCTTCAAGCATTTCGATCTTATCAATATTTTTGATAGTGTCGGTAAGTTTGTGAACGGTTTCAAGAGAGCCTGCGGTCAGCTCGCCTTTTTCGGCGATTTCGTCAAGTTCGTAACAAAGCATTTTTTTAAGTTCATAAAGTGATTTCATATAACCGCCTCCTTCCTTAAGCTACCCTGTCGAAAATAATGTTAGCGTTTGCCACATCAATTTCGGTGGTTTCGCTTACATTTTCGACAGAAACGGTCACGCAACAACTGCAAGGAATTTCCACAAAGGTTGTTACGCTTACATGGAAGAAATCGCCGATAGCTGCCGGAGTAACCGTTGCCAGAGCGTTCTGGAGCTCTTCGCCATTAATGGTAAGAGCAACGGAAATTGGTTCAACAGTTCCGCCTTCCGCAATTGCAATGTTTGCGCCAAAAGTTACGCGATAAACTGCTTTATAACCGTTGTTTGCACCTTTAAGGAAGAAGATGCCGGAGTTATCTCTGTGGGAGATAAAACCTTTGTGGCAGGCTCTTGCGCCTTCCATAAAAGTAACGTTTCCGTCAACCGCAACGGTCTGAACAGGAACAAAGCTGTATTCAGCTGCCAAAAAATCATATCCTTTCTAAAATAAAATTAAGCGGTGAGGAATTGGCAACCCCACCGCT
>JAZSOL010000007.1:0-11558 GCA_045536915.1 Clostridia bacterium
TATGTAGGGGACGGCCTCCCGGACAAAACCGGAAAAATCATTTTGCTACAGCCTCTTTTACCATATGCTCTTATTCGATATCGTTTTCATCAACAGAATTTATGTTAATCGAATATGTAACTGCTTTTTCTCACTCGCTTAACATATATTCATTTAATTCTCCGGATGAAATAATTCTTATTAAAGAAATTTTAAATATCAACAAGTAAAAACAACTAACCGTCAATAATATTGCCAACATTGCACCTTATCGGATGAGTAGTATCACGGGATTTAAGCATTCAACCCGAACATGCACCATATACATATCATTTCCTATGGGTTCAAACCTTACCGGAGCCTCTTCCCCATCACTTTTCAGCATAACCATACTCTCAGGCTTTTCCTTCAAATAAAGCGTCAAGCTATCAAGGGGGTCAATGCCAAGTTCATAAATTGCGGCAAGCATTGTTCCATCATTTAAATATCCTGCACGGAAACAAATTTCATCATCTCCGACACAATATACAGGCAGTGCATCTGCTTCTTTTAAAAGTTTAATAAATTGTTTTTTTCGCGATTCATTCAGGAAAGAAAATCCTTCTGTATGAGTACATTGATTTTGATAATACTCCTGACACACAAACAAAAAGTATTTCTATCATCTGCAAAACAGATTGCCTCAGTGATATTATATCAAATTTACTAACCATCCGGCCTCTTTCGCCTTTTATAAAAACTGATGTATTCTCAGAAAGTTCAGTTTTTGCCTTTGAAAAAATGAAAAACGAAATCGACGAGATCGAACTTTTAGGGTGGCTTCTTGTAGCTTTATCGGATATTATGGAAAAACAGGAATTCATCTCAATCAAGGGAACTGATAATCTGGATTTGGCACCTGATTTAATTTCATTCATCAACGAAAATTTCCAAAAACCGCTAACAATCAGATATCTCAGTAAAAAATTTGGATACAGCACCTCGTATATTGCACATATTTTTTGTAATCAGCTTAAAATCCCTTTCAGAACATATTTAGGTGCTGTACGCTCCGAATATGCAGCAAGCATAATCAACGCAACAAATAAAAGTCTTACTGAAATAGCCTATGAATGCGGATACAATTCTTTGAACACTTTTTGCAGATGCTTTAAAAAGCATTTTTCACTAACTCCGTCTCAATACAAAAAATCCTTAAAGAAAAAAATAAGATGATTCACGAAAAGTATAATGATATGAGGTGATAAAATATGGAAAAATATGCGGTTAAAATGATGGAATATCTTGATATCCCACAAGAAGCACAAGAATTTTTTATAAAAACATCAGATAAGTTAAACAGAAACGAAGAATACATATGTGTAAGAAAAAACTATATGAATTATGTTGACGGCAAAGAAAACATGGATGGTTTATGCAATATTTTAGAAAATATCGCCAATGAAATTGATGAGCATTACTATTGTGTCGGTTACGTTTTTTTGTTGGAATGTCTTGAAGAAGTCCGTGCAAGATATGAGAAAATCGGTGCCGACAAAAAAATATTTCTTGCAACTGTTATGGATTTGAAATATAAGTTTGACGAGTGCTTAAATACAAAAGGAATTTATGGCACATTTGTATTTAAGTGGTTTGGCAGACTTTTAAAAGCAGCCATTTTTTTAATCGGAAGATTTAATTTTGAGACTGCCGAGTTTGAGTATGACAGATATGAAAAAGACGGAGTAGTTATCAACAAAGGAGATATAGTTTTAAACATTCATATTCCCCCGGGCAGAGGAATGACAGAAGAAGGAAGGCAAGAATCCTATAGGGAAGCGGCTAAGTTTTTCAAGGATGTTTTAAATATAAATCCCAAAGCTTTTGTTTGCAGCAGTTGGCTACTTAGTAGTGCAAATCGTAAGATTTTACCGCTAAAATCCAATATTTTGGGCTTTATGAATGACTTTGATATCATTGACGAAAAAGAACATACGGACTTTCCGTTTTCCTGGAGAATATATGGCAAAGCAGCTGAATTACCTGCAAGAGAATGGCCTGAAGATACAACAATTCAAAAAGGGTATAAAAAATGGATACTTGATGGAAATTATGCAACAACAGCATATGGAGTACGAATAATTAAATAGTCAAAATTTGTATCGCAATTCTATGAAAACTCGTACAAAAAATATAAAGGATTCAGGCTGTTAGCTATTGATGGAAGTATGCGTTTGACTGAGTATTATGGGCAAGACGGAGGGAGTTAAAGCCTGCATTTTTGAGATTGCACTTGTATAGGTGCATATTTATTATAACATCATATTATAATATTGTCAACAGAAATGTTCTCATTTGAGTGCAAAAAGGTGATAATATGAATAAAGATATAGAATTAAAAATAGGTAGAAATATCCGGACTGCGAGAGAAAATGTGAAAATGACTCAGGATGTGTTAGCAACAAAATTGCAACTGAGAGGTTGCGATATTACTCGTAGTGCCATTGCAAAAATTGAAGTAGGTCAGCGACATTTGTATCCTGATGAAATAATTCTTATTAAAGAAATTTTAAATACCGATTTTGAAGCAATTTTTTATGGAAAAGAGTAACCAATTATTGATTTACCGAGACGAAAACCAACAAGATTGAAAGGATATGATTATTCTGCTCCGGGAATGTATTTTCTCACGATATGCGTGAAGGACAGAAAGCAGTTGTTAGGTAAAATAGTAGGGTGCGGCGATTTCGACGCACCGCAAATGATACTGTCTGAATACGGAGAAATCCTTGATAAACATATCCGGCTGATGAATGGAAAATATCCTCATATAAAAATAGACAAATATGTAATTATGCCTAATCATTTTCATTTAATACTCGATATAACAGATTATAAAAACGGTGCGTCGGAAACCGCCGCACCCTACAATAATGAAACATCGAAATTTGTATCATTATTAAAAAGATATTGTAACAGAGAATATGGTAAAAACATTTGGCAATCCTCGTGCAACGACCACATAATTCGTGGCGAAAAAGATTATCAAAAAATATGGGAATACATAGACACAAACCCCTTAAAATGGGAATTAGATTGTTTTTACAATGATGAAAGAACATAGCAATTTTCGCTACGACCTTTATTGCCCCTTAGACTGTGTCTCATATAAGAGGTGGTTTTGCAAAAAAACCTTTGTCGGAAAACAAATCCAACAAAGGTTTTATTTTTGGTTTAAATTAGTTTAAAGCAGCTTTTGCTTTTTCTACAAGTGCAGTAAATGCAGCGGGATCAGCAATAGCGATTTCAGAAAGCATCTTTCTGTTGATATCGATACCTGCTTTTTTGATACCGTTCATAAACTGAGAATAGTTGATTCCGTTAAGCTTTGCAGCTGCGCTGATTCTGGTAATCCAGAGCTTTCTGAAATCTCTCTTTCTCTGTTTTCTGCCGATGTATGCATATACGAGTGATTTCATTACCGCCTGTTTCGCAGTTCTGAAACATTTACTCTTAGCACCTCTATATCCTTTTGCGAGTTTTAAAACTCTTTTACGTCTCTTTCTTGTAGCCATAGCGCCTTTAACTCTAGCCATTTTAAAACGCCTCCTCTATTTTATTTATAAAGTATCAGTCTCTTGATTGTAGCTGCATTTGCTGCAGATGCATATGCCTGCTTTCTTAAAGCTCTCTTTCTCTTAGTTGATTTCTTAGTTAAAATGTGTCTTCTGAAAGCCTGGTTGAGCTTTACCTTTCCTTTTTTGGTAAGATTAAATCTTTTTGCCGCGCCTCTATGAGTTTTGATTTTAGGCATAGTCTTGGTACACTCCTTCCGAATATTTAAGTTTCAGTTGTTTGATTATTTCGGTGCCACAGTCATCGACATGTTTCTGCCTTCGAGTTTAGCAGCCTTTTCAACATTTCCAACTTCTGAAACTGCATCTGCAAATTTCTGCAAAAGATCATTTCCGAGCTGGGTATGGTGAAGCTCTCTTCCTCTGAAGCGAACTGTTATTTTGACTTTATCACCGGAAGCTAAAAACTTCTTAGTATGATTAACCTTGGTGTCAAAATCATGCACATCTATTGAAGGGCTGATTCTGATTTCCTTTATGCTGACGGTCTTCTGATTTTTCTTGGCTTCTTTCTCTCGCTTAGCCATTTCAAAGCGATATTTACCGTAGTCCATAATTTTGCATACGGGCGGTTTAGCCTGAGGAGCAATCTTAACAAGATCCATTCCTCTTTCTTCAGCCTTTCTCATTGCATAATCAATATCAACAATATCAAGCTGAGAGCCGTCAGAATCAATCAATCTGACTTCCTTGTCTTTGATTTCTTCATTAATCAATAAGTCTTTGTTACTGATGACAAAGCACCTCCATAAATAATTTAGCAAAAGCGTAAGTCAATTCTGCACACAAATCTCAATGCAAAAGCATTAAAAAAAGTGGGCAAAATCCACCCACTTACTCAAAACACGATAAGTATAAACCCTATAAGTACATTCAAACCATAAGGTGAGAGGTGGACCTCTGCTTTGCTTTCTACTGTATTATATCACCGGATACATCCTTTGTCAACATATTTTTCTCATTATTTTAAATTTTAACATTTTTTCTTAAAATCCGATTTATGCATAGTCCGGTTTTGTTTAAATATTATATAATCCAGTGTAATATTTAACCCATATCATAAATAAGATTTAATAACGCATATAAAAATCCGGACGATGCTAAATCTGAAACCTTAGCATTGTACGGCTCAAGGAGGCACCGAAAATAAAACTGTATTTTTCATTACCCGGAAACGCCGCTGTCTACAATACCGATTCACAAAAAAGATTTATCCGGACCGTTTCAAACGAACCACCGAAAATAATAATTGAAAACGTCAGCGATGTATTTGACGGATTAATCGATTCAGACCACACTGAGCATTTTGCAATTCAATCTTCTGACGGAGGTCTCATATATTTAAAATCCGAAAACGGAGAATGGAAAAAATATGAGATATTCAGAAGTAAAAGCCGAATTGCACTTATTAAAAACATAATTCTTGTTAAAGGTGCAATCCATTTATGCGCTTTTTACTGCATGGAACACGGAGGCAAAAATATGCTTATACGGCATCGTTTTTCGGCATCAGAACCGTATCTTACGCCGGATGTTGAAGATATTCTTGATGCCAGGGCGGATTTTTATGTTTGCAAAACCGATTCAGGATGTGTTTTGCATTACCGTGATGTAAGCGGAAAAAGAATTGAAAAAGCGTTTGACGAAAATTTCCGACGCATACCGCACAGCCGTCACTTGCCCGACGAAGAAATATTTTGCTTCAGGCAGGTTGTTTCGGATTCACATACATACCACACATACACAACACCAAGAAAAGGCTACACGGCAATTATGTTTGGAAAATCAGGTGATATGTCATCAAAAGTAATAACCTTTGGTGTTGCAAGAAGCTGCAGTCCGTGCATATGTGCGGCAAACAGCCAAATTCTTATTCAATGGGTTGAAAACGGACTTATTATGCAATCCGAAAGCAATGATAACGGAAACTCGTTTTCTGCGCCCGTTTCACCAGGCCGCAGTTTTGAATTTGCACGCATAAGAGCACCCGAATCAGCAATAAGGCAAGGCATCGACATATGTGCCGTATGCGGTGAGGAAATATCATCTCAAAATATGATAAACAACATCAGAATGAATTATAATCAACCGGAAAGGAATAATAAAATGAATACAGCAAATAACTACCGTAATTTTGACGATACTGCATTTTTTATGAAAAAGCTTTCGGAAATAGAATCGGATGTAGCGCAAATCGGAAGCGGACTTGAAAAAATATGCGGTTTCCTTGAAAAGCTCACGAAATTTAAAAATGAAACCAATGAATACACATATATCCAACCGTTAAAAGATGCTGACCGTTCTTCCAAAGAAAACCTCAGCGGCAACGACATCGGAGAAATTGACACGGAAAACATAAAGCTTTTTGAAACAATGAATGTTGAAGATGATGCCGCAATAAGCAAAGAATTTATTCAGGAGTGAGTTTATGAACAATCTAACACCAAAATGTTTTTTATTTCCGTATGTGCGTTTTTTTAATGCAGTAGCCCGGGGAAACGGATTTGATTTTTACCGTTGCAACACCCTTTCGGCCGCCGGCATACCCTTTGGCGCATTCTCTTCTTATCTGAAATCGGAAACAGGACAGCAGATTTTCAAAATAACCAAATCGGGCAACAAAAACGAAGTTCTGGCGCAGATTGCCATCAATTTCAACGTTGGTGATGTTTACACCCTTTCTGCATTGGAAGGACCGGGCGGAATATCGCTTTTTGCTATAAATGAACCCACGCAAAAAAGCAATCTTCAATATGGTCATATCAGAATATGCAATCTTTCAAGGCAGTGTAAATGTGTAGATGCATATGCAGGAAATGAATGCATTGCGGCAGATATTCACTACCTCGACGTGAGTAAATATCTCGCTGTTGTTCCGGATAAATACACATTAAAAATAAAATCCTCCGATAACTCTGAAGATTTTCTCACATGCCCGTCGCAAATAGTAAAGCCCGGCAAATACAACAGCCTTTATATTATTGGAGAAAAATCAGAATCATCGGAGCCATCAGGAATTTTCACAATTGATGCTGCAAGCTACAACGGATTTTATCTATAGAGTGTGAAATTTAAAAACAGGAATATTAGCTTTTGATTTTTCAAACTTAACGTCTTTAAATTCACTGCTCAGCTTTTCAAGCAGCAAATCAACAACAATATGCTCTGTTTCATAGTGACCGGCATCAATAAGTGCCATACCGGCATCATATGCATCACGTCCGGGATTATATTTCACATCACCCGTGACAAACAAATCTGCACCAAGCTCAATGCAACGGTTCATAGCATCAGCACCGCCACCGCAATTCACAGCCACTTTTTTTATTTTACGTTGTGCATCACCAACGTATCTAATTCCTCCGGCACCGAGAACTCTGCAACACCTATTGAGCATTTCTCCAAGAGTAATCTCATCGCTGAGCTCCCCTATTCTTCCGAATCCGTGCTCGGTTTCACCGTCGGAGCAAACAACGTCTATAACCGATGTGTTGTTTATCCCGAGCATTGAAGCCAGATAATCGTTTAATCCGCCGCAAACGCAGTCAAGGTTAGTGTGGGCACTGAAAAGTGAAATATCATTTCCGGCAAGAAGCATTAAAGTTCTTTGCATATGGTCTTCGGATGTGAGACGCTTTATGGGACGGAACATAAGCGGATGATGCGAAACTATGAGATCTGCTCCAAGGCTTATGGCTTCTTGTGCCACCTTTTCATCAACGTCAAGAGTTATGAGAATTTTTTTTACCTGCTTATCGCGTCTTCCAACAATAAGCCCAACGTTATCCCCGTCAAATGCAAGGGCTGGCGGACAAAATGAATTCATATACTTTTCAATATTTTCAACGGTTATCATAGTTTTCCCCCTCGTAATATCTGAGATATATTTCAAGCTCTTTTTTGTTTTTATTAAGAAGCTCTCTATCCGGTGATTCTGCTTTTTCCATTCCGGAAATAATTTTGCGTGCCACTCTTATTTTATATGCCATATAATCTTCAAAGACCTCCGGAGAATTAACTCTGAGGTTTTTTCCGATATGAATCTTTTCTTCATCAGGCTCTGTTTTACCTTTTTTAACAGCAAATATATTATAAAACTTATTTTCTTCACGGACAACATATTCATCGCATATATCAAATCCGTTTTCAAAAAGATAACATCTTAATTCCATCGGTGCAATCATCGGCTGAATCAAAAGAAGCGTTGATTCGGAAATTTTCTCTTTTCCGGCATCAATGATATCACGTATCAGAAGTCCGCCCATTCCGGCTATAACAATAACGTCAACCTCATCTTTTTCAAGCTTTTCAATTCCGTTTGAAAGACGAAGCTGCGATTTTTCGATAAAACCGAATTTTTTCAGATTGGCTTCTGCTCTTTTAAGAGGCATCGGATTTATGTCCATTGCAATTGCACTTCTTATAATATTATTTTCAAAGCAATAGATTGGTATGTATGCGTGATCCGTGCCCACATCGGCAATTTTTGAGTTTTTCGCAATTAAATCCGCAATTTTTTTAAGTCTCGGACTAAGCTCCATAAAATCACTCCTCCCTATTTGAGTTATCACAAATAATTATACCACACTCACTGATAATATAGTCCATTGGTATATCATGATTATCGGCTATAATATCATCGCAAATCTGATAAGCATAGCAATAACCAATTTTAACAGCACGGCTTTTTTTAAGAAATCTGTCGTAAAATCCTTTTCCGAATCCGACGCGTGCACCGTACTTTGAAAACGCAATCCCCGGCACAATCACCGTGTCGATATCATCAACATTTGCCACTGCAGTATTTTTAGGCTCAGATATTGAAAATGCACCAACATCAAATACGGTAGTGTCATCTGCATAATACGGAATTATATCCGTGTTTTTTATATCGGTTACGGGAAGCACTATTTTCTTACCGTCTGAAAGCGCCTTAGTTATAATATACGAAGTATCAGTTTCATTTCCGAGAGGCATATAAAGCATTAATACTCTGCTTTTTTCATATGCATCGCTTTTCAGAAAAATTTCTGATGCGAGTCGGCTTTTTTCTTTAACCTCATCACTATTCATAGCAAAGCGAATTTTTTTATTTGTTTTTCTGATTTCATTTTTCTGCAATAATTTATCTCTCCTGTATAGCGGAAAACCGCAAACTGAATTTATCAATTTGCGGTTTTGATTTTAATTATCAGTCGGCATTTTCCATTTCATCGAGTTCAACCCAGATTTTATTTTCATTTATTCCGGTCCATCTTTCGAGCTTGCCGTCTTCTTTTCTTTCATAATCATGGAAGTTGGTAGCTTCAAGAACGTTGTAGTAATACCATTCTGTACCATCCATATCAATCCAGAATTTAGTGTCTTTATGGAGACCTTCTTCGTCAACGTATCTTACAAGCATACGGTTGATAATTGTCATAACCTCTGCTCTTGTGATATATTTTTCAGGTCCGAATGTACCGTCTTCATAACCGGTTACCCAACCTGCGCCCGCAGCTTTTTTAACATATTCTTCTGCCCAGTGGCCAACGGTATCTGTGAAGCTTATATCACCATTAGCGGTAAGCTGAGCATATCTTGTTGCCATTGTGGCAAACTCTGCTCTTGTAATATAGTCGCCGGGTCTGAAGCTTCCGTCTTCATAACCTTTTATGTAACCGCCGTTGGCAAGTGATGAAATTGCCTTATTTGACCATCTGTCGGCTTCAACATCAATGAAGTTGTTTTCGTCTGTTGCAATGCTGATAAGCTTATCTTCTCTGAGGAGACGATAGAAAATAGTTGCAACTTCTTCTCTTGTGATGTTGTTTTGAGGTCTCACCGTACCGTCGGGATAACCGATTACATATGCAAAATGATCTTCTGAATCCAGAGTATTG
The DNA here is from genome assembly GCA_045536915.1 of Clostridia bacterium. Lineage (GTDB taxonomy): Bacteria > Bacillota > Clostridia > UMGS1810 > UMGS1810 > RGIG1828. The sequence goes on from JAZSOL010000007.1 coordinate 9,476, forward strand.
CTTATCCAGTGACCGTAAAGAGTTATATCTTCTTTAATCACAAAATCTGTTTCAACTTTTTCTTTATGTGCACCATCGAAATACCATCCGTCAAATGTGTATCCATCTTTTTCGGGTTTGGGAAGGTCGGAAACTTTGATATTTCCGTCTGTTTTTTCAACCTTGATTATTTCTCCGTCGATATTAAAGCTGATTTCCTTTTTACTTGACACAGAACCGCCACCGCCACCGCTTGAGCTCGGTCCGTATCCGCCGGATTTCTCGAGAATTACTGTGGCACTTATGTTTTCAGTGTCTTTGCTGTTTTCCTTACCCGGAGTCTGAACACCTTTATAATCAACACGGAGACTTGCATTTTTCGAACCAACTGTACCGGTTGTTTCTGTGTAGCCTGTAAGAGTTCCTATAGCGGTATATGTACCCTCATCGGGAACATACACACCTTCAGCAGTGAGGGTTATTCCGTCATCATATGCAAGATATTCATTTTTATTTGCATAAAGTGCACCGCCATAAAGATTACCATCTGCACTGTTTGCATCAGTAACACCGATTACAATAGTTATTGTTTTTTCTTTTCCGTCTGCAGACTGACCGGGGGTTCTGCTGATTTCGTAGAAAGCTTTCTTTGCAATTTCACTGAAACCATACATATTACCGCCTTTAATAAAAGCCTCGGGAACTTCAAGTTCTGCAGGATATGTAATAACAACGGTGAATTCACCGGTTATTTCAAGAGCATTAAGCTGAGATATAAGTTCGTCTTTGTTGAGCGAAGAATTAAGAGTTACCATATTATTGATAACAGTTAATCCCGTTTCATACCACTCCACAAATTTACTGAAAACAGCTTTCATATCAAGTGTTACTTTAAAATCTGCTTCTGCAGTTTTCCCATTAATAGTCACAGGTCCGTTAACAAAGTTTGCACCATCGCTTCTTTTAACTTCCATATCTGCATTAGGCGCCACACTGTCTGTCCATTGTGCTGCATACACGAGAGGTACACACTGCACAAGCATTAAAAGTGAAAGAATAATGCATGTAAGTTTTTTTCTCATTTTAACATCTCTCCTCTATAGATTATTTGAAATATTTACCGTATTTACTAAGCAATTGCGATTTTTTCAATTCTTTTTCAGATGCATACACAGAACGGATTTCAGAAATAACGGCTCTGTTTCCGCCTGTTTTTTTCAGCTCCTCATCAAGTAGCGCTATAAGGCTGTTCATCCTTGCATCACACTGCCCCTCAAGAGCAACTGCACGCCCTGTGTAGGATTCTATAAAATCAAGTCTTTTTGAAATAGTGAGTTCCTTATTAGGTATGCTTTTGGCAGAACTCACAGCTTCCGCTTCAAGTCCCGACAATGCATTAACATATTCTGCACGCAAAAGATATATTTCAGCAATAATATCATCAACACCTGATGTGTTTACTTTGCTTTTTTCATCAACGTTTTTTCCGGATTTCTGATTTACACCGGACTCACTTTCAGGCTCGTTTGCATTTTTAAAAGTACCGTTTTGAATAGCTTCTTCTAATGCAAGCCTCTCTTCGTCAGATAAAGACAACCCCTTTATGAGCAAAAGAGCTTCTTCTCTTGTAAGCTCGCCGCTTTGAAGTTTCGCCATTTCTTCTTCGGTAAGAGCTCTAAGATTATGAGGTGTAATTTCATCGAGAATGCGTTCGATTTTTTCATCATTTTCAACAATAAGAGTGTTTATTTCTTCTTCTGAATACTTAAACGTCATAAACACTGCTTTAATGTTACCCCATTGCCAAATGACCAATGCTCCGACCGCAATTGCAATCACAAGCAGGACAATCAAAATAATTTTTAGTTTCTTATTCATATCATCCTCCTTACGCAATTGTATAAATATTATATAACTTTTTCCCAAAAAAGTCAAGTAATTTAATTAAAAATATACGAGTGTTACGGCAAAAATATAAATTACAGATTATAATATTTTTCAAACTCTGCCGGATGCGGAATAGCCGCAAGTTCTTTGAGCTCGCTTCGTTTTGAAGAAATGAAATTCTTAAGAAGTTCTTCCGGGAACACGCCGCCTTCGGTGA
>JAZSOL010000094.1:0-2573 GCA_045536915.1 Clostridia bacterium
GCAAAATGAATATGTATTTCCGATGCTAACAAACGGACTTTTCGCATTAAAAATCACCTTTTCAGGGGTCGCCGGCGAATGCATCACCCAGATGCATACACCGGCTAAAACGAGCCATCGGCAAAGGAAAATGATATGCCTCGTTTCCCACCCTGAAAAGATGATTTTTAACGCTGTCCGTTTAACGCATCTACAATACATATTCATTTTGCCGGAGTGAAAGTTTAGTGTTTATCGTAGAAAATAGGCGGCATAACAGACGAATTACCAAAGTTGGGCAGGTGTATCTATGATTTTTTCGTAACGATTCTGCAGGATTGAAAGCCGTAGGCTTCAATCCGAAGCCCTAGTGAAGAAAAAAGCATAGATATTCCTGCCATTTCGCAAAACCTATCCGCCGCCGGATGGTTTTTGTATATTAATCTCCCCGATAAATCAAAATTTCACCTCAAAATATCTATAATGAATAGAAATTATACTTTTCAAGCTTTTGAGGCACAATGTCGAGAGGGTCAAACGATTTAACGGCAGACGGGTGATGGTTTTTTCTGGGGGATATCGGATTTGCCATAAGAACGTAGCGTACGCAGTCGTAGATATGGTCTTCGCTTTTGGTGTTGATGTCTTCAACGTTTGATTCGTCGTAGATAAGATTCGGCACGGTTCTTATGAAATGACGGCAGTTTTCGAAAACATACATCATCGGAATGCCGTTATTGTCGAATGCGAGGCGGTAGTGAAACTGCATTTTTCCGGGGAGTCGTTCGTTGTCGCCAAAATCGAAAAACACTCCTTCACGTGCCATCATATCGGCTATAGACTGCCCTGTTTCTGCTTTTGAAATTGCAGGGTCGGCAATGCCTCTGATTTTTCTGCCTTTGAGATTTGGATGAGTGCTTTCAAGCTCGCGGATTTTGCGTGCAATTTCGGCAGGGGTATCTTTTATTCCAGTGTCCGGAGAATCGGTGCATCCGTAGAGCTCGGCAATAACGTAGACTCTGCCGTCGTGGTCGGCGGCAAGCCACTGGACGGCGTAGGGCTTTGAATAACCAAAGTCAAAACCACGGTATATTCGCCAGCCGGACGGAATTTCAAACGGGGAAATAACGTGGGTAAATATGCGGTCCTTATAGTGGGAGGGGTCATTTTTCCATTCGGTAAAAACCTGACCGGAGAAAGAATCCCAGTCGCCGTAGAGAAGTGCCTGACGTTCCTTGTGGGGAAGCATGGAAAGGTTTGCTATGTAGCCCGGGTCGTTTTCAAGAAGCCGTTTATTGTCAAAAACGGTTGACGGCACGAAGATTCTGTCGCGCTCAACGGTTTGAAGCTTTCCTTCGGGGGTGGCAACGTTCATTTTGGTGATTATGGGCGTGAGAGGCGGGGCGGCTGTGATAAACCGTTCCTTGACCCAGCCGTGTCCGATTCCGCCGGGGTTGGTTGTGGAGCGGATATACACGCGCGTTCCGGAGCCTGACGGTCGGTTTCGGGAGAACATATATGAATATTCATCCCAGGTAAAGTGAGTAAGCTCGTCGAATGCAATAAAATCGTAGCGCTTTCCCTGATAGTTTATTCGGTCTTTGGTGTGTTGCATTGCACCAAAATAAATTTTTGCGCCCGATTCAAACACCCATACGTGTTTTGTTTCGTTGAATTTTGCTTTTGGAAATGCGGCTGAATAAAGCTCCCGGCTTCTGTCGATAAGTTCCGAGAGCTGTGGGTAGGTTTTTCTTAAGATTAATGCTCTGTAGTGACCTGTTCCAACTTGCCTTAAAGCCTCGGTGAGAAGAGCATCCGATTTTCCGCCTCCGGCCGCACCGCCGTAGAGCGCTTCATATTCTGTGCGCGACTGAAAAAGCGCCTGCTTTTCCTGAGGTGTCCAGATTACGTTCATACCGCTTCACCTTCATTCTGATGAATGGGAGCATCGGATATCATTATAACTCCGCTTTCGTTTTCATCATTGGTTTTTGAAGTGTCCTGAGAAAATCCGAGCTGGATGTCTCTGACGTCTTTCAAAGTTGCCACGAGTTGCTTGAGAGAGCCTGTGTCAACAAGGCACTCAACCACTTCTTCCTTTTCTGTTTCTCTGATACATTCGTTGAGCGGTTTTTTGGTTTCCTCGTCATAGGATACATCTTTTGTTTTTTCTTTTGTTCTTATAATGTGGGTTGAAACTTCCTCAATTGCTTTTTCAACCTTGTCGAGAATTCTGTCGCTGAGATTAAGGATTCTTCTTGTGCGGTTTTCGAGCTCTTCGTCGGAAATTTCTTTGAGTTCACGCCAGCCCTCCTTGTTGATTTTGGAGTTTAGTAAAGTTATTTTTATACCGTGTTTATCACATATCTCTTTTAAAGTCAGCGTGGATTTTATGTAGTCGTCTTTTATGTCTTGCCAGTTGTAGTGGGTCATTTTGTCTCCTTTCTTATGTGAATTTTGATTTGGTACTATATAAGCATAGCACTGAACTATTAAAATATAGTTTGGATGTTGTGCTTATTTTTGTTATGATAAGAAGGTAATGAACTGACGGAATTTTGATTGAACTCAGCGTTCGCCCTATAAACAGTCAG
>JAZSOL010000075.1:0-2105 GCA_045536915.1 Clostridia bacterium
GTTAACCCCACAGACGGCGGATATGCATATGTTGTACTTCCCGGCATGACAAGTGAGGAAACAGCCGCATTTGCTTCAGGCGGCAACATCACCTTCCTTGCCAACGACAAAAACCTTCAGGCGGCAACCGATAACCGCACCGGCATAACCTACATCACCTTCTGGCAGCCCGGTTCAATTGCCGGTATCACAGCAAGCGTGCCCTGTATGGTTATAGCACGCAGAACGGATGATGGCATGGAAATCGGCATTTCCGATCCCACACGCAAGCTCAAAGAAGGAACTGTCACAATAAATTCTGCTCTCACAACAGTTGAAGCCGATGAATTTGCCGAGGTTTCAAATGATGGCACCAACACAACCATCAAGCTCAACTTCGATAAGTCAACCGGCAGAACATATTCATTCAAGCTCAGTAAATAATTTTAGCTGATGTCCCGGGAGTGTTGCTCCCGCTATGTCAGACCATTTCTTCAAAAGGCTGCACATAAGGTTGCGCCGGAGACCGCTTCGGTGCAGTAGTAGGGCTTTGTGTGCAGCCGATGGAGAATACTCCTAACGCATATAATAAAAACCTGAATTAATTTATCAGGGTGGTGAACAATGAAAAATAAATCACGAAACAAAATCATGAAAATAATATCAGCATTATTATCATTTATTATGCTGATTTCAGTATTTGCTCCGGTTAATATTATGACTGCAAATGCCGCAGCTCTGAAATCAAAAATTGATTTTTCGGATTCTGCTGTGACAGCATTGGCTCTGCGAGATGCGAACACAACCTATTCAACAGAGCAAGCCTATGGCGGTGCTTTGGGCTCTCTTAAACTCAAAGTTCCTGTAGCGGCAAAAGAGGTCAGCACCAAAATGTTTTCGTTTTCGTCAAATGGCTATATCACCGATTGGTCAAAGGTAGATTACATGCGTTTCAATATCTATAGCCAATCTGCCAATAGCGAACGCATTAATGTGGTGTTTTCAAAAACCTCATCCACAATCAACAACGGCTACTGGCTTTACACTATTAATGTTAACTGGTCCGGATGGAAAACAATTGATCTTCCGCTAAGCTCATTTGCTCCGTCAAGAGGCATCACATCATGGAACTCTATAGACGGAATGTATTTTAACCTTGGCGGTTGGAATGCCGTCTCCAAAGCTTCAACTGTGCTTTATATTTCATCTGTTGAGGCGGTAAGCTATTCGCAGACAATAGAAGAAACACTTCTTGATTCATATGCCGTATATGCCGGTGAAAAGAAGGCAATCAGCGGAAAATCCGAAACAATGCTTTCGGTGTTACCTGAATATATTTATGAAACCGTGTATGCACCGCTTAGCCTTTTTTCAGAGCTTTTAAAATTTACTTCGACGGCTGATTCGGTTTCAAAAGGAGATTTGAAAATCACATTTGCCGATTCATCATCTGTTGCAAAAGTCGGAGCATATGACTATAAGCTGTCAAATCCGGCACACATAATAGAAGGAAAGATGTATGTTCCTCTTAACGACGTGTGCACCTTGTTTGATATTCCGTATCAGGCAGATGGCAGGCTTGCAGTGTTCGGCTCGGCTGATGATATTGAGGCTTTGAATGCCTATGAATCCTTTGGCTTGAACCTTCTCACGGAGCAGATGGCATACAAAATAGCTCCATCAGCTTCAAATGATGCAGATTCAGGAGATTGTGAAAAGGTCATCCAAAACTGGCTTAAGGTTATCGTTGGAAACGAAACAGTAAATGCTTCAAATGATTCCGACATAAAAAAACGGATAAATTCCCTCAACAACACAGCCTCAAACGCACAAAAGCTTCTTATTAAAGAGCCGGGCTCTTCAGAGCTTTTTGAAGGCATAACCACTCTGGCCTCAGCCGACATGACCACAACCGCACTGCGTATCTATCAGATGGCGGCGGGCTATGGTACCTATGGCGCCTCGCTTTATAAGAATGAGTCGCTCAAAGCGGATATTCTTTATGCTCTTGAATGGTTCTATGAAAACCGCTACGGTATTGATGAAATAAACGGCACCGGATGGCGCTCCACCTCGGGCTATAACTGGCATGACTGGAAAATCGGCACTCCCGGTGCACTCATAGA
>JAZSOL010000015.1:0-11156 GCA_045536915.1 Clostridia bacterium
GCTTTTAGCTCGCATTCTTTGGAGGGACACTCGGCTATTCAACAATCCACCGGATTGTTGAACCCTACGCCTCGGCTTCGCCCGCATTATTTGTGCCTTTAACCTCGTTGGTTAAGGGCTCTTTTTCTGCCTTTTTATCACACCAAATCATACTTCGCTTTCAGCTCGCATTCTTTGGAGAGACACTTGAACAGCAAAAAAATGCACATTATACTGTTTTTAGAAATAATGTGCATTCTTTTAATATTACATATTCAGATTATATCTATGAGAGCATCAACAGCCTCAGGTGTGGTTGCCCAACTTGTGGCAATTCTTACTACTATGTGCTCCGAATCGTATTTTTCCCAGAACCCGAAAGATACTTTTTTTGAGAGTTCTTTTAATTTTTCATTATGCAACACAACAAAAATTTGGTTTGTTATGGTTTCAATGAAGATTTTATATCCTTTTTCTTTAAAAGCACTACGGATTCTATTTGCCATTTCTATTGCATGACGGCTTATTTTAAAATATAAATCATTAGTGAAAAGAGTATCAAACTGAACTCCGATTAGTCTGCCTTTGGCAAGGAGAGCGCCGTGTTGTTTAATATGAGTAAAGAAATGCTTCGGAGCATTTGCGTGCGGAAAAACAACTGCTTCGCCGCAAAGTGCGCCAACCTTTGTGCCGCCTATGTAGAAAGCATCGCAAAGATCAGAAATATCTTTAAGAGTAACATCAGTGCCGTCACTCATCAGGCCATATCCAAGACGGGCACCGTCAAGATAAAGAGGCATATTATAGTATTTGCATATTTTAGAAATAGACTTTAGTTCTTCAAGAGAATACAATGTGCCATATTCGGTGGGATGAGAAATATAAACCATCCCCGGCCATACAGCATGTTCGTGGTTTTCATCAGAATAAAAATCATTCATAAATTCTTCGAGCTTTTCCGGAATTATTTTACCAAGGCTATGCTCTACGGTGAGAACCTTATGACCGGTATATTCTATCGCACCGGCTTCGTGCGTGGCAATATGACCGCTGTTTGCACACACAACACCTTCCGTTCCCGAAAGCAATGCATCTATAACATTTTGATTCGTTTGCGTTCCGCCCACAAGAAAATACACATCAGCATCACTTAGCCCACAAGCGGATTTTATTTTTTCTTTTGCGTTTTTTGTGTATTTATCCATTCCATAACCGGACAACTGTTCAAGATTTGTTTCACAAAGACGCCCGAGAATTTCCGGATGCGCACCTTCGATATAATCGCTTTCAAATAATAACATTTCACACACTCCCGTTAAATAAATTTCAGATTTCAAAAAAGCCTGCATCAATGAATGACACAGGCCTTATGACTTTATTTGCTAAAAAGATTATTTATCTTTCAAATATTCATTAATCTTATTAACAAGTTCATCAGCATCAACGCCATGAACAGCGCAAGCTTCTTCTACTGTTTCGCCGCTTGCGGAAGGACATCCGAGACAGTGCATACCGATTTCAAAAAAGAAAGGTGCTGTGCCCTGATCGAGTTTCAAAACGTCCATAATGATTGTATCTTTAGTTATTGAAGCCATTTTTTTCTCTCCTTTCAAAATTACACTAATATTATATACCCAATACTCAAAAAAATCAAGAGTAAGTTTTAAAAAATAATATTATTTATCAAGTGTTCTGTATTTATTTTTTCCTGATTCATATAAGTTGTTTCCATAAACATCCATTATAACTGTTACCGGAAAATTTTCTACCGTAAGCTTTCTTATTGCTTCCGTGCCCAAATCTTCATATGCAACAATCTCCGAAGATTTCACGTGGCTTGCAAGAAGTGCACCGGCACCGCCTATGGCACCGAAATACACGCATCCGTGCTTTGTGCAGGCATTTTTAACCTCATCATTTCTCAGACCCTTTCCAATCATTCCGCCAAGGCCAAGCTCTATAAGGGTTGGTGCGTATGCATCCATTCTATAGCTCGTTGTGGGTCCGCAGGAACCTATTACCTCACCTGGTCTTGCCGGGCATGGACCAACATAGTATATTATTTGATTTTCAATATCAAACGGGAGCTTTTCACCATTTTGAAGAGCCTCACACATCCGTTTGTGCGCTGCATCTCGTCCGGTGTAGATAACTCCGCTTATAAAAACGCTGTCGCCTGCTTTAAGATTTTTCAGGCTTTCTTTTGAAATGGGTGTTGTAATATTCATAGCTTAACTCCTGTCAGACAATATCAAGAAGCGAATTATTTATATAGTCAGAATTGTTTTTTTCAAAAAACTCTCTCGCCGCATCTCCGTTTATCCCTGTGAGAACCGCAACAAAATCAAATCCCGCACTTTTTGCTGCAAATATATCTGCTCCTGCATCGCCTGCTGCAATAACTTTTTTATTTATTTCATAATCACCAAGTGCTATTTTTTCATCAGGAAAATCTTTTCCGAGCACTGATTTAACAAAGCAATAGGGAGAAGGCTTGACGAACGAAGCATCAATACCTTTTTTTCTCATTTCGGCTTCACCGTTTTTAACATAGTCATAAGTTATAATTCTGTTTTCATCAAAAAAGTCATATATTCCCCAGGCTTTAAGAGGTGTTGATATTTCAAAATAATCTCTTCCCGTTGCAATGCCGAGCACAATTTTGCTGTTTTTGAGCTCTGCAAGAAATATTTTGAGTTTTTCAATATCAAGTAACGGTTTTTCGTTAAGTCCCATAAAAGGTTTATTTTTAAGAACAGGATTTTTGCAATATCGTTTCACATATTCATCCTGACCCATATACCATTCCTGAAAGCAATTTACAATTTCATTCCATACTCTGCTGTTTCTGCGGCAATCTGCAATGTCATATCCGGATTTTTCCGAGATAAAACCGGCTGTTGATTCATACAATTCACAAAGCCCCGGGCATTTTTCAAGAAAGGAAATACAATCCGTCTCATTTTTAAATTCAAGCCACATTCCGATTGCAACATATGCCAGATCCCAGTTGGAATTAACGCCCGTGTTTTTACACAATGAAATAACCTTGTCGGAGCACATAATTTCTTTTCGGATTTGAGGTAATTTACTATACATTTCATCAGCAGAAATTTCTTCCTTGCCGAAATAACTGGATGTATTTATGAATTCATATGCTGTGAGAGAGGCAACATCCCAGTAGGTCTGTTCTGATGTTATAACTCCGTCCATATCGAAAACTGCCACATCATATTTTGCTTTAAAAGTGTTCAAATCAAGAGTTTTACTCATAGATATATTCTATCCTTCCCGCAACTCCCGATGACATATTTTTTCTGGATTCCACAATCTCAAGGGCATTTTTTAAGCAAATACCTATTGAGCGGAAAATAGCTTCCCATATGTGATGTCCGTTTTCGCCCTTAGTAAGGTTGATATGAAGTGTGCAACGTGCACCCTGAACAAAACCGTCAATAAAGGTGAGCAAATCTTCCGAGAGCATTCCTTCCGTAGAATCAGGCATCACACACGAATTGATATCGAAATCAAGGTATGACCTTCCCTCAAAGCTTATTGCAGACTGACAAAAAGCTTCATCAATAATCCCAATACCATCGCCAAAGCCTCTTATCCCATCTGCACCGTTATCTTCAACAACCTTTGCAACTGCTTTTCCGAAAGTCATTCCCAAATCTTCACATATTACGTGGCTAAGGTTGAATCTGTCGAGCTTTACATCTGCAACAATATTGACCTCACTGCGCCACACAATCTGCTCTATCATATGATTCAGAAATACTATACCTGTATTGATTTTGCTTCTGTAATCAGGGGAAACACCATCAAAATTAAGCGACACAGTCATTGTTGATTCGGTGCTTTTTCTGATAACCTTAACATCTTTCATTGGTTTATCCGCCTTTCAAAATTATCTTTCTTTTACAGCAAGAGCATGAGTTTCAAAGCCTTCAGCTTCTGCAATTGCAGCGGCTTTCCATCTTACCGCTTCAAAGCCTTCTTTTGTTGCATATCCAACAGACGAACGTTTGATAAAGTCATTCACGGAAACTGATGAAAATGTTTTTGCAAATCCACCCGTTGGCAAAATAGCATTAGGACCGAGAAGGAAATTGCAAAGCGTTACGGGGGTGTAGTTTCCAAGAAGAATTTCACCTGCATTTTTGATTTTTTCGAGTGTATCAAAAGGATTTTCAGTCATTACTTCCATATGTTCGGGAGCATATTCATTCACAAAATCCACTGCCTCATCAATCGTATCAGTAATAACAATACCGCCGTATGTGTTGAAATTGGTTGTTACAAAGCTTCTTCTTTTTTCTGAAAGTTTTTCAAGCTGTTTTTCAACAATCGGAATAACATTTTTTGCAAGTTCAGGACTGTTTGTTACGAGAAGAGCCGCACTGTCGGGACCGTGTTCGGCTTCAATCATCATATCAAGAGCAACCTTATGAACGTCAGCTTTTTCATCTGCTAAAATAATGCACTCACTCGGACCTGCCGGAAGACCAACATCAATATAACTTGAAAGCACACGTTTTGCAGCTGTTACATAAGCATTTCCGGGTCCTATGATTTTGTGGCATTTAGGAATAGTTTGAGTACCGAACGCAACAGCTGCCACAGCCTGAATTCCGCCAACCTTATAGATTTCGGTTATGCCGATTATTTTAGCAGCGGCAAGAATTGCATCATCAACATTTCCCTGCTCATTTGGCGGAGTAACCACAATAATTTTTTCAACTCCTGCAACAACAGCCGGAGAACCAAGCATACAAAGAACCGACGGAAAGCTCCCCTTACCTCTGGGGACATACAAACACACATCAACAACCGGAGTTACCTTTTCGCCAACCATAAGTCCCGTGTCAACATTTGTGAACCACATTTCCTCCGGCATCTGCTTGGAGTGGAAGTTTTTAATGTTTTTTACCGCATAGGTTATGGCATCTCTGAGAGTTTCGTCTATATTATTATAGCCCGCTTCAATCTCCTCAGGAGTAACTTTGATTCTATCTGATGTAAGAGAAACCTTATCGAATTTTGCGGTATATTCCAAAACCGCTTCATCCCCTCTTTTTTTAACATCATAGCTGACTTCTGTTGCGGTAGGAATAAACTCGGTGATATCAAGCTCTGCTCTTTTCATAACAAAATCTTTTTGCTCTTTTGTTATATCCTTTAATTTATAAACATTCATAAATTAACCTCTTTCCGTATTTAATCTTTCAATGTCATTTATTATATTACAAATCTCTCTTTTTTTCAATAGCAAAAGTGAATTTTCGTGCTTTAGTATGGTAAAGCGTTAAAGTGGATTGTATTATTGTGTAATTTTAACAACAGGATATATTTAATTATGGTTTACATTAAATATATTAGTTTTAATTATTTAAAATGTGGATAAAGTGGATAAACGTGTGTATAACTGTATTTATACGGCAAAAAGGCGGTGGATATTTTATTTTGCTTTTAAATATTTTAACATTAAATTAATGTTGGTTTACATAAAGTTGCAAATATGAAAATAATTGAAAAATGCAAAACCCGACAAAAAAATTGCCGGGTACTGATTAACTATTCAAAAACTTTTTAACTCATCAATTCGTTTAACAACATCATTATAACCTTGATTATACATTATCTCGAGCATATCGGTTCTTTTTTCTGTTCTCTTCCATCCGGATGTATTATCCGGGCAGAACACGAATGCTCTCCCCTCTTTTTCTCTTTCAAAAAGGAAACTGCGGCTTTGGTTATAAACTTCTGTTCTGTTTTTAAGCGCCTTCGCAAAAGCTTTATATTTACCGTATAGAAACGAAGAAATTGCAACATCAGCTTCATCTTTTTTATTATAGGTTCTTTCCCTTGTTAAAATCCCTATAACCTTATCGCATCCTTTTTCATATGCAAATCTCACAGGAAGAGGGTCTGTGCATCCTCCATCCATATATTTTTCAGAATTTATTTCTATTGGAGAAAACATAATAGGTAGTGCACAGCTTGCCTGAAGAAGAGTCCATGATTTATCATCAGCCGATACCCTGTGGTATTCCGGCAGACCGGTGCGGATATTCGTTACAACTGCATATACTTCACAATCCGACAAATTATATTTTTCGCAGTCAAAAGGCAATAACGTCTCTGGTATTTCCCGGAAAATAAAATCACGGTTATAATAGCTTTTATTACCTTTTTTCAAAAAATATTTCCACCCCATATATCGCTTATCGTTAATATATTTAAGTCCGAGTTTGAGACATCTGCCTTTCTGACCGGATATATAGGAAACTCCGTTTGCAACTCCGGCAGACACACCCACAAACAAATCACACTCAATGCCATTATCTAAAAAAGCATCCATTACGCCTATTGAGTAATATGTACGGTTTGCACCGCCCTCAACAACAAGTCCTAACATTAAATTACCTTCTTTTTTGCATTTTTATTTATTATATCATCAAAAAATGATGCTGTCAAATGTTACGTTGGATTTTATTTTTTGCTGTTTTTCAGACATATTCGGATTTAGCGATCTGATGTTCGCACAAATAATATTAATTTTTTTCTTTAACTGTGCTTTTTTTTGGATTATTTTTATATTGAAAATAAACTGTATTTATGATAAAATGATTGAGTATGTATAAATTCAGCTACATTCGAAAAGAGTGATAAATGTATATGAAAAAGGATATGTGCAAAAAGTTAATCGGCAGTATTAAAGAATCCGTGAAAATATTTGACTGGAAATCATTTCACAAAGCATTCATTCTGTCTTTCTTTTTCTCAGTTGGAATCGGCATAACACTCGCAGGCATACATCTCAGGGGAAACACACTTGAAGGACTGCTTTTCTATGCAAGAGTTCCTATGAGCGACGGAAGCACGCAGTCGGTAAACAGATGTCTTGCATTCTGTGTTCCGGCGGCAATACGGTTATTTATAATATTGCTTATTGCGTCGTATATAATTATTTTAAATAAAAATGCAGTAATCAGAAAAATAAATAAAGTGCCTGTGAAGCAAATATATTTTATATACAGGCATTTCGTGTTGGCATCTATAGCTTTTGTTATTTCATCTGCTATGTTTTTCGGTTCTCAGATTGATGCATTTTCTTATTTTAAGGATTATATGCAAAAAACCGAAGTGTATAATGAAGAATACACTGACCCGGAAAAGCAGGAATATATTTTCCCTGAAAAAAAGAAAAATCTGATATATATTTTTCTCGAATCAATGGAAAGCTCTTTTGCATCCGTTGCAGAAGGCGGTTTGATGCCCGACAATTATATTCCTTATCTTACCGAACTTGCAAAAGAGAATATAAGTTTTTCAGACACAGATTTGCTCGGAGGTGCACATTCCGTTGCAGGAACAACCTGGACTGCGGCAGCTATGGTAACGCAGACAAGCGGAATACCGGTTACGATTCCTATTTCAAAATCGAATTTCGGGAAAGACAACACTTTTCTTCCCGGAGCATACTCCATTGGTGAAATTCTTGAATCAGCCGGATACAATCAGGAACTTATGGTGGGTTCAATTGCATCATATGCAAAAAGAGAAGCGTATTTTGTTGAGCACGGAAACTACCGCATTTTTGATTACTACACAGCCGAAGAGAGGATGCTGATTCCCAAAGACTATTTCAGATGGTGGGGATTTGAAGACCAGAAGCTTTTTGAATATGCAAAGTATGAAATAACAAATCTCTACAACGAAGGAAAACCTTTTAACTTTACTATGCTGACGGTTGACACTCATTTTACCGACGGATACAAATGCGAGCAGTGCGAAGCAAACTACGACAACCAATATGCAAATGTAATACGTTGTTCCGACAAACAGATTCATGAATTTATTGAATGGATAAAACAACAGCCATTTTATGAAGATACGGTCATTGTTCTGGCAGGTGACCATATTACAATGGACCACAACTATTTCAACCGCATTGACGAAGACATTATGCAACGCGGAAGAAGAATATATAACTGCTTCATAAATACCGGACTTAACCCTGATTACAGAACAGAGAAAAACCGTGATTTTTCAACTCTTGATATGTTCCCCACCACCCTTGCAGCATTAGGCGTAAAATGGGGAAGCGCATCATTGGGACTCGGAGTAAATCTGTTTTCGGATATGCCCACGCTGTGTGAACTTAAAGGTGTTGACGGTTTATCAAATGAGCTTGCATCCAGCTCCGACTTCTACAGCAATTACATCATAGATTATCAGATTACCGAACCGGATACAGACAACACACTCGGTGCGGAAGCTGATATAAGATATGCAGAAAAATACCGCGAAGCAGAGCAGAAAAGACAACAGGAAGAACTTGAAAAACGTCTGCTTGAGCTTCAGGCTCAATCGGATGCATCGGAAGTTCCGGCGAATATTGAATAAATATTTTATAAAACAAAACCATTAAAAAAACGAGGACGAAATCCTCGTTTTTTTACGTTATTAAACATCTGTTTTTTCTTTGATAAGAGAATTGATTTTTTCGCCATTTTCGTTCACAACGATTTCAGGAGTGCACTTTGCTCCCCACTGCGAAAAAAGATGCGCCATTTCAAAATATTCTATTCCACACCAAGCTTTGCACGCGCCTTAAAGTTATGCTGCCACGAAAAGTCCGCAACAATCTGATATGATATCTCTTCCCCTTTCACACACGAAAGTCTTTTCAATGAAATAGGTTTTTCCCCGGAATCGGTAATTGTTTTATTAAGAGATGAAGTTTGATATAAGTTTAAACTCATATTTAAAATCCTTTCTTAAGACGATATATTACGGACAAAAATGAACTTATTTCACTTGATTCAAAAACTGATACAGTCTGTCAGGAAAATTAACTGTCATTCCGTCAACTTTTAATGCACACATTTTTTTCATAAGGCTGATATTAAAAACTCCCCATGCTCTGACACCAAGGCCTGATTTGCGAAGTTTTTCAATAATCTCTTCTGTAATACGCTCTGCCTGAGGCGCAACCTCTTCCCCGTCAATGTCGAGAAGCTTTTTAATGTTTTCATCAGTCACTTCACACATCAACCAGCCTACTCTTGCTTTGGAATTCAGCTCTTTAATCTTACTGATGTAATCATATTTAAAACTTGTAAATGTTGTTTTGTTAAGAATACCAAATTCGTTTATTAAATTGAGCGTGTCTTCTTCAATGCCTTCCTCTTTAAGTTCAATAGCAAATTGTATATCATATTGAGAGAATTTTTCCAGAAATTCTCTCAGCGTAACAATTCTATCATAAAAACCGGTGGTGCTGTTTCCGTAGATTTTTACACTCTTTAATTCTTCAAATGTATAATCAGAAAGTTTGCCAACAACATCGGAAACTCTATCTAAGGTGTCATCATGAAACAGCACCAAAACTCCGTCTTTTGTTCTGTGAACATCTGTTTCTATTCCATTTGCACCTTGGAGCAATCCAAGATAAAATGATGATAATGTGTTTTCAGGTGCATATTCACTTGCACCTCTGTGTGCATAATTAATCATTATATATCCCCCTTCAAGATAATAACAAATATTACTATTGAATCAGCTGATATATTATATCATGAAAAAAATGATATTTCAAGTTCTTTTATCATTTGAGTTTCCCCATTTTTTTAAATTCTGATTTATGGAGTCGTTGTTCATCAGCCTAAACTTCCTGATAAATCCGGATTTATCGCTCTGTTTGACATCCATCAAATCGGGTTAGAACGTAGGGGCGATTCACGAATCGCCCCTACGATGTGTTTTGTCTAATTCCGTTTTCAAACATCCCCATAAATCAAATTTTTGCGAAAGATTCAAAAAATGGGGAAACTCAAATTTCTCATTTATTGACATATTAAATTTTTTATGGTATAATTTTTTTAATTGGAAAGTGTTCTTACTCAATTATTCAGAAAATCCAATAAATCAAACTCTAAATTAAAGGATAGATAAATTATGATTAAAGAAAAAATTAAAAACGGACAAACATATTTAGGCATTGAATTTGGTTCAACCAGGATAAAAGCCTGCCTCATTGACGAAAGCTATACTCCGGTTGCAAGCGGAGGTTTCGACTGGGAAAACAAGTTTGAAAACGGCTTTTGGACATATGACCTCAACCTTATTCACACCGGTCTTAAGGAATGTTTCAAAGACCTCAAAAAAGATATAAACGAAAAATACGGTGTTACTCTCACAAAAGTAAAAGCAATGGGAATATCCGCAATGATGCACGGATACCTTGCATTTGATAGAAACGGAAAGCTTCTCACCCCTTTCAGAACATGGAGAAACACCACCAACGAAAAAGCTGCATCAGAGCTGAGCAGTCTTTTTAAATTCAACATTCCTCAAAGATGGAGTATAGCTCATCTTTATCAGGCAATGTTAAACGACGAAGAGCACGTTAAGGATATCGCATACATCACAACTCTTGCAGGCTACATTCATTTCATGCTCACAGGCAAGCACGAAGTTGGAATCGGCGAAGCATCCGGCATGTTCCCAATAGATGGAAATAACTACGATGAAGAAATGCTGAAAAAATTCGACGAGATAGCTTCAAAAAAATATTCATGGAGCATATATGATATTCTTCCCAAGGTTCAGACCGCAGGATATGTGAGCGGTCATCTTACCAGCACGGGAGCGGTATTTCTTGATCCAACAGGTGAATTTGAAGCCGGAGTTCCTCTCTGCCCGCCCGAGGGTGATGCCGGAACAGGTATGGTTGCAACAAATGCAGTTAAAAAGAAAACAGGTAATGTGTCGGCAGGAACTTCAATATTTGCTATGATTGTGCTTGAAAATCAGCTCAAAAATTATTATCCGGAAGTTGATGTGGTAACAACACCGGACGGTTCACCCGTCGCTATGATTCACTGCAACAACTGCACCGCCGAAATAGACAGCTGGGTAAATATTTTCGGTGAATTTGCTTCGCTTGCGGGCATTGAACTTTCAAAATCCGACCTTTATTCTATGCTCTACAATCATTCAAAAAATGCAGATGAAGACTGCGGCTCCGTTGTTGCCTACAATTACCTTGCCGGAGAACACGTAACCGGAATAGAAAACGGAAAACCCATGTATTTCCGCTCTCATTCATCAAATATGAATCTTGCAAACTTTATCCGTTCTCAGCTTTATTCAACAATGGCAACGCT
>JAZSOL010000022.1:0-29345 GCA_045536915.1 Clostridia bacterium
GCTCTTCTGACTCTTGGAGAGATGGCGAACCTGTTCAAACTTACCCATCCAGTTGTCACGATCCGGCAGACAATCGATGTAATTAATCATCTGCTGATAGGTCATACGGTTGCGGGTTGCCGCATTCTTCTTAAATCCGTAACTATCAATCTTGTCAACCTTGTTGCCAATAGCATCCATAACCGTTGTTGCAAAATTCGGGTCATTACCCAAAGCTTTGGAGAGCTCAAACAATGTGTCAAGAGCCTCGGGAGAACCATTCACAAGCTTAGCAATAGCCTGAGCCACAGCCTTTCCACTTTGTGCACTTTCGCTATTTGGGTTATATTCCAATTCCACAACCGGAGTGTTCTTCAGGTGACCATATTCACCGCTAAGAGCAACATCAGATAGGCTGCGGCTAAGTACGTTTATCTTCAGTACCGCTTTTGCCAGATCATTAATATTAAGACCGTCCGAGGCTTCGGAATTTATATGTATTAATATTGGTTTTGCCGGTTGTAATATATCAGTCGAACCGTAAGCAACTGCATAGAGTCCCACGTAAAAATCCGTTGCGGATTCAAGAATAGGTTTAGGTACTTGCACAACACCATCCATCACTTCTTCAGTTGGATTTATATCATCCTGGATAAAAGTTGCGAATATTGTTTTGCCTTGCCAAGCTTCAGGAATGCCCGAAAATGCAATTTTCAGATTATTTATATCGCTGTTTAACATATATGAATCTATCGTTTTATTTGATATATCAATATTTAACGTTGTCATTGTATTTCTCCTATTAATAACTTAAGATTGTACCTTATTGTACTTACCGGTGGAGCATCACTTGATGCACACATGTATACCGTGGTTCCGATTTTTCGCATATACAAGGTTATGTGGCAAGCAATGAAAGCTCCGGTATTACCAGAGGTATTAGAGGTATTAAATGTACGTGTTGAAACTTTTTTGTATTCTTCAGTTAACTCACACAAGTAGTATTCACCACCATCATCAGTACCGCTCATTCCAGCTTCGTCGTATGCATATCTGTAACCGAGTTTTTTCACATCGTGAGAAACTGTTGTTTCGTACTTTGAATTAACTGAATTTTTTGAAAAGTTACCAAACCCCGGAGTTAGTGTTAATTCTAAGTTACGAGCCGGAACAGAAATTTTTGCTTCAGCAAGTTGTCGTCTGTCGGTAATCGCTTGAGATGAAGATATTGACGCCAAAGGTACATCATCTGATTGCGGTGCTGTTCCCGAAATAATAATATTAATATCATTACTTGCCTCGTTGGAAGTATCTCCACCCTGTCGGAGATAAACATAACAAGATGAAGAGTTTGAGCCTGTATCAGTTTTAAAATTCGGTGTAAATTCATAACCGTCTTCATCAAATATGATGCAAGCTCCCGACGGCATCCAACAACATCCTTTTGATATTTTAAATCGCCCGTTTGATAATTTAACTACTTTGCACCCATCAGATTCATATTTTTGAACCCCTTCGGAAACGAGATTTGACATTGCAGTATTTACATCAATAAGTACATCATTTCCACCATTAAAAAGACTCACTCCCTGAGTGGTAAGCCTTGCCATTACGGTATTGATATCATCTGCCCCATATGTTTTGTTGTTGACAAAATAAGTTGAATACATCCGTCATTCCTCCAATACTTCAAATATAGGTCGTTCTGAATAACCTGATTCGTTCCATAAAACCTCAACACCGTTAACCCGTCTTTCAACCGGAGCACGGTAAATGCCTTTTATTAGATGTAGCTTAAAGATATCACCCAGATTGTAGTCAATGCCATATCTGATATTTCTTGTTGAAAATGAAGTGTTGTCCTTTGGCTTTTTGCTTCTGAGGTCTGCACGCGCTTCACTCTCGGTACAACCCGACAGAAGAGTTTCCCATCTGAGCAGTCCTGTTTTATTTTCGGCATTTATGCTTGCGGTTTCTGTTGTTGTTTCTTCGTTTCCTTCCGAATCGGTCGTGACAATTTCTTTTTCATAATATCCAAAATTAGCATAATCAAGAATATCATATGTAAGTCTTGAATTGTATGCTGTTTTGTTTGCTTCTGAACGCATAAAATTACGGCTCACACCGTTTGAAATGTTAAATCTCCATTGTTTGTTGACAAAATCCAAATCAACACTGTGACCGTAATTTTTGAGGCTCAGACACTCTTTCACATAATCCGATGTTAACCCGTCGGAATCCTTTGCAAAAGTGATATTACCGGTTGCACCCGGAGAACTTCCGATAATGAAATTCGGACAGTCCGAAAATGCGGTACTCACAAATCTTCGTGCTATGTTCTGCGCCGTGTCAGTCTGTTCCTCAAATTTTTTTGAAACCCTTTTTGTCAGAATCCAGTTGCAGGTTCTTCCGTAAAGAGTAAAGTCGTTTTGAGCATCATATCCGATAGCAATAGCCGCAAAGTTTTTTTGCTTCACAACAAAAAAATTACGGTTCTGAAGCCGTTCAATCATCTCTGGCACAAATGTTGAGCTCAATGAAATATGTCCCTCAAATGTACCGATATCATTATAGTAAAGTTCCCATCGGCTGTTACAGTTTGGTATTTGCTTTAAATAATTCAGGTTAAAATCAAAAATCTGAATATCCATCAGAATATCGCCTCCACAAAATAGTCTGTGTAGAACATGCGGATAGTTACATTTAGTGTTTTCTGATAATTATATGCTTTAATCAGGTTCTCTCCGGGCTCAAGGTGAAATCCGTCAAAAAAAGTGTCAAGATTCACATACCGCATAAGCTCAGCACCATTCTGATTAACAATAGATCTTTCGGCCACATTGATTTTTATTAATTCACCTGCAGATAAAGAATATTCAAGACGTATTGATTCTCCATTGGTAAGATTTGAAATCAATATTCCTGAGCCTTCGTCAGACGAAAAATCTACCATGTCTTTTGCATCAGCATAAATCCATATTTGCCCAGGCTCCGCAGATGCATTGCCCTTGTAATTCAGAATTGTATTGCTGTATTCCGTAGTGAAAACGCCCGGTAACGTAAAGTCTGAATCAAGGAGATTTATCTTTTCGTAAGCTCTGAACATAATCTCATTTGAGCTTCGGAAGTACGGATAATCGCAATTTAGTTGTACCGTATATGTCCGCCATGCGCCATGTCTGCCAGTCGGAGTAACTGAAGTATATGCAACGTCTATGAGTCGTCTTTCGCCGTCCGGCAGTTCTATAGTAAGCACACCCGGCACGGAGAGCACTGACATCATATAAGCATACTGTGCACGTGTTGTCATAAGTAAGTCACCACTAAAGGTTATAGCTCTGGTACCGTCGGTTATGTTTGTGGTGTCTGCACCGGACATACCGTAGTATGTTATTGTGTTCACCCTCTTATCAACAGGGCCGAGCCCTTCTATGTCACCGGTTATATTAAAATCATTTTGGGAGCCGCCCCCGAAGGTTAAGCTCCCGCGCTTGTTTTTGTATATGAGTTTCATTTCTGCACCTCAACTTATTGCCCCGAAAGGCGCTTGATGGTTTCGTAATTTTTAATCTGACTCACCGTGCTCTGACTGTCACCATAAATGTGGTATGTTGTAGAACGGTTGTCATTATTGACATTTTGATTGCCAACACCCAGAGAACCGCCGAGCTTTGCATTAAAGTCAATTATCTTCGACTGAATGCTCTGCATCTGAAGCTCAAGCTCAGTCATAAATGCCTCGCCGAACTTTTCAGCAGAAAGAGTACCGGATACGAAGAACCCTTCTGGAATTTCAAAACCGGCTTTGGTAAGCTCGTCTATCATATACTGATAGCTTTCATCCACCGCGTCTGCCATTTCGGCTGAATATCTTTGGACTGCCGTTCCCTGATTGAACACAAAAACTTCTGCATAGTTCTGCATATGCTGCGCAAACGTCTTATCATCAGCTGAAAGCAAGGCACTCAGAATGCCTCTGCCATCTTCGTCATTGTTCAGATCGTCTATCTGTGCGAGAATACCGCTTACAGCATCCTCCGAAATTCCGCTTGCTCTCACTCGGTCAATAACCTGATTCAACAAATCTCTGTATGCTGAAGCATTTGCTTTTTCGTCAGATAAATCATTCAGTCGGTAATACTCCATAGAATCATCACCGGCACGAATGGTTACTTTCTCATACAGAGAAGTCGAATCGTTGAGCTTTTCTGCAAGATTGTTTTGCTTCTTTTCTATCTCTTCAAGCTTGTCAATAGCATGGTCTGCAATATCATCATACATATCAGATATGTCGTCTTTGATATCTTCAAAAAGTTCTTCCTGCTCTTTAATGATATCTTGCTGATAATTAAAAATTTCCAGAGTCGCATCAACCCAGGCATCGGAATTTTTAGTCAGATAATTGTCACGGATGTATTCAAGCTTTTTGTAATAAGTCTCTTCATCATCTATGCCAAAATCGTGCAGCATCTTAATTCTTTTGAGCTCTGCATCATATGCCTTTTTCTTTTTCTCGTCTTCCTCGGCAATAGCTCCGGTTATACCGCTTATAACGGATTGAATATCGCTGATTTTTGTTTTGGCAGCTTTTACAAAAGCTTTGTTCATTCTTTTGGCACTATCGGATGCGACATCTTCAAGAGTGTCGGTTTCGTTGTCTACGCCAATTTCGATTCCGACAATGTAATCCTCACCCAGTTCTATACCATCTTTTGCAGGAGAGTTAGATCGAACTCCGGCTTTAGCATATTGGTGAGCAGTTTGCATAGTATTGGCACAAATAGTCCACAAGGCTTCCTGTCTGCTACCAATACCCAATATTATACCGTCTATATAGTCGCTTCCAAGTTTTTTGGTTATTTCAGATTCGACCTTGAGACCATCAATAACCCGAGAAGCACCGTCTTCACTTACCTTAACCGCATCAGCAATCTTCAGTGTCTGACCATCTATTAAATTTATAAACAAATCACTTCCGTAAGTCCTTGCACTCTCAATGGCCGGATTAAGATTTTCTCTTAATCCATTAGCAAATGCCTGTAATGCCTCATTGGTTTTGGGAAGTGTTAGCATCATACCGTCAGAAAGCGCACTGACGGTATAATTACCAAAGCTCTGGGCTTCATTTCCTATTGATTTTTGACCGTCAGAAAGCGCATCAGAAGCTCCGTCCGTTACACCGGTAACAGTATCATAAGCACTACCATATACAGCATTGTAATTTCCCGAAAGAATATTCTCATATGTGCTTTCATAATCCTCAATAGTTTCCACACTCTGATTCATCACAGTTGTTGCACTTTTGAGGGATTCGCCATATTCGTTAATCTTATCTTCAGTCTCTGTTATTTGCAATCCTAAATCTCTGTACTGCTCTTTCAGGGCAAATATTTTTGTTTGGTCTTCATGATTAGCTTCGGCTTCTTTTATTTGAGCATCAAGAGCTATTTGCTGATTAACGTAGTTCTGCCTGTCTCTGATTGCTTTGTTGTAGAGTTCACCGGCTTCCGTCACCTGTTTGCGCTGTTCCTCAATAGCTCCAACAGCTATAGTGTAAGCCTCCTCTTTTGTAGAAAGTATTGCTTCAGCTCTTTTTTTAGCTATCAGTTGATCTATGCTTTGACATAACTCGCCGTATTTCTGAATAATGCCGTCTGTCATAGAATACTCAGTGCCAAGTGCTTGATTCAATTGACCTAATATGAACTCAGCACGTGCACGATCTTTTTCGTCAACAGCTCCACTTGAATCAGCTAATGTTCTTAATTCATTAGCAAGGTTTTGTATGTGGCTAATCTGACTGTTAGATTGAGTTATTGCTTCTTCCTGAGCTTCCTTCATTTCATGATAGCTGTCTATACTCTTTTGAATTTCTTCTCTTTGAGCACGAACAGCATCCTTCTCTTTATCCCATGCACTTCTATTTTCGTTTAGTGATTTCGAAAGCGCATAAACACCTGTCACCAACCCCGTAATAGCCACGGCTACCAATCCGATAGGATTAGATGAAAGTGCTAAATTCCAAAGCTTCTGCGCAACTGTTGCACCTTCCACTGCAACAGTCAACGCTTTTACCCCGGTAACAACAGTTGAAACCAAACTGCCCAAAAGCATTACAGTTTTCCACGATGCAAAGGCGACAACACAAATATCTATGTTATTTGCTAAAAACTCTATCGCCTCGGCAAACGGACGAATTAACGGAAAAGCTTTCCCGAGTGCATCTGCAAATGATGATAGTATCGTTCCGGCCGCATCTATAATCCTTGGAGTAATCTGAATTATCGCAGCTACCAAAGCTTCCCCGATTTTTATTGCCGAGGCAGATACGCTACCTGAATTATTTGCAATTCCCGTAGCAAAAGATTCGATAAGTGTGCCGCCTGCTTCTATCAGTTCGGGTGCAGCATCTCCTGCAATAACTGCCAACTGAGCAATTGCATCACCAAAGGAAGAAGCAAGCTCATTCACTCCATCCAACATACCGTCTATCAATTCACTTATCAGCTCCGGCATCATAGGTGCAAGTTCAGCAAACACTTCAGATAATCCTGAAGCTAACTTAGGTGTAAGCTCACCAAGGTTTTTCACTATTACTTTAGCTGCATTGCTTAAGCTGTCGGCAAGCTCCGCCGGATCACCCGAACCGGAAAGGAAATTCTGAAGAGCTGCTTTTGCAGTAGCGAGAGAACCTGCAAGAGTTTCGTTTTCCTTTGCATAATTCCCGGCAGCATACTCAGTCTTCTCCAGAAACATCTGCATTGCAAGACCGATTTTTTCTTGGTTTGTCATTTCACGGGTGCTTTTTTTGATACCTTTTTCAAGAGCATATGCGGCAATGGTGGTATCGTTCATGGCAACACCGAGGTTGTCCATCATCGTAAAATTGCCTTTTGCAGCTCCGGCAATTGATTCCATTGCAAAGCTTACATCTATACCCATTATAGATGCAACATCTGCAGCTCTCTGCATTGTTTTAGCAGAGAGCTCTGCAGATTCTGCGATGGCAAATCCCGAGCCCTGGAAAAGAGCTCCCATTTTGTTTGCGGTTGCCAAAAAGTCTGATGTGGATAGTCCCATGTTTTTAAAGGCGGTATCAGCTGCAGTCTGAACACTCTTTGCGTATTCCTTAAATACTGCCTCTGAACCACCAAGATTCTGCTCAAGCTCACCGCTGAATTTAAGAGCTGCACCCGAAGCCGCCGCAAAAGCAGCACTTATTGCACCAACACCTTTTACTGCAGTACTGCCGAGCGAAGATAATCCTTTTTTAAATCCATCGGTTATTATTTTTGTGTCAAAAATCAGAGTACCGTCTGACTGTACCATTTTCATCCCGCCTTTTCAATATATTTCATTAAAAAGAGAGAATGCGGCACTTGCTTAAACTCCTTAAGCTTTGAGCACTATTTCGTGCATTCTGCTTTGAAGCTCCGTGCGGATGCAGACCCTATCTCTGTACTCCATCCCTCACAATAACTTCAAATTCCTTTTTACAGTATTTGCATTTTAAATAAACACCGCTACACTCAGCGATATTTGTGAATATAACTTTTTGATCTTTCTTACATTCGGGGCAATTAATCCAAGACCTTTTAAACGCTACTTTAAACATATTTTAATCCCCTTAAAAGAACATTTTAGCAAGCTCGGCGGCATTGTCTGCATCTCGTTCCTGCATTGTCCGTTTATCCGGCAAAGCATATGAATTCTGCAAATCGCGATATATTTTGCGTTGTTCGGAATCTTTTATCTTAGATATATCCATTCCCCTCCAGCCTGCAATTTTTATGATTTTGTTTGAATCCTCAAGCGAACGGAGCATTGCATCAAACTTAAACCAATGCAAGTATGGAATGTCAATAAGATCAACTCCGTACTGCGCTAAAAATGCGGCGTATATATACGGTGCATCCTCTTCAATATCAAAAACAGACTTCTTTGCCGGTTCTGATTCTCCGGAGGAAGTCTCTGTTTTTTTGTTGCAACAATGAAACAGGCTGAGTTGCTTTAAAAGTTCTGTTATATTTCCGGGAAGAAGCTTCCCGCGCTCTTTATCCATACAGCTATCAATAGCAGCTGTAAGTCGTTTGACAAAATCAGTTTCTTTATCAAACATTATTTTTTCAAAATTAATCCATACGCGAAAATCTGTTCGGATAGGATATCTGATACCATCTACAAAAACGGTATCCGGTAATTTTTCTGTTAATATGCTCATTTTTTCTTGCGGCGCTTGTTGTGGTTATTGTGTTTGTTTGCATATCTTCTCTCTGCACGGTTTCTGCCAATTTTAGCAATTGCATTGTCTAAATTATCCGTAGCTGATGTGTCGCAAGACATTATTTCAATCAACTTGATAAAAGCATCGGTTCTCTGCTGACCCGACCGACTTTCTCCAAACATAAGCGCAGGGGCTTCTTTACCAAAAAGTCTGATAAATGCTTTGTCAACCGCATCTATCAGATACTGTATTTGCTCACTCTTTTTTCCGGTTTTGGGAAATACCTTTACCGAATCGTTATATTCCTCGCTCGCCTGTTCAAATTTTTCAACAAAATCCGCATCAGTATTATCTATCACTACGCACAATTCGCCGTATTTGTATTCAGTCATAATATTACCTCCATGTTAAAAAAAGCGGGAAGCAAAGTTCCCGCTTTATCAAAATTCCAGATTATTCTGCAGCTGCAAATTCTGCAGTATCCCATTCATCTTTTGTTGATGCTGTGCCTTTTTCAAGCTCACCGCAAGCATCGAATGAACCGCTGTATTTCATCACGTTTGCATCGTCACCGTCTGTATTGGGAACAACAGATACCTTCCTGCGTGATGCTTCGAAATCGCTACCGCCTTCTGAAGCAGGTTTAGCGAGGTTAACAGTGACAATTTCAACGATTGCATCTGTGTTGATCTTCTCATTTATCGTAATGTCTCTGATAACTTCGTGAACCTCATTTTCAGGGTCGTAATCGAATTTGTATGATGTCGAGGTAGCATAGCCGGTGACCATGCTTCTTTTGTTTTTCTCATCAACATACTTCGGTTCGTATTTTTCTGCGTTTCTTGAGGTAGACATTTCCTCAAAATCACGCATACGCTTGTAAACGACGGTATCGCCGCTTTTAATTCCCAAAAATGCAACTATCTCGTGTCTGCCTAACATAATTTATCACACTTCCTTCTTATAAGTTATTTTACATTGAATCTGAAATCTGGCAGTCTTAGTATCTGAATCAAAAAGATAACCACTTGTTGTGGTTTCTATTCTTGTGACTTTGACCTTCGGATCCTCCGTTACCGGAAAGACTTTATTTCTGTCCTGCTCTTCAATCCAGTTTTCAAATTCTTCAAAAAATTTGGCAACATCCATATTTTCAAGTGTGTTTTCGTCATATGCTTCTCTGGAAGCAAATACGAAAAGAAATTGTCTTAAAGTGCCACCGTCGGTGTACTTTTTAACAATCGGTTTTGCCGGCACATTGTCAATAGAATACTGCACAGGCTTTTCGCCCAGATAATTAACATTGATTCTGCTCTTTTTGATTAAAGGGCAGGTTTCAATGTATTTTTTTGTTGCTTCTGTAAACATTTTATTTTCCTCCTGCAATTTTTTTTGCTCCGTCAAGGATATCGTCAAGCCGATCAGCTTTCATTCGTTCAAAATATTGAGGACCGCGTAGCCCCTTCGTCGGTCCCTTGTAAAGTCTGATCCGGGCATACGGAGTGTTGACTAATACCTTCCCCTTACCCGGAGTAGTGGCACGTTGCATAGAACGTATCATCTCACCGGTGTCATGCTGCATATATGGTTCCATAACTCGCATAACCTCACTGTCAATGAATTCCTGAACCTCACCGCCATCATCGAGGCCTCGCTCTTCCAGAAGCTTTTGCAAATCACGAGTTTTAAGCTTTACACTGATCTTACTCACAATCAAACCTCCAATGTTGCATACGGTGTGAACCTCTTCGGTTGTCAGTGTAGCCGATAATTTTCAGAGCTTCTTCACGCTGCAACTTATCTGCATTACCAATCATCAGATAGTCGTTTTTCTTTACGGTAATACTATCAGGTGTTGGAATGCGGATTATAACCGTATTGTCGTACACAACACCTTTTTCGGATGGCGCGCTTTTGTGCTCGTAATAAACCGAAGCTTCCGGAAAGAAGGAACGGATATATTCTTCTTTGTCGCTGTCATAGTGAAAAAGAGTTACACTGCCGTTTGTGTTCATCAGCCAATCCCCCTGTACAAAAGCCCTGTAGAACCGAGATATCTTTGAGCTATTGCATATGCTTCAGCCTCCGGAGTGTTGTGCTCTGACTTCGTAACATATGAAACGGAATATCCGTCCACGTTTTCGGAAGCTATTCCTTTAACCGAATCAGCTGCAAAAATGCTGTCCGCAATTTCGCAACATGCATTCTTAACGCATTCATCATACGGCGCTTCAGGCTTGACGGAAACAAAAAGCGAATCAAGGAAGGCGCTTGCCTTCCTCAGATACATCACACACCTTGCTTCGGGAATGCTTGTTTCCCGACCGCAATAAAATGTGGTTTTATAATATTCATAATCTGCGTACATAGCACCCTCCCTGTCTCAGCTTATCATTTTACAACTGCATGAACATAACCGGCAGCAACAACAGTGTTATCCGAACCTACTTCCACAACCTCAATCACATCATCCTTTGATGTAGCAATTTTAGTTTCACCGGAAGCAAGAGCGGTATATCCTTCGGCAGTTTCTTCGCCGTATTTCGCTCTGATTGACGGATTTACTCTGTAGAATAAGCTTCCATCAGCACCAGTTACGGTAACAATAGTTTCCTTTGCCTTGTCTGTTGCAATAGCAGAAACCGTGAGCACCTTCGGCGAATATACAGAGCGGATTGCCACAGAGCGAAGAACCTTGTGATCATACACTGTTCTTCCCTGAACAGCCGTTGCGCCGATGTATTTGCCCGAACCGCTCAAATCCTGAACATGAGGCTTAACAGCAAATTCCTTGACTCTCGTTGCAAATCTCGGATGTCCGGCAATCATCGAAAGATTTGCGGTGCTGTCATTCCAGGGGATAACAAGAAATCCGGCAATTTTTCCCAAAGCGCCCGCAACTTTAACTTCATCACCGAGAGCAGAAGCTGAGGTGAACTCAGGAGATTTGAGAATAAGAGCTTCTGCATCGGGAGTAACAAGCAGATATCTTTTGCCGTCATCGGGGATGTTGGCTTTTGACATTGCTGTTTTGATATCGACAATAACCGAATAAATATTGTCCTTTGTGAGTTGCTCAAAGCTCATCTTGGTCGAACCTGCAAGCAGTGTGTTTCCGCCATCGGTATCCATTGCACGTGCAAGGGCATAACCGGCACTGTCAAGTCTGTCGGCAACAAGCTTGTCGGGAACCGATGCCGCATCATAACCGTCTATGATTTCGTTAACAGCCTTATCCTTGCTGATGACAATTGTCTCATATCCGGTAGAGCTCATTGTGCCCTGAATTCCATTTGCCTTGTCATAATCGCTTACCGCAACTTCGGCATCTCTCACCGGAATCTTAACAGCTCCGGCAACCGGATTTCCTTCATAATCGTTGTTAAAGACGATTCCGTCCTTTAATCTCAGCTCATGTCTGAGCTTTGCAAGCGTAAGCTTGGCATATCTTTCCTGTTTTTCGTGACCCATACTTTTTTACCTCCTGTTATTCAATTATAATACCGGGGTTCTTTTCAAGAAAACTTTTTTCAACCCCGTCAGCCACATGAGCCGGTGCTCCGTGAGATAAACCTCCGGCGGCAGGTGTGCCGAATAAGTAATCATTTTCAGCCTTAATGGCTTCGAGCTGTTCGTCAAATCCTTCAAGACCGTTCTCACCCATGGTGAGCTTCGAAGTGTCGATAAGCCCTTTAAGCGCTTTTGCATTTTTGGCGCCGCTTGTGGCAAGCTTCAGTTCAACTGCAGAATCAAATTTGATTTTGTCGATTTCCTTTTTGAGGCTATCGTTTTCGGTTCTGAGAGTGTCAATTTCCGAACTGTCTGCAGCACCTTCCGCAGCTTTTTTTGCATTAGCTACATCCGCATCGTAAGTTGCCTTAGGAACATACGCACCGTCAGCAACATTTGCAAGCACAATGCCGCTTCCTTCAAGTTTTGCAATAAGCTGTTCATATAGCTCATCACCTAAAATTTCTTTCAAAAAATCCATTTTGTTTTGCTCCTTTCAAAATTTTTGTGCTAAAAAAGCACCTTGCATTTAAAGCAAAGTGCTAAGGTGGCTTGCACCGTATTCGCATTTTTGTTTCCTCCCGTTTTAAAAATTCGCACTAAAAAACACCCTTGATGTGTTGATATGTTGCCAAACAGTAATTAATATGATAAAATCACTCTTGGAGGTGATTTTATGAATAAAACTGTAATTGTGTTATCATATGCTGAAGCAGAAGAGTACATTAAAGCTGGTTGGAAGCTTACTTCAATAAAAAACATAACTCTTCCCGGCATCAACAAATCACATCAGGAACATACTCTTACATGGAGCCAAAAAGGAGAGCCTGTTAATCCGAAGCTCTCGAATCCACAAGAGTAAGCATTTTAATGTGTTTCTCTGAGGTGGGCTGTGTGTCGTATATTACCCAGCCTGCCTCAAGAAGCTTCCTGAGCTCATCGAGCTTCAAAGGCTCACATACAATGCTTGCTTTTTCAATTCCATAACCAAGTTCTTTTTCGATTTCCTCATAATTATATGCCTCTTCATCGGCGCGCATCTTTTTCATCAGACTGTTCTCATGAAGGAATTCTATACCCTTTAGTGTTATATAAAGATACTTGTCATGAAATTCAGCAATTGTTATTACTGCATCTGCACATGTGTTAGTATGTAGCGCACCTCCGGCAATGTATTCAGCCTCCAAGAGCATACGAATAACACTATACTTGAGCGCACCCGAAACCCCCAAAGCCTCACAGCTGATATTGTCCGAATCACCTTTTTTCGCATCCATAGCTTTTTCAAGCTCGGTTAGTATTTTATAAATACATCTGACTTTTTCGTTCATTAAAATCACCCCCTCCAAAGCGAAGTGTTTTGTTTAAACTTCATACTAAAAAACACCCTCAAAAGAGAGTGTTTGGCATCCTTTTAATTGCTTTGTCAGTTCACATCTATTTCCTCTGCAATTTCATTCAGTGATTTACCATCGTACAATTTATCCGTCATAACATCTTCGATACTGTGATATCTGCGAACTTTTTCGCCGAATCCGACATCAAAATCATTTATTGTACCATTCATATCAATACATGCATGCTTACCATTATACATGAAAACAACCGTATCTGTTCCGGATGCAATGAATTCTTTTAATTTCTTAGCATCTAAAATCATAGTATGAAATTACACTCCTTTCGTTCCTTTTTGTTTAATTTTTTTGTTTTTCGCCATGCTATTTTATCTTTTGAGTTATATCTATAAAGGTGTTGATGTTCGCCATTTGCAGAAAATTTATGCATTTTAGGCATACTATGATGTCCGCCGTGAATTTGTTTGCACATTCTACCTTTATTATCATAATAAGTCAAATTATATTGCTGATAATCACCTTTAATCTCACGAGTTTCAATAACAGCGAAAGGCTTATATTTAATAGGCAATTTATGTACTTGTTTTTCAATCCAATTATCAGTAACAATGATTGTACCATCTTTATTATACAAATATTTTGTATATATGTCAACCATTCTTTTGTTTGCATACACCGCCTTCTGACTAACACTCTTACCCCAGTTCTTAATTCCGTTCTCGGTTCCAGTAGCAAATACCTGTTCCCTGAATTTGTCACGGTCAAGTCCGGTTTGTGCGCAGAAGTCTTTTAGCTTTGCTTCTTTGCCTTTGAGCTTAACGGCATTCTTTTCAAATTCAAGCTGCATAATAGCTTTGTCATTTCCGGCAAGATACTTCAGAGCTTCATCTTGCATTACAAGTTCCTGCTTTGTTACTCTGATGCTTCGCTCCAGGGCTCGCTGTTTATCTCTTGCCTGCCATACGAGAAGTTTCTCGCCGTTATATATAACAGTCTGATTATTGAGCCTTTCAAGCTGTTCATCGGTATAATTCCTTTTGCTGATACCAACAAAAAACAAAAACCATGTATGTCTACAGTTAGCTCCCAAAAAACCTTTTACATCACCATAGCCGATGTCCTTAAGCGACAGATATCCGGGCTTGCCGGAACGGCTGACAAGCTTACCCTGCCATTTTGCATGGTCCGGTCTGGCACCAACGTGCGCCGAAATCTCCATGATATCAACCTGCATATCATCAGCTCTCATTTCAACAAGCTTGCCGGTAGTCTGAGAGGTGCCGGTAAGAACCGCCCGGCGGACAGCCGCATCCAGACTGCTCTTGTATCCTGATGGATAAATAACGGTAATGCCATCTGCAGCAGCACTCTTTATTGCATTTCTGATAGCTTCCTGATATGTAAACGCACCCGACACAATCTGCATATGAGCCAAATCGCAAGCCTTGATGAATGCCGTTTGAGAAGTAACGGCTGTTGTCCCGGTAAGATTTTTAATCTCCTTGCGCGTCTTTTTGTAAGCTGCAGATAACACCTTCATCATTGCAGGACTCAAAGTCTTAAATTCTTTCGGAAAATAACCTGCTTTCTCAAGAACTTCATCATCGTAATTGAAAACTTCAGTCTCGGCATCCTTGAACGCTTGCCTTGTTTCTGCTTCTGACATTTTTGTTCTTTTTGATATTTCTTTTATAATATCATCATAAAGCATTCCGCATTGCTGAAGTTTTTCAGCTTGCCATGCGGCAGTGTCGGTTACTGTCAGATCTGTTTTCAGAATCCTCCGGGTTATATCCCTTAAAATGCTTTCCTGTAAATCTTTATGTGTCTGCAGTATATTAAGCTCATCACTAAGCCAGTCCGGGGTAATCATGTTTCATCACTCCCCGGGAATATATTCATCTTCTGCTTCTTCCAGAGCTTTTTTCGCTTCCTTATCCGTTTCGTTGAGCTTCCATGCTCTGAGTTCCCACGGCTTAAGTGCTCCGGCTGACACCATTTGCATTCTGCGGTTAAATTCCGTGTCGTTGTCCTCAATAATGCTGTCGTCAAAGTCTATGACTGTATCAACATTCTGTTTAATACCCATGATATCAAGCAAAGCTCTGACCAAAGATATGAGAGCCGACTTCAGAATAATTTCATGCTTTTTAAGCGTTCTGAACAGCTTTGAATTTTCTGAGACAATCTCTCTGGCGGTTTTTATACCTCCGTTCTGAAATGTGTATTGATTCTCACCCATACCGCAGGCATCAGAGAACAGATTAAGCTGAAGCTCAAGGGCTTCCTTGTGAGGCTGACTTCTGAGCTCGGCATTCATCTCTTTTATTGTCTGCTTTTCATCCGGAACGCCGGGAACTGCATAAAACTCGGTATCATTGTAATCAAACACCGGAGTGGAAACTCCCTTTTCCTCTCTGACACTCTGAGTCATATCAACCGGGATAAGAATTCTTTTTTTGCCAAGTTTAAACTCATTCTGATAGCTGTCATTGATGAGGTCAATTGCCTGCATTTCTGCAATGGAATTTGCAAAGACTGATATGCCGAGCGGTGTGTCTTCTTCAACATTATTTACTATATTCGGGGTAATTATCTGAAACCTTGTATTCGGTGATCCGGTATCATATACACCTTCAACCACACCGGGCAGATTTATTTCGGCACCATCTTCCTTGCGGAATAACCGGTTGTATATAACATAATTTCCGGCAGCATTCTTCACATGAATGTTTATATAATATACCGGCTCGCCGTTGATATGCTTCAGACTTGCAAATGCACATTCGGTCACTCTCTTCCCCGTCCATGAAATAGGGTATATCATTTTGCCGGGAATATAATCTATTACCGGCTGGCCTTTGGCATCTGCATATTCCACAAATGCCCCCGTACCGATTGCAAATGCCTTTTCGATGAGCTGATTTGCTTCGACGTAAAAATCGTTTTTGGTAAACACTTCGCTTAAACGCTTGTTTATGCCATCATCACCAACATTAATAACGACCTTTTCATTGAGCAGAAGGTCAGCCCAGTCCTCACATACTCTCTTTGCCATGCGCAGTGACTCTCTTTTTCGAACAACGTATCTTTTTCCGTTGTAGATACTGTATTTATGAAATTTTTCTACATATCCCTCATACCAGTTCTGCCAGATATCCATGTGCTCCTGCATAGATATGTCACAATGATAACCAAGCTTTTCCAATATCTGATTTATCAATTTATATCACCTCTTTCACGCGACAAGAGTGTCAACATAACTTTCTGTCGTGTATTCACATGCATCCAGACTGTCTATGTTGAAGGAACCGTTGTCAAGTCTTTCATCTTTGTCTGAATTCCGTTTCCATTCGGCGGTTTTATATGCTTCAATAATCTTCTCGCAATGCTCCAGAACATAATATCTTCCCAAGCCCATCAACCTGTTATACAGATTAATACGGTCATTTATCGGACCTTTTTTTGCTTTAAAAATATCCATGCCAAGTCTGGCATTTGAAACTGCACTTCTTAAGCCTTTGATTAATGTCGTCTCAGCACTGTCTGCATATGTTTCAAATACCGAATACTTTGATTTCGCTCTTTTCACAAATTTAACAAATTCTGCTTCAAGCTCTGCCGGTGAAATTTCTTTCTTCAGATAGAATTCATCAAGTGTGATAACTTCACCGTATCCCTTTGTAAATCCGTTCAGGACAAATGTATGAGCAGAACCGTTTCCGCCAAAATCGACACCGATAACAGCATACATGATATCTTCCGTCTTAATACTTTTGATAATAAATCTTTCCGGATGATTTGCAAACAACGGATAAACAACTCCTTCTGCCGCTTTCCAAAGCCCGAGAATAAATCTGTCATAAAATACACCAACATATTCTTTCTTGATATTTTCAACATACTTTTTATCAAGAAAAGTATTATCATCAATCAGATAGTGAATTGTCAGTAAATCAACTTCACCGTCTTCACCACGTTTGATGTAGTTTTTGTAAAGCCAATGAGTAGGTGCATCCGGGTTTGTGGTACCCAAAAGAAAAGCACCTTCAACAGAAAGTCTCGAAAGCAACATCCGGAAGAAGTCTTCATCCAGAAGCGTTATTTCATCACAATAAGCTCCTGCAAGTGTCATACCTCTGATTTTATCTTCCGAAAGTGCATTGTCCGCACCTTCAAGATATATCTTTCTTCCGAAGAGCTCAGCTTCCTTGCGAGATAGCGAATATGAAAAGTTCGCATCACCCACAAGCTCCTGCAGAAGCTCGAGGCAGTTACGCTTGAGTGTTGTGAGCGTTCTGCCGACCATGATAAATCTTTCGTCATAATCTCTTGTGGATATCATCAAAGCCCAGATAATAAGGCTTATGTATGTTTTCCCGGAACGAACCGAGCCGTCCAGGATATTCAGACGGCGAAATTCACCGTCACGAAACATATTAATCGTTTCTTTCTGCTTCGGAGTGAACACATCCGTCCAGTCTGTATCGCTTTTGACCGCTCTTAATATTTTTTCAAGGATACCGTGATGATTAAATTCATCATCAGTCCCTCGGCTTCTTTTTGGTTTTGCACCAAAATATTCAGCAATTTCAGCAGCATAATCTTTTTCAATTTTTACAACGGTCTTTTTAGAAAATGCACTCGCAAGCTTTTTTATACTGTTTCTTTTGAAATCAATCAAGATTATACCCCCTTATTTTTCGATTCTAAGCGATTTTTATTTTTTAAACAAGAAAAGTTACCCAAAATTTATTTTAATGAAACTTTAATGGTATTTAACGGTGTTTTAACGGCAATGTGTTTGATATGAGATGTGCAAATTTTGAAATTCAATCAAAAATGACAGCGATTTCCGCTCTGATCCGTCCGGATGAGGACAAATAATAAACAAAAAAGAGCGTGCGCTGCCATTCGATTTTAAAACTTTAAAATTTTTTAAAATCACCGTTAAAATCTTATTTATTCCGGCATCAGACTCCGGGGACGAATCAACCCGGAGCTTCAGCCCGAAATTTTTCAGGTACCGTAACCGAATGTTACTGTATGAGCCTTGCCCATAATCATTATCGTTGCCTTTATTCTTCGCTGACGTTTGTCAACAGATTTGATTATTGATTTCTTAAGGTACGGTGAATCGAATTTCAGAACCGGTATCGGCTCACCATCGTTTGCCATAAAATCAATAAAACTTCTATCTTCTTCATTCATAGGTGTCGGACATCCACCTCCGACCCACCCGTGAACATATGCCGTGTTTTTAACCTTGTAGTATATATCTGCAGATAGTGTACATTCCAGGAACACATAACCGGGAATAAGCACCCTTTCATACTGTTGCCAACTTCCGCCTCTTCGTTGCTCAAGGATGTTCCGTGGTAAAGCCGGCCTGACACCTTTTAATTTCAGAAGCTCATGCAATACCATTGTCTCTTCACCGCTCTGAGCTCTGATTGCATACATCATACTTTTAATCATGACTTAAGCTCCTTTTGCTTTCGTGAAATAAATTTGCTGACTTGCTCATACAACTTCGGATTTTCAACCTGCATGGTTTCGAATATCATGTCTTTTACATATTCAAATCCGCGGTCAAGCTGATTCTGTGTCTCCACATCAACCTTTGACTTGTATGCTGCAGCTCTGGTTAAGGCTGTTGCCTGCGCCATGAGCTTAAGCGGGTCAAGGTCTTTCCATCTTTCTTCCGGAGTTGAATTTATAGCCTCCATGGTGTAGTTAGACAGCAGTCTGATTATGCCCTCGGTAGTATCCAGATTCGGATATCGCTGTATTTCTTCCATAATCACTCTGAAGTTCTCCTGCGCCATTTTCAGAGTCGAAGCCGATTCATTGAGATTGGCGGCGTGACGTTGCACCGAGGAAAGCGAAATTTCATATCCCTTCTTTTGAATGAATTCCACTATTTCACGATAGGTGATAGTCGGATTCAGCATCATTTGTTCAACAGCTTCCTTAACCTTAAGCGGCATACGGTCTATCTTTGAACACTTGCGGTTTTTCTTAGCCATATGCTACACCTCAATCAAATCATCTTTTATGCTTCCGGCAAGAAGCTTTATTCCCTTACCGGTTACCTTTGCTTCGCAGTCCCGGTATGATACATCAGCTATATCTGCAGGTGCATGAGTGTCAATTGTCCTGAGCTGAATGTATCCTTCAAGAGTCAGATAGTTCACTGCATCCGTAAACGAACCAACATTAACTCCGGAATCCACCAGAACCGACTGAACTATCTCAAGCTTGTTGTATTTTTCTCTCAAAATATTGATGGTTCTGAGCACCTGACCGTTTGCGTTCTTAAAAGCGGCAGAAGCTGCTTTCTTCATTATCGTTTCTTTGTCCATCACTTACACCTCTTTCTTGCTGACCGCATCCAGAACTCTGTCAAGCTTATCATCCATACGGTCGAATTTGTGATTGATTTCTGCCATGCTCCGGATGAAATCCTCCTTCTCAAGGAAAGTACTTTTGAATCCTTTAACTTCCGTGTCGATAGACTCAAGCTTCTCATTAATCTTTTCCATGTCCTTCTCGTGAGATTTGACCGGCTCATAATTCTGCTTTATTTCTTTTGTTTCGTCCTCGACCGCCTGCACCCTTGACATGGTTTGCTTAAGAAAGTATCCTATGATGGCAACCATAGTTGATATCACCAGGCATATGACGGATATAACCACAGCAACTGTAATCTCGTTTAGCATTTTAAATTCCTCCGTGTTAAGTTCTTGAGTCAATTCTATCATAATATATATAAACTAAAATACTAAAACGTTTTTGAGAAACGCGATAAAAAATCCGACTCTCAACCAAGAGCCGGATTTTTTTATTCATCGTCCAACATATCAAATATAGTAATCTGCCCTGGAGCAGGCCTGTTTCTTTCTTCGTCAACATACTCCCGTACTATTGCCCGGATTCTCATTTCCGAAAGCTGATATTTTTTTGCAAGCTGCCGGAAGTTGTATCCGTTGAAATCCTCAATAATCTTCTTGTCACGTGCCGGACGGTGAATTGCTTCAAGCTTAGGAAAATATATGCTCTCCCCACCGCCAAACACCCTTGCAATCCTGAGCATATTTTCAACTCCCACAAGCTCAGCTAATTGCTGATATACCTCCGGTAAATCACCAACAATAACATCTTCAGGTTTCATACGCATCATTCCTTCCGCTTTTCAAGAGTTCTGATATATCGTTTTATCATTTCAATGACCTTTTCAGCTTCTGTCCTTCTGAGATATTGCAACGGCTTTATCGCTTTAACCTTTTTCCCGGTAGCTTTTTCAATAATCCCTGCCATCCGTTCGCCGTCCGATGCAGTTCCGGGTGAAAGCTCCTTAAGGTGATAAAACAAAGCCCATGCTTTTGCGTGTTGTGCAACTGATATTTTTTTATCCGGATTAAGCTCATCAAGCTTCTTAAGCACTCTCTCAGCTTCCACCGTCGTAAGCTTGCTCACAGATGATTTGCCCGTTATCTGATACACAATGCCGTGCAGCTCATCCTCCTTCGGTGACGAACGGTCACACAGTCCGAGCTTGTTCGCTATGGCGTATATTGCTCTGGTGTAAGTTCGACTACTCTTCATAGCATATCTCAACCTTCGGAGTGGTCTCTGCCACCACGGCCGTCTCTATGCTCTTGATTGCACCTTCGATGTCGTCCTTGTATACACTTGTTTCAATTGCTCTCGAAAAATCTTCCCATACCTTTGCTTCTGCAAGAAAATATGCATAATGCTCAGCTTCACAATCTGGAAGTCCGGCAATATTCATAATTGCCTTTTTGTCACTGTTGTAGTTAACACCCTTGCACTTTTTGGCAAGAGCCTCCTGCATACTCACATCTCCTGTTATTTGCTTGAAAATTTCCTTCATAGACGTTTTTGTGTACTCTCCCAGATACATTCCTGCAAGCATCCTTTTCACTGGCGCAGTCATAGAATATTTCACTTCTGTCTTCACTGCATCCTTAAATACCGTGCCGAGAACATTCTGCAAGATAGACGGATATACAATCTTCGTTGTGACGGCTGTAGAAGCCACAACATGATTGCTTCCTGAACCGAAATACTTCACTGTTTTTTCTTTCGTATTTTCTAAATCCGTCTGAGCCTGCTTGAGAAGCTCACCCTCAAGCCTTTCGCTTTCTGCTTTTAATTCCTCAATTTGTCTTTTCAAACTACATAATTCATTTACCTTGGTTCCAATTTCAACATTCGTCATAATGTGATAACTCCTTCCTGCATTCTGAGCAAAGCTCATAATTTCTGAATTTTCTTACCTTTTCCACACTGCCGCAACAAAAGCACGATGCAACATGCTTTTTGATTGTTACCGTGTTATCGTCATTAACAATAACATCAACCACCTGCCCCGGCACAAGGCCGATCAGACACCGCACTTCTTTTGTCAGCGTAACTGCCCCGGTCTTACTTGTTTTTTTGCTTGTTTTGTACATTTTTAATCATCCTTTCTTAAATCGCCATTTCCATACTCTTAGCCATTGCCACAAGCCCCTCATAGGTTATATTCTCATTGTCCAGTGCATTGCTGTACAAATTCGATGCACCTCTGAGTGCCTGCTTGCTTTGAGCTATTGCCAACATGAAATCCACCTCTTTGCCTTTTCCGGCAAAAGCAGGGAAGAGCTTTATAATGTCATTCTTGGTAATTTGACTTGTGTAATACTGCCGGTTCTGCTTCGTCCGGTTCACAATCTGAGCAAAGTCAGCTCTTTTACTTCCTCTGAAATTGTGTACTGATTCATTATTACCAATGAACACAACACCGAGTGTTTGCCCTTTGTCATTGAAATAATCCGAAAAAGCCCTCAAAGCTTCAATCGTCTTAATCGGAAGATGCTGCGCTTCATCAACTATCAGAACCATCTTGTCACGAAGCTTGTTTGCAACTGCAAGCCACATTTCATCTATTGATTTTTCTGAAATCGAAAGCTTTTCACAAAGCAGTTTCAACACACTTTTAACACCCTTTAAACACGGATTTGCAGTTATTAAAAGCGATAAATTTGGATTGTCGGCAACGAACTTCTGAGCGGCTTTTGTTTTTCCTATCCCGGCATCACCGCATGCGATAGCCAGACCGCCCTTGAGCTGACAGTTTTTGATAATGGCATATACGTTTTCGCTGATAGACGTCGGCACATATTCCTCCGCATCATTAGCTGCAAAAACTGCGTTTTCTCTGGCATTAAAATATGCATCAAGGATACTGAACTGCTTGTCAGCATCACCTTTATATTTACCGCTTTTTAAAGCAGAAACAATAGACGGTGCCACGCCGGTCAGCTCTGCCGTCTTGGCGTAACTTCCCATTTCCTCAGCAAGCATGTCAAGCTTGTCAAGAATAACTTCTCTTTGTCCTTCAGAATATTTTTTCACATTACTCATCCTTTCACCTAAAATTTAGTAACCGGCATATATTCATAATAATTATGCCTCGCGCAATATTTCCCATAGCTTAAATTTTCCGCTCTGGCAAGCGCATTCACCTCCGCAATTGTTAAATCCTTGCGTTTCTTCTTTCGGATTTTCTTCAGGTCTTTTTCCGTTATAACCATGATTCATACCACCTTTATTATTTCAAAAATAGTTTCTCTTTTAGTGAGCTTCTCAGCATCTTCGATAGCTCTATGCGCTTCCGCCTCACTGAGCTTAAGAGCTTTCTTTATATCTTTTGTCCCTTGCACTCTGGCGCCCGGTTGCCATGTTAAGATATATGATACAACTTGTTTGCCATCCATCTTCTGAATAATCGTCTTTTTTATGATGTACTTATCGGCACGTCCCTTCGACAACCTCTCAAACATACAAACCGAATGCGGACAGCTCAGACACCTTTCTCTCGGTGTAGCCAGACCGAGGCAATATTTTTCATTCTTTTTCCGTCTCATGCTCTCACCGCTTTCTTCTTGATGCATTCTGATTCATCCTGTTGATATCAATTACTACCGGTGTTTTATCTCCACCGGCAACCGCTCTGAGCTCCGGTTCATTTTTCTCTCCGGAGAGGACCGGAATAACTACTGACGGCTCTTTGATATTAAATTCATTTTTACCGGCATGAGCTCGTCTGAGCTGCATATCAAGCATATCAATTCTCTGAGCAGCAGGAAGCCGTGTTTTGTATTCCTTAAGATTGGCTTTGATAGCCTTGTGAGCCTTGCGCACCTTCTGCTGTGCCAGAGCAACATCCTCATTGTCAGCATCAAACAAAATAGACGTTTCCAGACTGAGTGGTAGTTCTTTTATAAATCTGTCTGTCTCAGCTTCGTAAATTCTCACTTTGCTTAAGTCTTCCGGATCATACCGTACATACACCTTTTCACCCAGAAGCTTCCATGTGTCTTCGTCCCAATACTCAAGCTTCTCGCCGGATATGTTTATGCACACACCGTTTCGCTTCACCGTCTGCACCCTTGAGCTGCGCATCAGCATCAAATTCAAATCGTCAGCATTCTTTGGTTTTCTGATAGTCTGTATATGTTCATTCCATACGTCAATTCTTCGCTTGCCACGATCTTTCGCAACCTGACCGCCATATGCACCCACATTGTACACACCGTCTATCAGCTCCGCAATTTGTTCATTAAGATTTCCGTCCGTAGGTATCTTTCCATTCTTAAGTGTAAGTTTAAGATTTTCCGGACGTTCCAGGACATTACCGCCGCAAAAAGTTTCAAACAGCCTGCTTATAGTTCCTTTGAACGTACTGAATGTTCGCTCAATCGGCTTTGCTTTTGCATTCTTAACAATTGCATTTGTCATCTCAATTCCAAGTCGCACAAAAATCGGCGGCGGCTCAATCATTCCTTCCTGGCTCTTCCTCCGGCGATGTCCTCTGCCGGCAATGTCATGTGTCAAAAACTCAGAACCGTTGTCAAAATACACCTTCTTCGGAATACCAAATCTGAGTATAGCCTTTCTGAGTGCCAGAACCGTGCTCTGACTGCAGGGATTATCCGTCAGATTCCAACCAACCATCACACCCGACCGTGCATCAATAAATGCTGTCAGATGCAGTCTGTGAGTTGTCTCACTTCCGTCATACCGGGATATCACGTCAAGCGTGTGGTTATCCGCTATCCAGTAATCATTTGGCAGCAGTGTGTCATATATTCTTGTTATGTACGGTGCCGCCCGATCGGCACAGGCCTTATCACCAAATCGCCCGGCAATATCAACTGCTTTTGGCACTTCCTTATCAATCCGCCTTAAGAATGTCACATAGCTCGGCATCCCCGGAACACATTCCGGGCAATTCTCCTGCGCCCATTCAATAGCCAGATCATAACACTGTTTCTTCGGCAGCTGTCGCTCATCCAGATAGACGAAGAGGAAATAATCCCAAACCTCCTGCGGAATGGAACTCTGACCTTTGGTAGAACCGCCTCTTTTGTCAATCAGACTTTCAATATCACCCTTTTTGTAGGCTTCCCACTTCCGATATAAAGTCTTCTCACTAATCGCAAAATATGGCCCTTTTTCAAGCTTAATCATGCTGATGAAGTGCCTGTCTGCTTCCGTCTTGTTGCCACTCCAACAGTTCCGGGAACTTTGCCACCGCTCCAGGATGTCAGACCAGAGCTTTATCTGCTCTCGTTCCTTATCCGTAAATTCCTCAAGCCTTCGACTCTCAATCGGAGCTGATGTTGTTTCAGTTTTCATTTTTGCGTAATATCTTTGCTTTATATCTGACGGCAGAGCATCCAAAAGGAATAAATACTTGATTCTATTGTGTTCATTTTTTGAAATGTCGGCTTGAAGTTTTCCGGATTTCACCATACGTTTGATTTTCGTTATTTCACACCCTGCAAGCTCAGCAACCTCACTTGTTGTCAAATACGTCATTTACTCACCGCCTTTGGCTTAATACCTAAGATTTTAGCAGCTTTCATCACACATTCATCTGCGTATTTTGCTAATTTATTTGCTTCACGCATCACCTCAAGCGGCGCATCCAAGAACTTCCCATACGGTTCAAGAAGCTTCCTCACTTTTTCATCTGCTTTCTTCGCTTCTTCACTAAGCCGTCTGACTTCGTTGTGCCGTTTGTCAATACGCTTCATCTCAATATCAAGCAATATGGCATCAATATATATCTTGTTTACAAACCTCTCCACTATATATAGTAGCTCTTCCTTCGTACATTGCTTCAAAGTCATGCGCTCACCTCGCCGTTTCTGCCGAAGCACGTCTGATTGTCCCGGTACTCCTATGTGACAAAACGAACTCCTTCTGATTGTCGCGTACCACAAGCCAATTTTCGCAATTCAGACCAAGCTTCTTTATTCTGATTTTCTGAGACCGTGTCGGTCTTTTACCTCTCATTGTGCCGCTCTCCTTTGACAGGTTTTTTCCCATTCCGAAATAATTTGCTCACCAAGTTTGAGCACCGCATCCGCCTGAGGACCTACAACCGTTCCACGGGCATATGCACTCAACTGCTGCTGATTTAACCTCGGATAACCTCTCCGCTGAATTTCATACAATAAGTCAACCTGCTTCATACCAAGCTGAGCTAACGCAACCGCAAATCTGTTCTTCATATCTTCACCTTTCCTTTCAATCCAACAATTCGTATATCACGTGAAACGGTAACGTAATTCCTTTTGCCACCGCATAGAGCACGAACACTATCCCCGCTCCCAGAACCGAAGCCAGGCATCCGAAGCTCTGAAAACCTTTCTTCATTCGTCCAGGAACATCCTCCGGCACATGAGCCCTGATGGCTCTCTTTATATCACTCTTTGTGCAAGTCTTGCCGTGTTTTTTCTTTCCGTGATAGACGGCAACTGCAAAATTTCTGAATTCTTCACCGCATTTTCTGCATCTGCAACTCATACCGACCCCTCCATTTCTTTGTCATTATCAATAAGCATCTGACCCATGTGCATCAATAGCTCTCTGAACACCGGCATATCTCCCTGATTGGAATATCCGAGCGAATATGTATATATCCTGCAGTCGTCACAGTTGTGTTTCTGATATCCATCACGATATCGCTTCGCTTCTTCCAGGATAAAGAAAAATGCAACCGGATGATAGGAGATAATATTTCGTCCTCTATAGACGTTAAGGTTGTATGCCTTCACATACTCATTATCATTGGTAACAAAAACCTCATTAACCCATTCCAAATCAACCTCATCAAAATACGGAAGCAATTCACCTTTTTTCTTCCTGGCTTCAATCAGCGCATCAAGACTGCTATATTCCGCAAATTCGTCGTCCACATCAACCCATGTCTCGCCGTCTTCATCATGCACAAACGTCTTGTCAGCTCGCTCCACCAAATGAATCGGCGTGCACGTCCCGACATTCTCCGGTGAACCTTCATACTGATTTCCGGCAAATAACTTTAAAAACTCAATTTCTTTTTCTTTCAGATTAATTACAAATTCCATCCTAATTTTCCACCTTTTTCAAATATTTTACCGAATAACCGCCACCAAAATATTTGCCTGTTTCATGGCATTTCATTTTTACAACGTACTCTCCACATACCTCATACGGGTGAGATAGCACTTCAAACATAAGTCCTGCATACGTGTCCATTTCTGTACCAGAAACTATCATTACCATATCACCTTTTTTGATTACGCTTTCGGCATGCACAACTGTTTCAAATGCACGTCCGCAAATCGGGCATGCTATGAC
Source organism: Clostridia bacterium (assembly GCA_045536915.1). Lineage (GTDB taxonomy): Bacteria > Bacillota > Clostridia > UMGS1810 > UMGS1810 > RGIG1828. The sequence goes on from JAZSOL010000022.1 coordinate 26,770, forward strand.
TTTTATCGCTCCAAAATTTTCAACTTTTAAAAAATACATTCCATTGGTTTTGAATATTTGCGGCCTATCATGAGCAATGCTTCCACGCAGTTCACAATTAAAGTCGCAAAACAATTCTTCACCAAAACGATTTACTCTTCCATTTTCACAATGTTTGCACATATGAACTAAACCTCCTAAAAAATTCTTGCTTTTACATCATTTTTGTGTTATTATAAAAATGATTTCTTTTTTTCATACGCCGCCGTTGCCTGCAGTGCACGGTAGCGTATGATTTCTTATGCTTTAATTTGTTGTTGTTTAAACAATAACACATTTATATTATAACAAGAAAAATTCTTACTGTCAACACTTTTTTAAGAATTTTTCTTATAGAGGCGGTGAAATAAATGGGAATAGTTGACAGAATCATTGCTTTAATAGATGCTGCAGGTCTTACACAAGAGAATTTTGCATATGAATTATCTCAAAAAAGCATGATTAAAATTACTAAACAGACGATAACCGATTGGAAAGCGGGTAAGAGTAATTCTTACTATCGTGTCATCGTGGATATAGCAAATTTATTTGGAACATCCACGGACTACATACTAACAGGAAAAACAACATTATTCTTACTGAGTGAAAATGAACAAGAATTTTTGAGCATACTTAAAAATCTCTCATCCGAGCGTGATCAATTAAAGTTAATTGGCTATTCAGATTGTTACGCAAGACAATTACCATCATATTTAGAGGAAGGGAATAATTCGAAAGAAGATACCTCGAGCGGAAAGGCAATATAATTTTTACATCTAAAGATTTTTGGGTTAAATAGGAGGATTTTATGAAAAAATTTGCTATTATATTCACATTATTTTTTGTTTTCACATTGTCTGGATGCGGCGATTCAAAGTCAACTAACCAAGCCAATTATCCAGAAGAATTGATTCATATTGACGAGGCATCTTTTGTGAAAACTTTTTCATCTCTTTGTGGTGTTAAAATGACCCTTAAAGAAAAAGGTGATTCAAAAGATAATAATACATTATATTATTACGTAAACGATCCTGCACCTGAGTTTATGGAATTATCAATTCTACAAAACAATGATTGGTCACTTATTGATCGTATACATCTTACCATTGACAAAGCTCCTTTCCTTCCGCAATATTTTTATAACGTATTACTTGCAATAGATGATACTATTTTTGATGAGTCTAAGGCATCAAAAATATATACAGAACTTCTCTTGGATCTGAATGAACATAAAGATATACATTTTGGGAATATATCTACTGAAGGTTACAGGATATCTATTGATGATTCCGATGATGAATTGTGGTTTTGGATTGAAAAGTCTCAGAAAGAAGATAAAAATGACACATACGAAAACAATGATATAACATCCGAGAAATCATCAATTTCAGAAGAAAGTTATGATGTTCAAAAATGTTTTGATATAACGCATAGTAACTTTATGAACGAATTTTCAAAATCCATTGACGTAAATATGCAGGCGCTTATTTCTTCTCAAGCAAGCGAAGACACAACATATATATCGTATTTTGGTGATTTTAATAACTTAAAATTGGATGTTAGAATCATGTATAACACGGATACTAAATTAATAACAAGTCTGTCTATAAATTACGACTTGCCGATTCCTAAAGAAGTATTTGCAAGTGCGATGAAATTGCTTGATAACACGATAACAACCGATGATATAGCTTTTGAAATATATAATGAGGCTTTAGAGAGCGAAATAAATATGAGCTTTTACAACGGACACACCACCATGATTTCAAATTCAGAATCCGGCTATATGATAGATATTATTTGCTAACAATTGGAATTTTGGATGGATTTTTGGAACGGGTTAAATGCGCATAAATGTTGACTTCTTGTGGAATATTACCCATTTTTCGCGTTTTGTCATTTTACGTGAAATTTTCACACATTTAAAATTCCAAAAATGCTTTCAAACACGCATATTTCCTTAATGGTGCATGTGCACTATTAAAATAACAAAAATGCATCATTAAAATAAATTCTAACAATCATTTGAGTTTATTTAGACCGACATTGATTTTAATACAATTTTAAATCTTTTAAAAAATCATTAAAATTCAATGATATATAGTAATAAAGACGGTTTCAAGGCTTTCAAATACTGCCTTAAAATCGTCTTTTTAAATTATTTTAACACTTTTTAAAACATTTTAACGCTCTTTAAAACGCCCACGCCCGGGACCTCCTGAACCTCCTAAAAACACCCAAAATTAATTTCACACATCTTTATTGTGATTTTGCACAAATTCCCGAACACCATTCACGTAAACCCACTAATACCGCACCTTTTAACCCTCTTACTCTTTTTTTTTCGCCTTTTCTCACAACCCATCATTTTTGTCATTCTTCATGAAACTTTACAAAAAGAGATGAAAGCGGTAATTTAATTTGTCCAAACAACAGAAAATTCAATTATTTGTGTAGCCGGCCGGTTAGAGGAAACAAGTTTGAAAGAACCGAAGAATTATATCAATGCGAGGATTGCACCGGATGTCCATACAGAGAAAAATGTCACAAAAGCGAAA
>JAZSOL010000087.1:0-39111 GCA_045536915.1 Clostridia bacterium
GCCCAAACAAGACCCGGACTTCCGCTTTTTCCATCCGCACCGGGTTCACCGTTACGAACGGTAAAACCGTAGCTTTTTCCGTCCGTAAGTTTGATATTAATAAGATTGGCTCCGCCGCTTTCAAGGCTTTCGTTAACCTCAATTTCTTCAATACTTGGCACAAGTTCAGCCGCTTCGTTTATTATTTCCTCTTTGTCTTCATCGGTCCAATAGTCGAAACCTTTAACTGGCGATTCTCCCATAGGACCTTTGATGCTTGCTCTCGGAACTTCCGGCATACCTTCAACAGAAGGGGACCATGAAAGTATTCCTTCGCTGTCAACAGAAGGAACATAATACTGCTCATCTTCATATTCAAAGACATCTCCAAATTCAAGAGTCTCGTTTTCTGCGTCGTAATCACTTTCAAGAAGTCCGTCAATATCTCCGGCATCATGCACATGGTTCTGCTTTGCCGCTCCGATATCCGCAGGGTAAAGCGGATCTTCGCCGCTTATTGAATGCCTTATTGCATGACTAAGCGATGTTTTTTCAGCTCTTTTAACTCCATCGGAAACCCTGTTGACTTCTTCAAGTGCTTCTTTAACATTTACTTCATTTTTCGCAATCTCTGCAAGAACCAGCACCCAGAATTCCTCTGTAGGGTTTGAAAGTTCGGCATATCCGCCTTCCTCAATGAAATATTGAACAACTCCTGAAGTTTTAAGTCTTCCTTCACCGTCAACTCCGAAAGCTCCGAAGAACATTCTGCCCTTTTTCTCAATAACCTCCGGAGGAATGTCGCAAACACCATCAATACCAATCGGTATCTCATATTTTTTGTGTGGATGGTTGTAAAAAACGGCGGTTTTGGTAAAGCCGTCCCAAAGTTCGCAAAACTCAAAAGCGACCTGGTTTGTGCCTTTTCCGCCGGAAGCCAACTTCGGCGCATCGGTAATAACAAGTCTCTGGTCGCTGACTGTTGCTCTTATAATGCTCAATTCCCTCACCTCTCATTTCTTTAAATAAAATAACACAGGGGAGGATTTTACCAAATCCCCCCCTGTGTTTCATATTAATGCCAAGGCGCTTCCCAAATGGTACTCTTCGCCCAACCTTCGGAATAATAAATCGCGTCTTTCTGCGCCTTGGAAATGGGAAGCGCATCAATAAGAAGAAGTTTCTGCGCCTTAACGGAACCGCTGTCCGCTCTTCCGTCGCCGTTCTTGTCGGTTCCGGAACAATTCTTTGCCTCGTTCCTGTAACCAACATAAACCTCAATTTCAATTCCGGAATCGGCAATTTCGGAATAATATTTGTCAATCCAACTGTCGTCCGCATAAGTATCCGGATTCTCAATCTTGAATTGCCAGTAACGCACATCCTCCTCTGCATCTTCCGCAGAAAGATTTCCGTGAGAAACAAGGAGCTTCTGTGCCTTCTCGGAAGAAATATCTCCTTCCTCAAAAGCCTCCTGCACCGCCTTTTTAACGTCGCCGTAGAACTCCTTCTCTGCCTCTTCCCTGGTTTTGCCGTTAACCATATCGGTTGCAATGAGGTCGTTTCTGACAGCTTCAAAGTCTGCGGAATCTCCGTCAAGAATCGCCGCCTTGATGTCTCCCGCGGCAAAGAATCCTTTTTCTTTTCCGCTTCCGGAAGAACTTTCCTCGCCCTTGTTGATACTGTTGATTTCGGAATTTATCGCCGCAACAACATTATCCTGGTCAAATCCCATTGCAATAACCTGTTTCGCAAGCTTCATGTACTTGGTCATGTCGCCGTCGATTCTCGCCTGCGCTGCTTCGCGGATTCTCGGATCATTCTCACGAAGAGCCTTGCGAAGCGCCGTGTTATAAGCGGATTCGCTCGAATAGGAATCCTTGATTCTCTTGGCGTAAACCGAATCTCCTGCGGCAATCGCGTCGAAGAGTCTCTTCTGTTTGTTCTCTTCGCCGAACCAACCGACAACAGGAAGAACCTTTCTTGCTCCCTCCTGTGCCTGGTCGAAGATGCTTCCGAAGGAAGCCTTCGGTGCGCCGGTCAAAGTTTCGTAAACATTGATCGCCGCTTTCATGTCGCGAATAACGTTTCTCGCAGGAATACCAAAAAGGTTTCCAATCTCTCCCGCAAATCCCATGACCGCATCCCGAAGTTCATTGCGGTATTCGGAAAGTTCCTCTTCGTCCATTCCGGAAGTATCTTTCAATGCGGATTTCATAACCTTCTCGAATGCGTCGTAAACCTTGGTAACAAGGCTCATGTCCGCCCTGTCAACCTCATATCCCTGCGTGATGCTGATAACGTCCTTGACAAAAGGAATCATCGTAAGCGGGTTGATTCCGTCAAGAGCTTCCGCCGTAAGGCTTCCGATGTATTTTTCAAGGTATGTTTCGTCCTCGTCGTCGTCCCTTGCCGCATAAACAATCGAAACAAGCGCCGCGTTGAGAAGAATCGAACCGTAAACTGATGCCGCTGTCTTTACCGCCTGTTTCTTGTGTCCTCTCTTTGCCTGCCGAATTGCATCCTCAAGCATATTGATGCTCGTTGTGGGCTCCGCCATAAAAGCGGTCGCCATCTTCATTCCAAGGTCCCTGCTCCTCATGTTCGCGCTTCGGGAAAGCACCGAATCATAAACCTGTGTCCGGACTATAACCTCGGTAAATCTCTCTCCGCAAATTTTGAGGAACTCTTCGGATTTCGAATTAAGCTCCGGATTCTTCGCCTTTGTCTCCCTCTTGACCGCATTCCAGATTGCACACCAGGTAACTTCATCCGCATAAGCAGGCGCCCAACTCATCTTGTCGTCAATCCAGTCCATAACGGTCTTTTCGTCCTTGATGTAGTCAACCGTGCTCATGCCCATGTTGGTGTCGAAGTAACCCATCTCCTTGATTACAGCAACCGGAGCATATTTTTTAACTTCCTCCCAAAGGACTTTGTGCTTCTCAACCTTCGGGAATCCGTAAAAATATCTCTCTCCAAGAACCGCGTGTGCTCTCACAATGGCGGAAGGCTGCTGAATAACAACGGATGCGGATGCAAAGACCGAAGCCTTTTTGAACTTGCTGATAAGGCTGTTCATCAATCCCGCCGCATTGTCGATTCTCGCTCCGCCGTTAAGGTCGGTAAGAAGCTGACTGATATATTTGTTCGCCGCTTCGCCGTATGCGTTCTGAATAACTCCCTTGACGGACTTCTGATTCGGGAACAGCGATGTCTTGTAGTTATATACCCTGTTGAAGTCTTCGATAGGAAGAACGAATGCATGGTACATACTCATATCGTTGACATGGTTTGCCCAAACGTCTATGAAGTCCGAAAGAACAACCGGATTGTTTGCTCCCGGAACCCTGCTCTTGGTGAATCCGCTGTTCTTAAGCTTGATTTCCCCTGCCGGGTTATTCTGCTCAAAAAGATACTGGTTCGCGGATTTAAGCGGGAAATAATTCTTCTCTTTGAAGAGCTTGACGTCATACATCGCCATGGAAACCTCGTTGCCCTTGGCTCCCATAACCTCCGAAAGGTAAGTCTGCATCTCGTCAACAAAAGCTCTCTGTTCGTCGGTAAGCTTTCCGGCAATCTCAAGAATGGTCTCCGGAGAAATGTTGTGTGCAGTCGCGTTGTTGACTTCGTATTTAAGAAGTCCCTTCTTGACTTCGGTCTTCGGGTCAAAAACAAATCCGCCGATGGAAAGGTGCTTGTCTGCGTCCTTTCTCTTGCTGTAAGCATAAATGCTCATCATCTGCTGAACCGTAAGCTTAAAGGAAATTCCCTCCGAAGTTTCAAAAGCAAAAGTCTTCTTTCCGTCCCATTTTTTGACATGGTATTTTTCTTTTGCCTTCTCATAAAAGTCCTTCGCTTCGGCAACGTCCCTTGCCCAGGTGTCCTCGCCTCTGCGGATGGATTTGAACATATCCGTAAGAGCTCCGGAACCGATTCTCTCAAATGCATAAATCGGTTTCTCGTTGTTCCAGAAAAAGCTCTTGATTCCCTTCATCGCTTTAAGCGAAAGCGGATGGTTTCCTCCCGCCTTCTGAACTTCAGCAATGGCTTTTTCTCCGACTTCCGCTGCAGATTCTGCCTTTCCCTGTGCAAAAAGCTTGTTGCTCTTGCTTATAACGGATTTGAGCATGGAATAAAGCTCATAAACCTGTTCAAGCTGACTCATGCTCATGTCTCTGAACTTCGTGTGCTCGAGTTCCGCCGCAACAGCATCGATTTTCTCCGCAGCAACCGGGTCGAATGCCGCGTCTCCGTCCTTGCCGAGCTCATCATAAGCCGCTTTGAACACGGAAAACTCAAGCTCCGCTTTTTCTCTCTGTTCAAGAACCTTTGCGTGCTCAACCTTAAGCTTTGCTCTTTCTGCCGGGTCTTGCTCCTGCTCAATCTTCCGTTCAAGGTTTTCAATTCTGCTGTCGTAATAGGAAGGGTCGAATACGTTGAGCACGTCAAGAGCCTTTGCAACCGCCGCCTTCATTCTCTCCGGAACGTGCCGTTCCTTTCCGCCGTGAAGCAGAAGGTCGTTAAGCTCTCCCACAACCCTCTTGATTTTTCCTCTCAAAATGGTTCTGTGTCTGCCTTCCGTCGCCTTCTTGATGGAATCCCGGTATTTCTCCTTGATTTCCGTTTCTTTTCCGCGGTGTCTCTCCCGGAGCGCATCAATCTGCGCGTTCTTCTGTGCCTTAACGTCGGCAATGGTCTTTTCAAGTTTGTCCCTTGCCTCCTGGCGAACCTTTGCAACGGCCTCCGCCTTTTCGGTTCTCGCCTTTTCAAGAAGCTCGTCCCTGCGTGCTCTGACCTCGGAAATCTGCTCCTTCTTTTTGGCGATGGCTTCTTCATAAGCCTCCGCTTTATGCCGCATCTCCTTCGCCATAGCCTTGCCCTGGCTCATCTGTCCCGCAAGAACGCCTTCCGCTCTTGCTTCCTTAATCGCATCGTCATAACCCGTGATTCTGTCCGAAACCGTCTCAAATGCGTTTTTAACCTTCGCCGCTTTCTTCCTTTCGGTTTCCTTTCTGCTCGCTTCGGAAAGGAATGTTCCGACCGCGCTGTCAAAAAATCTGTCGATTTCCGGCGAAAGGGTTTCCTCTGCCCAGGAAACAAATTCTTCCTTCGGCATAAAGTCCCCGATGCTCTCGGTTCTTCCTCTGTCTTTCATAAAGCCGGAAAGCTCATAAAGCTGCTCTGCTCCGTCAACCGAACCGCTGAAATATTCCGGCGCAATTCCCGCAACCTCATCGTAAAACTCGTCAAGCGAAAGCGCACCCGTATCATTAACAAGGTTAAGGCTTCCCATATTGTGTTTGCGGAAACTGTTAAAATCCCCGATGTCCGCCTTTGTTCCGCTGTCAACGAAAAGAGGTGTCCTGCGAATGTAATTCCGAAGATTCTTATATGTTCCGTCCGGGTCGTTGTCAACAATATAGTCCTCGGTGTGGTTGTATGCGGTATCAAGAAGCTTTTCAAAAAGTCCTTCGCTTTCGCTTATCGCTGGACCTTTGTCAACCATCTCCGCGATTATCGGAAGAACAAATTCCTCCGCCGTTTCCTTCGGAACATGGAACACCGAAGCAACCTCGCTCATAAGGCGATAAGCCGCCTTCGCGTTCAGCTTCTCCGCTCTTTCGCTCAATCCCTCGTCCGGTTCAATATTCTGCCTGTAAGCCTCGCGGATAACATCGCCGAACTCTTTCTCAAGAACCGCAAGCTCTTTAGAAAGCCTGTCCTTCTTTCCGCCAAGAACCGAAAGTCTGTTCCTGTCCTCAATGGGAAGGCGGTCCTGCCATCTTATATCGACCTTTTCCTCATCAAATCTTTTTGAGATGGGAATAACATTGTCTTTCTCATCGTAAGTGATGGGTTCAGCAGATTTAACCTGGTTGGAATAAAAAGGAATCCAAACCGTATGGTTGGTTTCGTGGAACTTTCCTCCAAGGTCTTTTATTCCGTCATGCCCAAGAGATTTAAGGTAATCGGTGACTGAATCCGGAATAGATGTCCAGGCGTGTGTGGTATTGTTTTCAATATCTCTCTTAACGCGGTCAGCAAAATCATAGGCGTCAATTCCGTTCTTATCCCACATATCGCTTTCCATGTTTTCCCGTTCATATTTGCTTTCGTCCTGCTCTTCATACCAACTCAAAAGGTCGGTAACAAACTTTTCGTCAGCATTTGCTGTATCAAACGGGTTTGTAATTTTGAGATATGTGTCATAAACCTTTTCGTGTCTTTCATTCGGGTCTTTGAAGTAAAGGGAATCAAGTCCGATTTTCTTAAATTCTTCCGTAACTCCTGTCATTTCAAGAACATCGAGAAATTTTCTTTCTTCGTTGAAAAGATTCCCGCTGTTGAGCCATTGTTCTATCAATGCCCTTATGGTATTTCCTCCGGACATTTTAAGCTGCCATTGGAAACCGCCGTTTGCCTCGTTGGTTTCCGGGTCAAGAATAAGCTCGTTCTCTCCGTCCCAATTTTCCCTTAACTGTCCTGCTTTTTGGGTTATGCGGTTTCTCGCAGGGAAAGGAAGATAACCCCATGCTTTGTAAAGCGGAATATCTCTTCCGGAAACTTTAATGCGGAACTGTGTCTCATAAGAATCAAAATCCGGGTCATAAGCCATCGGTCCGCTTGTAGCTCTTTCCGGAAGGAACACGTTTCCAACGCGGTCTCCTCTGGAAGTTCCGTGGAAAGCACGGATTTCATATCCGTGAGCTTTTGCGGCGGCTGCAACCATACTTTTTAAAGACCCAATATTTCCTTTTTGAACGAACTCAATATATTTATCATCGTTCTTTTTATCGGTCTTTTGGATTGTTTCAGCAATACCTTCCCATTTTGCCTTTCTCTGTTCTGAATCGAGCATATTGTCCGGTAAATAACGGAGCACATCTTTATTATTGACAGAATGGATAATTTGAGATATACTGATTTTGAAAGCTGAGCGAGGTACTGCCGCTTCTTCATTTGAAGAACTGACTTTATTTTTGACCTCGGCTTTTATTTTTTTTATTTCAATTCCTTCCTGGTCAATAACAACGTAAAGAACCGGCTTACTGCTTTTGCTGTGCCGTATTCCAAATCTTACGGGAACAAATACATCTCCGTCAACAAAACCACCAAGAAGTTCATCGAAATATAATGTAGCATCGTCATAGTAGTATCTGTTTGCGTGTCTCTCAATGCCAACGGAATTTTCCACGACATTTTTAAGAATCGGCATAAGTTTTGCAATTTGAGAAGGTGTGGCTTCTTTTTGTAAGCTTTCTTTTAAATTGTTTCTCGATAAAGAAATTTTTATGCCGACATCTTTGATGTCATAATCTATATAAACACCAAATTCTTCCCCGATTTTCGTTATTGCGGTTTTTACAACACTTAATTGTGAACTTTTCAATTTATCAGCTTTTGCGTTTATAACATCGTCCGCCTGTCCTTCATAAACAGGTGCGACGATTTTTTTATACCGCAAAATCTTTGTTCTTTCGGAATCGGTCATGCCAACGGAAATTTTCGGACGTTCTTTTTCTCTGTTTTGATACTTGACCGCATCTTTTTCTTGATTCCGTTGACTTCCGTCATGATTCTGCGCCTGGGATTTCGCGTTGGTATCAGCATTTTTTACTTGACTGGTACTTGACTGTTCGCTCGCTTTCCGGTAATTCTGTCCCGCTTCAAAAACCGCTTCCGCAAAAACCTTCTGCGCCTCTTCAAAAAGCTCCTTCTGCTCAAGAAGCATCCTCGCCTCTTCGCTGTCCGGTGCAACATCCTTGTATGCCGCGGTGATTCTTCCGATAACATCTCTGAACCAATCCTTGATTTTCTCCCAAAGGCTTCTGTCCTCTTTGTAAACCTTCTCCGAAAATTCCGCAAGAGCCTTGCCGTCCTGCAAAAGTCCGCTCATGGTTTCCGCAACAACTTCTTCCCTTGCGGTCTCAAGGTCGGTTTCCGGGTGGTTCTTTCTGTATTGTTCAAGCTTAACCGCAACCGCTTCCTCAAAGCTCTTTCCGCTTTTACCGAAAACCTCCGCCGTAATCTTAACAAGCCGGTTATAATGCTTCGCGGACCATACCTTGATGTCGTGAATGTGCTCATGCGTAAGGGTAAAAAGCATCTTTCCGTCAGCGCTGCTTCCTGCGTGAAGGTCAATCCAAATCTGACGGGTTTCCGGATTATACCAACCATTTGGAGCATTGACAGTTTCGCCCTTGTTGTTGACATAAACCCTCTTTCCGTCCTGCTCAAAGGAAGAAAAAACGTGGTATTCGATTCCGGAAGCTTTCGCAAGAACCTTGTCAATAAAATTGATAACCGATGTCTGCTTCGGGTCGTTAAAAACCTCAACCGCCGCTCTTCCTTCAAGAACAACCTTGCCCTTGATTCCCGGAAGAACCTTCTTCTGCTGTTCCTTCGCCTGGGCAACAATCGCCTTCTCCGCGTTGTTCTGCCCAAGGTAATAAGCGGATGTCCTCTGATAATCCTCAAGGCTTCTTACAAAGGAACCGTTCCTGTTCATCTCCTCAATGGAAATTCCGCTTGCGCCGTAGCGGTAAGCTTCGGAAATTCCCCTGGAAAATTCCTCCGCGGAAATCTTGCTTCTCTTGTTATAAAGCGCCGCAATCTGTCCCGGAGTATCTTTGCCGGCATATTCAAAGCTCTTCGCAATCTCCGCGATGTCGGCAACGTTCCTTGCGGTCTTTGCCTCCTTGCCTGCATAAGCCCGAAGCCCTTTTCCGCCCGCAGAAGCGCTCTTTGCTTCCGCCGAATCAACTGTTGCATTTTTTGCAACAACCACTCCTGCGTCCGCCTGCGCTCTCTCCTGCTCCGGTGCAAAAACTTCCTCGTTTGCATCAGCAAGTCTGCGAAGCTCGCTTCCGGAAAGGTCTTTTCCGCTCTCAATTTTCTCCTTTGCAATTGCCGCAAGCTTATGAGCAACCGAATCTTCCGGTGCCGCAATGCCCTCCTCAACAAGCTCGCCCTGGAACTCTCCGTAGGTCTGCTTTGCGTTGTAATTATCAAGCGCCACTTCTCCCGCAACAAATCCTCCGGAACTCAAAGCGCCAAGGATGAAGGAATAAAGCGCCTCCGGCGAAAGAAGGTTGATTTCGTTGTTCTCGTCAAGAACCGCGTTTCGGAAAATCGGGTCAAGAATCTCCTGAAGATATTCCTCAAGACCTTCCGCGCCCATCTTGATGGGAACGGTCTTCGCAATTTTCTTGAGAACTCCGTCAACGTTTACAAGCTTGCTGACTGCCTTGTTTGTAAGTTTACCGCCAAGAGCGCCGATACCGGAAAGCACAGAGGAAAGAACCGCTTCCGAAGCGCCGGAAAGAACCGCGTAGTTTCTCGCCTGTTCTGCGCTGTAACCCTCTCTCAATGTTTCGGTATAGGTATTACCTCCCGCAGAAGTACCTATTGCCAAAGAGCCGCCAAGTCCGGCTGTAAACGGGCCTGTCGCCATGCCTATGGCAATGGAAGGTGCCATATTTGCTCCGGTCTGCACAAAATCGTATGCTAAAGTACCGACACTCTGAACATTGAAAACGTTCTGAATCCATTCGGGCATCTCACCGAAGTCGGCAAGGTCTTCCTTCGCCATTTCGGAATAATAATCAAACTCCGTGCGTGGCTGATAACTGTCGTCGCCCAAAGCCATTCTCGCCGCGCCCTGGAATCCCGCCTTCGATTGTTCAAGACCTGCCTGTGCTGCCATAAGAAGGTGCGGAAGAACCTTTCCTTCGTTCCCTTCAAAAATCGCCTGTGCCTTCTTCTCTCTTACGGAATCGGCAATGGTATCATAATATTCCTCTGCTTTTTCTTCCCCGAATTTGTTGTAATAGTAGTTATAAACCGCCCTTTGTTCCTCGGTCATATAACGTTTTTCGCTCTCGGTTTCCCTCGGAATATTCTGCTGATGAGGTATAATCCTCTGCTCCGGTTTTTCCGGCTCAAAGGAATATTTCTCAAAGTCCGGTGCCTCAATCGCTCCGGAATAAAGTGCCTCGGCGTTCTGCGCTCTTTTTGCAAGATTAATCTGCATTTCAAGCTCTGTAATCTGCCTGTCAAGATCTGCCTTCTCGTCCGCATTTTCATCAACCGGTTTCTTTGCTTTCTTCCTTGGGTCAAGCGCCCCTGCAACGGTTCCCGCAACTCCGGTGGAATAATCCGTCCCGATTCCTGCCCTCTGCTCCTTAAGCTGTGCAAGCTTCTGTTCCGCCGCCCCAATGTCCATATCAAGAAGGCCCTCTTGCGCTTTGTAAGCATCATATTCATCCGCATCCGCCCATTGAGAATAGTAGTCGCGAATCTGGTTATTGTAATTTACAAGGTCGTTGTAATAATTCTCATAACCTTTGAATTCCTCAAGAAGTGCTTCCCCATTTTCATAGTTTCCGTAATTCTTCTCAAGAAATTCAAGGCCCTTTTTCCAAGAATTATAAAAACTGTCAAGAGAATATGTATTCAAATCGAAGTTGTCTGCTCCGAGATATACTTCGCTTTCAGCATCGCTGTTCAGTTTGCTGAGAAGTTCATTGTACCGGTTAACGAAGGAATCAAAGTCGAACTCATCGGAAGAGGATTCCCCTCCCGATGAAATTCCGTTTTTTTCGTTAAGCTCCTCAAAGCTCCAATCAGTTTTATCTTCCGAATTTTGATTCTTTTTTTTCTCTTCTTTGGTGTTTCCGTAACCCGTAAGTCCGTGTTTCTCATTAAGCTCATCAAAGGTAAAACCCATCAACTTACACTCCTTTATCTACCGCCTTGACTTTGAACAAGGGCAATAAGTTTATAGTATTCTTCGCTGGTAAGATTGCCTTTTCTATATTCATTTTCGATTGCACTTTTAATATTATCGAATTTTTCACCCTCAGCTTTAAGGTCAAGAACATTCTGGTAAATATCATCAAACGTTCTCGAACCACCCTGTGTTTCCGGTACTTCCGGACCTAAAAGAGGATTATGTTCTTCTTCTCTGCTTCCAAGCGCTCCTCCGGCAATAAGCTGATTAACCGCCGCCTGTACTTCCGCCGGGTCATATCCCGCCGCCGCAAGTGCTTTCTTTCTCGCTTCGCCGTTGCCCCATTTACCCGCAATAACCTCCTGGGCAATCGCTGCAAGGCCTGCCGCAGAAGAATTGGATTTTCCGGAAGAAGGTTTCTTTCCGGAACTGCCAGAACTGCCGGAACTACCGGAAGAACTTCCGCCGTAAGAACCATTGTTGCCAAGTCCGCCGGAAGTGTCGTAATCTCCCTCCTCCGGCATCTTGCCGTAAGTGAGGTAATAATTTCTGACTTCCTCGTCCTGGGTCGCAAGCCATTTTTTAAGAGCTTCCTGTTCCTGGTATTTCGCAAAGTCCCTGTCGTCCATATCGCCGAAAAGCGCATACTGATTATAAAGCTCCTCGCCCTCGGCATTATATTTGTCAAGAGCAAGCTGATAAAGCTCCGGGACCTTGTCGTTAAGTCCCTGAAGATATCCCTGGTAAATCTGCTGTCCCACGGTCTGGGCATAGCTGTTGCCAAATCCTCCTGTCATTGCGGAAGCCTGTCCCATGGTGTCCATCATCGCCTGCTTGCCCTGGGTCGTATATCTGTCCTTGTACTGGTTATAAAAAGCATCGCCGTTAAGGTCGTAATTGAATTCCTCTCTGTTGAGGATTTTGTCCATCGCGCCCTTAAGCTGTTCGTCCCAGGAACTTTTATATCCTGCGTCCTGCTGCTGCTGTGCATGAAGCTGTGCTTCCTCAAAAGCGTCTCTGTCTCTGTCTCTGTTGGTCGAACCGTATTGCAATTTTATCCCTCCTGCAAAATATCAAATTCAAAAGCGGAAAAGGCGGAAAAAACCGCGTCTGCTGCCGCCGAAAGAACAACGGTCAGAACTCCGTCAGAAATGCTGACGGAAGAAACCCCTTCCGAACCGGAAAAACTCGCTTTTCCGTCGGAAGTAACATAAACGTTTCCGTAAATCCCTCCGCCGAAGATAAATACGCTGTGTTCTCCTCTGGATGTTATAATACGAAAAGTTGTCCCGGAAAGATGAAACGGAACATAGAAAAGGTTTCTAAGTCTCCCCGTAACCCTTTCCGCGTTCTTAATCCTTTTCTCAAGGGCGGAAACATTTTTCTCCGCCTCGGAAAACTCCTGTCTGGCAACAAAGTCCCTCTTCATTCCCGGTTTCATCTGCTCGTAATATGCGTTTACAATTTCAGAAGCTTCAATCATAAGCGGTTTAAGCGCCGCAGCAATGCTTACGACATCCGCTCCTGCGCCTCCTTCGCCCTTTCCCATGCTTTCAAGAATCCATTGAAGCTGTGAAACGAACTGATAAAGATAACTCTTAATCTGTTCGATTTGTTCCTTCTCTGTGGATGCCGTAATGTTCGGAAGCCTCAGATCCATCAGTAATCGCTCCCCCTTTCAAGGGTCTTAATCATGGAAAAAATCTTCGCTCCGCCCTGTCCTCTTAACCGGATCCGGAAATGGTCGCATCTCCTCGGTCTGACCGGAATCGAAAAGCTCCGGAGCGTGGTTCCGGTCATGCAGGCCATGTGCTCCCAGATTCCGGAAGAATCATACTGAGCATCAATGCTCATGGTAGAACCGATTTCAAGGGACATTCTGATAACAATTCGTGAAATATATTTCTTTTCCGCCGTATCAATCCCAAGGTCTCCGGTCTCCGCCATCCATTCAAAGTTCCCTTCGTGCTCGTCTCCGCTTCCAAAAACCGTCTTGATGCTTCCGTCCGCCTCATCAATGAAGAACATCTCTTCCCTGTGCTCACAAAACTGCAAAACCTTCGTTTTGTCTTCCCTGTGCCACATTCCCCTCGCCGTGTCAAAAACAAAAAGATTCGGTTCATTCCTGCTGTTGAGCATAGAAATATAATATTTATTGCCATGAGCACCGCCCACAGCCTCCTTATATCTCTCTTCCCCAAGAGCCGTGCTCATCTCAACCGGAAGCGAACCGTCATAAGCGCATACCGCGCTGCGGGATTTGTAATAAAGAACCTCGTTTACAATAGCAAGGCTCTTTGAGCATCCTTCCTGCACACCTCTGCATTCCGTAACCTGTATCTGGAAGTTGGAAGGAAAATTGCCGTAAACCTTGTGAAGGCATCCTTCCTTGAAGAAAATCGGATAACCTCTGTGTGTAACCGCTCCGGTGAACTTTCCGTCAGTACCGCAGGAAGCGGCGTAAGAATCCGTGGAAATCCCCATGAAGCAATTCCAGTTGCGGAAGTCACCGAGCTTGCTTGCGTAAATCTCGTTGACCGTCTCTCCGTTTGCCGCTGTTCCATAACGGCAACCCCAAAGGCGGTTATTCGCCTCTGTAACAAAGTCCATCTCCGGCATGGCTCTCTTTACCTCAACGGGAGAAAACTGGCTCTGTGTCTCGTCAACAAGTCCTGTGATAACGATATAATCGTCGCCCTTTGCCTGGATAACCGCCGTTCCATTAAGCTCCGTTGCTACGGTGATTCCGGAAAGCGTAATCCCGTCAAAAACAGAAAATTCCTCTCCGATTCCATCTGCGGCAATGCGGACGTATGTGGTCGTAACAGTTGCCCAGCTTCCGTTTGCCGTGGAATACTGCTTAAGGCTGTGCGGAACAGCGGAAGTATCGAGCCATAGCTCAAGGTTCTCCGGGTTTTCCGGTGCCGTGTCCGAAACCTGGGTCTCGCCGTAACTCTCTCCGTTCACCTTGCAAAGGTCAAACCGAACCTCTCCGGAGGATTTGAAAGCGGATTCAATATCCCCGAAATCCGAAAGGTCTGCGGTGTTGATGTATTTCTTATCCGGCATGATGATGACATAAGCTCCGATGGAAACAAGGTCTTTCGGTCTGTCGTCAAAACCCATTTCGATTCTCTCGTTTCCGAAAACAAACTCCGTCCCGTCAATATAGCAAAGCTCGTCCTTGGAACAGATGCCGAGAGCCCTGCCCGGTCTCGCATAAATCCCCCTCTTCACTCTGGGAGAAAGAACCGGGTAATGGTCGGAGGAAAGGTTCTCCATGTCGAAGAACTCCCCGTCTCTGATTCTGATGTTGTGGTCATATCCGCCGAAGGTATCAATGGTCTGCTTTCCGGTGGGTATAACCTCAAGAACCGGGTATTCCTGCATCGTCCTTCCTCCTTTCAGAAGTATTTGCGCACAACCTTTTTCGGCATATGGGTGCGGTTATAATAACGCTCAAAAGCGGAATATGCGTGGTTGAAAGCTGTAATGCTGTTGTTGTATTTCTGGATTTCTCCGTTCTGATAATCAATCTGCGCCTCAAGCCAGAAGAGGTAGAGCTCGTCATAGGGCGAAGGAACGCAGAGCTTTCCGCTTTCTTCCTGCACCGGAAAAACGTCAAAAACTCCTTCGATGTATTTGTGAATTATGTTAACGTCAATAAGGGTGATTTTCCCGCATCCGTCAACGTCTCCTCTTTTGGTCTGCTCCTCTGTGGGAGTTATAAGCTTTCCGGTAATAAGCCTTCCAAGCTCAACGTCCTCCATGTCAACCTTTCCGTCAAGGTTGATGTCGCCGTAAAGGAATCCGCCCTCGTGGGTCTCAATGATTTCCTTTTCAATTCTCTTTTCAAGTCTCCGGAGCCATGCCTTTTTCTCGTCCTCGGTATAGGAATTGGGTCTCAGAAGGTCAACAGTCCCGATTGCCTCATTTATTGTCATAGAATCCCTCCGTTCAAGAAAAGGGGAACGATTCTTCGTTCCCCTTTTAATCAGTCGTCGCTCAGATGGGCATTCTCGAATTCGATCGCCTCACGGAGCATCTGTTCGCTGTTCTGAAGAATCTCCGCAACCCCTCTGGGAACTCTCACTTCAACGCCTCTCTGAATCTGAAAGGCTCTGCCGTTAAGAGCAACGTAAACGTCGTCCTTCTCGGTTCTGGTGAGGGGAATCTTGATGGTCACCATTCCGTCATCAACAGGAGTAACAGCCTGTGCTTCCTGCTGAATGGTTTCTTCAGTATTCTGTTCTTTTTTTGCCATTGGAATATTCCTCCTTAAAGTATCAAGGGGAAGGGTTTCCCCTCCCCCTCAAAGGTTAAAATCAGTTTTCCTCAAGGTCATCGGAAAGCTCGCTCATGCATTCAAGTCTTACAAGGTAAGGCTGAACAAGGATTTCAGCGGTTTTAATCGCTTTCCAACCGATGGAGCTTCTCTGGTCAAGAGGGTCGGCGGTGCCTGCGGAACCTTTCTGTTTGATAATAGTCTGAAGACCGCCGCCTTCAATCTCGGTGGTGCCGTATGCGTTTGCACCGAGGAAAATGCATCCCATAACGCCTCTGTCATAAACCTTCGCTTCGGAAGATTCAACAAAGCGGCATCCGCCGTATTTGCCAAGCTCTCCTTTGTAGATGTTATCCACATTGGTGTACTTATGAGCATCAATCCAGTTCGGGTCGTTCATAAGATCGTAAGCGGCATAGGGATGGAGGAGGCATACATAGTCTCCGTCGATTTTTTGTGCGTTGTTCTTTTTAAGAAAAGCAACAATGCGTTTGACAAGTTTTCCGGTAAGAACACAGGTCTTGTCAAGTCCTGCTCTGGAAGTGACAGCAGTACCGTCGCCTTTGGGAGCATAGAAAACGTTGGTTCCGCTCTGAAGGACGTTTCTGGTAATGGTGTCAAGGGTAAGACCTGCCTGTCTGCCGAGGATTTTGGTGGCTTCAACAATGGTGTTGTCGATGGCGGTGAGTTCAAGCATGTCAGACTGTACAATGTAATCGCCGTACTGTGCGATTTCTGCTTCAAAAGCAGTTGAGGTCAGTTTCTTTCCGTCCGGAGTTACGCCCTCGGTAAGAGGAGTAAGTGCTTTCGGAAGGGAGGCGAATTTGCGGAACTCGATTTTTTTGCCTCCGTTTTTCGGAATCGGTTTCTTCTGGGCAAACTGATCATGAATCAGTTCAGCCTGTGCTTCCTGGATAAGGTTTCTGTCGTAATAGGTTTTGTTTTCGACAGAAAGTCCGGTGTCCCCGGTAACGTTGGTGTTCATCGCTCCGGCAAAAAGCTGGAGGTTGAGCATAGTGATGATGTCAGCCATAATAGTTATTCTCCTTTTCTTGAATCAGCAAAAGGAGATGTTTTCACAATCATCTCATCGGAGTATTCCCGAATGAGATTTTCTCTCCTCTTGCAACTCTTCGGTTGATTTCGTTGATATCCGCGCTGTTGAGCTGTGACACGTCGCTCTTATGAAGTGCGGAAGCCTGGTTGCTGTTGCCGTTCTCTGCGGGTCTGCGTCCGCCTGCCATGATGTTGTTCACAACCTTGGTCTCAACTTCCCTTGCGGCAAACTGCATCGCCGCCGGAATGATTTCGTCCTTGTGCAGGACTTCATAAGCTGTCTTCACATCGATGTTGGCTTTGAGAAGGTCAACAAACTGCGGATTCTGAAGCTCCGCTCTGATGTCGAAGGAGGGATAAATCTGCTTTGCTTCGTCTGCCTGTTTCATCCAGGCGGCGGAAAGCCTGTCAGCATTCGCCTTGCTCTTCTGCTCTTCCATATAAGCCTTGAGCTCGGCGTTCTCCTGCTCCATCTTTCTTACTTCCTTGTACTGCTTAACCGAAAGTCCTCTCTTGAGAGCTTCTTCCTCAAAGTAGGAATCGTCCTCTTCGATAGCTTTGGAAAGTCCGTCAAGGTCTTTGACGTCAACTCCGTGCTTCTTCGCAAGAAGTTCAAGGATGGGTGCCGCTTTCTGATAGGCGTCAACCGTTTCCTTGCTCCCTTTAAGTCTGCTCTTGATGGTCTTCTCCATCCTTGCGTCGTAAAGGTCCTTGTATTCCCCTTTGATAAGCTGTTCAAAAGTTTCCTCGCGGCTCTGCGTCTGCTGTTTCCCGGCGTCGGAAACCTGTTCCCCGGTGTCGATGTCGATGCCGTATTTGACATCGCCGAGGAAATCGCCCTTGTGCTGCGCGGCGTCCGCAGCATTTGCGCCCGAAGTTCCGGTTCCTGCGGTGCCGCCATCCCCTGCTCCGCCTTCTGCAAAGAGCTGAAGATTCACAAGTCCCGGAATGAATACGGTCTCAATGACCTGTAAGTTCTGCATAAACTGCATAAAAAAACCTCCTGTCCGTAACGTGGACGATTCGTTTGTTTTATATGTCAAGCCTCTGTCCCGAAGGAAAGAAGCTCCACATTCTTCGGATAACTCCTTGCAAGAAGCAGGAATCCAACCTGGATGATGAAGAAGGCGTGAAGGCATTTGTTGTAGTTCGCCGTTTTTGGTTTCGCAACAACAAGCGCATCTCCGTCCTTAAGGCTGATGTGCGGTCTCTTCTGAAGTTCGCCCTCTTCGTACATAAATTCCATGCTCTGCGCAAGGGTATAAGCAAGAACGGATGCGGCGGAACAGATGATATCCTGTCCCTTCTCTCCTGCCATGGCGTGTCCCGAAAGCTTGAGTATAATGCTTCCGCTCTCCCTGTCCTGGGTAAAGTTCGCTGTAATCATTTCCCCAAATCCTCCTTTAAGTCGGGCTTGTGGAATTGGCGACTCGTTCTCTCGCCGCCCTGGTGTTTGCGGGCTCTGCGGAATGCTCTCCGCCAAGAGCCTGCTTTGCTTCCGGATTAACCTTTCCGCCCTGTTCCGGATTGGGCATCGCCGGAGCCTGCATTCCGAATCCCTGCGCCATCTGCTGTGCAAGGTTTGAACCTTCGTGCCTGTCAACAATGGAAGCAAGTCCCACCATCTGCTGCATCATCATCTGCATCTGGCGGAACATTCCGCCGTTCTGCTCAATTTTCTGCATGACGAAGTTCTTGCGGTCAAAGTCCATCATGTCGAGGCAGGCAAGAGCCTGGTCAGCAAGTTCCGGATTGAAGAATCCCTGTCCGAAGAACTGAAGGGCAAGCTCGTTCTGGCTCATCCTGGAATAGGGCGATGCCTTCTGCGCGGTAACTTCGATGTCGAACTGCGGAACTCTGTATCCCATGTCCATTCCGGCAAATTCTCCCTGCCATTGGGGACGGATTCCGGCGTTGCTGTATCTTACGAATTTCTCCGCTCCGTCGTCTCCGACAATCCGGAACTGTCTCTCAAGGGTATAGAACTGGCGGATTCTCTCGATTACCATGTAGATGATTTTGCAGAATGCCCGGAAGGAAGCCTTGTTCATGTCGCGCGAAAGCTTGGAGCCTGCCTCCTGCATCGCCGCGATTGCGGATGCCGCGGTAACGCCGCTTGTGGTGCCGCCTGTGGAAATGTCCCTGTTGCCCGTGGTCTCCTTAAGCTCGTCAACCTTGCCGTTCTTGACCTCAAGATAGATGGAAGAAAGTCCGGTGCTCTGAACCGGAAGGATGGAATCCTTCCCAAGGTTTCCGTCAACGTGGATGAAGTCGTTGTTGAGGTCGGCATATTCCTCCTCGTTGACTCCTCCGTCCTTGCGGACAAAATGCCTCGGCTTGGCGTTGACAAGCATATTCTTCATAATCGCCTGGTCGCCCCTGTCGATGTATTCCTGGGAACTCTTCGCAACGTCTATGTAACCGAAACCGCAGGGGCTTCCCTCAATCCGGAAAAGCGGATGGAAAACAAAAGGATATTCCCCGTCGTCATAAAATCCCCTCTCCGCATATTCCGGCATATTCTCCGAAGCGAAAAGCACCTCGTCGTTGACGTATTTGACGTAATGCAGAACCGTCTTTCCGTTCGGGTTTCTCTTCTTGTAATACCAGTCAACAACCGCGCTCTTGCCCGATGTGTCAACGGTGTCGTCATAAACGTATTTGCTCATGTCAACGGCGGAAGAACCAAGCCTGTTTGCAAGCTGCGGATATTCCTCCTCAAGAAGGTCGTTGTCCCGAAGCTCAACCTGGAAAAAGTTCCTGCTCTCCTGGATGTCGGTGATTCCTGGTTCCCAAAAAAGGTTCAGCAGGTCAACCTTTCTGATGGAAACATCTCCGAGCCCGCCAAGCTTTTCCTGGTCCCAGGAAACAAAATAAGCAGCCGTTCCCTTCGTCAGAAGGTACTGCATCGCCTCGGAATATGTTTCCTCAAAGTCGTTGTGGGCAAGAATAACGGGAATAATGGAAGAAAGAACCTCCGCTTCCGGTTTGTCCCCTTCTTCTCTCGGAAGGACGTTAGCCGAAGGAAAGCTGTCCATTGCGTCTGCGTGCTTGTTGGCAATGCAGTTAAAGAGCCAGGCGGAAACGGGTTCAACCTCTTCCCTGCTGCTCTTTCTTCTCATGTATTCCCAATGCCGGAGCTTGTACCATTGTTCGTTCTCAATGATTTTCTGCTCAAGGTTATGCTTGCCTGCCTTATATCTCTGAAGGGTAATCTGCGCCTCAAGAATCTGCTGTCTCCCGATGGGCAAAGCCGAAGCAACCACGGTCTGCCCGATTCCCTGCGCCTGCTCAAATCTCATCTTCGCAACGCCGTCCGCCGGCATCGCAGAAGGTTCAAACGGTTTGTTCTGAAAAATCATCCTATAATCTCCAATCCCGGTTTGATAGTCTTTGCAAAAAGCTCTTCCTTCGGAATGTCAAGGAAGATGTTAAGAGGACTCATGTCCTCCTTGTCGATGTGTTTTTCCCTTGGTTTAATAGGTCTGCTCATAAAGAAATAACGTGTTTCGTCGGCGATATGGTCTTCGCCCTCGGTGTCAATGTCCTCGACCTTGTGTTCGTCATACTGAAGAAGCGGAATTGTCCGGATGAATGCCTTGCAGTTATTGAAGACATACATCATCGGGAATCCGTTCTCGTCGAAAGCAAAGCGGTAATGCACCTGCATCCATCCGGGAATCCTCTTGTGGTCGCCCTTGCTGAAAAAAACCTGGTGCTTCGCCGCGGTCTCGGCAATGGATTCGCCGTATTCTGCATCCCAGATAGCCGGGTCAGCAACGCCCTGGATGGTCTTGCCTTTGAGCCATCTGTGCTCGGTCTCGATTCTGTGGATTTCCGCAAAAACCTGGCTCGGCGTCCATTTGATGCCCGTGTTAGCCTCCTCTGTGCATCCGTAAAGCTCAAGGATTCGGTAGCATACCCCGTCATGGTCAACCGCCCACCAACCGCAGGAAAAGGGTTTTGAATAACCCCAGTCGAAGCTCCTGTATATCTTCCAGTTATCCGGAATCTCGAATGGCTCAATAACGTGTGTCCATTGCCTGTCTTTGTAATGTTCCGGCAAGTCCATGAAATCCTCAAAGAACTGACCGAAGAAGATGTCCCAACTGCCCTCAAGCCATGCCTTCCGGAGCTTCGGAGGAAGTGCCTCAAGCTGCTTGATGTACTTCGGCTGCTGCTTCATGAGCGCAACGTTGTCCCGGACTCCGCTCTGGATGAAGCTGTAGTCATTCGGGTCTTCCCCGTCGAGATAAACCCTGTCAATGAAAAGCCTCTTTACCCATTGATGTCCGACTCCGCCTGGGTTACAGGTAAGATATACTCTCTTCGGAATCGGGTCTCCGTCAGAAACGCCTCGGACGCAGGCATAGAGGACTTTGAACTGTTCCTCTGTAAACTGCGTCGCCTCGTCGATGAAAAGGATGTCACATTCGGTACCCTGGAAGTTATCCAGGTCTTTCTCGTTGCTGCAGTATTTGAAAACAATCTGCGCTCCGTTTCTGAACGTGATTTCCTTCTTGCTGTCGTTATACTTGTATGTCCCCTTCTTGAGCATTTTCTTGAAGGGTTTGATGTGGTTTGCGTAAAGCTCCGGATAGCTCCGGCGCACGATCATGATGATGATGCCCGGATATTTACCCGCAAGCAGAAAACTCTTGACTCTGACTCCCCAGGATTTGCCGCCTCCGCGTGAACCGCCGAAGGCAACAACGTTGTGATGATCCGCAAGAAAAAGCTTCTGCTTCGGGTTCGGCGGAGGAATCGTGACTACTTGAGCCATTCCTTGTCAACCCCTTCCATCCGGATGATGAATTCATTATCCTCATCATCTTTCTTCGCTTCTTTCTCAAGTTTTGCGATTCTTGCTTCCTGTTCCTTGATGTCAAGCGGATTCCGGATTCCCTGCATTTCCTTGATGTTCTTAAGAGCTCCTGCAAACCCCTGTGCGGTCTTTCCGTCAAGCACATCAAATGCCTCGATGCTCCGCTCAATCTTTTCCAGAAGGCTGTCAGAAGCCGCAAGAAGTCTCTTCGCCCTGTCCGCTTCTCCGTCGCTGATAACCTCAATGGTTTTCATGTCCGTTTTTGCCCTCGTTTTGTCCCGAAGCTCTCTCCAATGCTCTTTGGCGGCAACCTTCCGAAGTGTTCCGAAAGGAACGTTATATTTGTCTGCGAGCTTCTGATAGCTTGTACCGCCTTTGAGGTATTCTTTTTTAAGCTTTCCGAAGTCCACCAAAAAGCTCCTTTCTCCCGTGATGCTTTAATTTTAATAAATCCCCTCTCCTCCATGAAATCCCCCCCTAAAGCACAAAAAAAGAGGAGGCTTTCGCCTCCTCCTTTTATGTCTCCAGAACCTTGATTCCGTATTTCTCAAGCATAAGCTTTCGCTTGATTTTGAATAGCTCATAGGTCGCGCCTTTTTTACAGCCCTTCGTGTCCTCAACAACAACGTGTCCGTCCCTGTCGGTGTAAACAAAGTCCGCAACATAGGCGCATTCCCTCTCAACACAGACCTTCTTGTCTTTAAGCCTCTTTCCGGTCTTTTCGGAATACCTGGGATGATATTCGAAGAATCCGGGAATAAGTACGAACTTGACCTGCTTCTGAAGGTCGGAAATCTCCCCCGCTTTCTGAAGAATCAAAAGCTCCTGCCATCGATGGAATTCCTTCTCGCTCGCAAAGGTCTCTCCGTCAACGGTAATCTTCCTGGCGTGGAGTTTGTTCCCCTTAATCAAGGCGAACACCTCCCTTGTTTTCGGAAAGAAGCCATTCCCGGATTCCGTCCCGGCAGTTACCTTCTTTGCAGTTATCCTCGCTGATGCCGCTGAATGCGCAGAAAGCGCATCTTCCGTCCGCGGAACCCGCAATAACCCTTGCAACCGTCTCGATCCCCGTGTCCGGAGGAAGAACTTCCTTCATTATCTCAAAGTTCGTCATCGGAAACCTCCTCATCCATTTGAGCACCGCAAAACGGGCAATAGTTTGAAAGTACTTGGTAAGCGTATCTGCCTTCGATTGCCGATGCTCCGCAGTTCGAGCAAGAGTCGTCCGTCCCTTCTTCGTATTTCCAATGAGCATGAACAACAGGTTTTGCTTCTATGGTGGGAGCATTTTTTATCGCTTCCTCGATGATACAATCCAAGCAATCTATCTCCGTGCAATCTTCGCAATTAGTCTTAAAGCCAGTCGCTTTTGTAAGCCAGTCTATCAATGCTTTTCTATCTATAAGTTCAAGTTCAGCCATTGTCATCACTCCAATTCAGATTTTGTCCGCAGTATTTGCAATAATCCATACCTAACATCATTTCACGGTTATCCCATTTTTCGAAGCTACTTACAATATTCCCACAATACGGGCAGAAACGATTATCTGTACCAGCTTTACGAATGACTTTTGCAGGAATACGTTTGCTAATCGCTTTAATAGCATTGTTCAAATCCTCATATGTCAAAATGCCAACATTATGTGCCGTTTGTTGGCAGATTATCAGTCTGCCTTGAGTATCTTTAAGTCTTTCGTAATTTATCGGTAATCTACCTTCTACACTTTCCCATTCAGCCATTGTCAGCCCCTCCAGTCTTTTTCAAAGAACTCTTCTTTTTGTTTCTTCATAGTTTTTTCAATGTTTGCAAGCCATTGTTTCAACTCTTTTTGGTGCTTTTCAAAGTTTTCCTTTTCGGTGCTCATTACTTGAACAATCGTTCGATATTGAACAAGTAAATCATCATTGACAAAGCCTTTGTAGGTTCTTTTGGTTTCAAGATATTTCTCAAAATCATTCATTGTCAGCCCTCCTGTTCCAGGCATTTACAACCGCGTCTCTGTCCGGCAAAAGGTTCGTTTTTGCAAAACAGATGATGCATTCAACCATATACATCGTCTGCGGATAGTTTTGCCTCAATTCACAAAGATGAGCTTCCCCTCCGCAAAAAGGACAAAGTTCAAGTTCAGCCATTCCCGTCTTCCTCCTCGTATTTCTGATAAAGCATCCTTGCGATTCTGCATTTTTTGAACTTCGTTCCGCAGCAGTATCTGTGCTTATATGCCTTAAGGCAGGCGGGACTTCCGAATGCAAGATGAAGCGAAGTGTTGTCCTCAACTCCTTCACAGAGAATCATCTGCGCGTCCTCCTCGGAATAAAACGGGCAAATAACACTCTTGTCCGCGCGTCTTTTTGATTTCATCGGCATTCACCTCCCGGACGAACCGAATCCGTTGTCGCCTCTTTCTGTCTTCTCAAATTCATCAACAAGAAAGAGCTCCGGCATCTCGCATCTTGAAATAACAAGCTGTGCAATCTTGTCTCCCGCCTTGAAAACGCAGGGTCTGATTCCGAGATTGATTATTTTAACTTTGATGGAACCTGTGTAGCCGGAATCGATGGTTCCGTCCGTTATGATGCATTTTGAAAAGAGCAGTCCCGATTTGGAACGCATATCCCCGAAGAATCCGTAAGGAATCTGGATATGAACTCCGGTGTCGATTTCCGCCGAAGGAAACCCGAAATATTCCTGGTCAAGTTCCGTCGGCAAGCTCAATCCGAATGCCCTGCGGACAACGGAAATGATAACGTCCCAAAGCGAAGGAACCGTAACGTCGCACGGCGTGTAAAGGTCAAGTCCCGCATCCGCCTTGTGCGCCCTGGTGGGCATAACAGACTTTTCACCGTCAAGCATGATTTTGATTATCATAAACTAATCTCCTTCCATAAAATAGCTTTTACCATTGACTCTGCAAAAGAATCCTTCTTCCGGAATCGCACCCAAAACAATGATTCCCCGCACCCTATATGGTCCGCCAAAGAAATCTGTTGTAGGTTCCATGCTCTTTTGTATTCTCATATTGGCAATAAGCGCGTCACGCATTTCATCCAGAAGCCTTGCCTTGCAATATTCTTCCAACGCCTCCGGGGTCATCTCGTGTACGAAACTCATGGGAAGCGAAATCTCCGCGCTGATTTTTCCTCCGAATGGAACATAAGGAAAATCTTTTTTGTTTGCTGTGCCTCTTTTCACTTCAACATCATTTCCGCAGTATTCACATTCGGATTGAGAATCTTTGATTGGTGCGCCGCAATGTTTACAGGTTTTCATTTTTAATCCTCCTGTGTTCTCTTCTGGCAACCGCCTCGTCGAGTTTCTTCTGAACCGTCTCCGTCCAGGAATCAAGAAGGAGAACCTTGTCCTCGTTTGTGATTCCCTCGTCCGGAGAGATTACGTCGTTTTTGATTCTTGTAAGCTCCGCCTGGACTGCGTCGTAAAAATCCGAAAGCCTCGGAAGCGAAAGGTAACCCAGGTCGTCGTTGGCGTTGTACATCGTAAGCATCAGAAGACATTGCATGAATTCAAAACCGCAGATGGTCTCGTTGCTCCTCTTGTCCTCAAGTCCCCTTTCGTAACCCTGCTTATATGCAACGGAAGGGTTTCTGCTCACCGGAATCTTCGCGGGTGCTCCGGAAGGTTTCTTTTCTTTTTTAAGCTTCATTTTCTGCCCTCCTGGATTCTTTTAAGATGCTTGAGGCGACCTTTTATGTATGCCGGACTCACTATGGCTTTTCTGACGTTTTCGATCTTTTTCTCCCTGCGCCTGCGAAGCTCGTTCAGAATCCGGTATCTCGCATACCGCTGACAATCTGCGTGGCAGGTGGAAGATCTTCCGTCTTCCTCTGTGCATCCGTGGCATGGACTCTCATACATAGAGCTCATAATAAATCCCCCTCACAAGCCTCGCCCAGGTTCCGTCGTCCGGACACCAGATTCTTCCTATGTCCTCAATGGTGCCGCCACGGTAATATTTCCCTTCCGGGTTAAGGTAGTGCTTCCGGAGGAACCAGGAAACGTAATCGATGCATTCGGGTACGGAATCGAACTCCGCCCTTCCGAAGCCAAAAATGTTGTTTTTTCTGAACATAAATTTTCCGTGTCCGGATTCAAGGGAAGCCACCGCAGCGATAAAACAGGCGTTGATTTCATAATCCTCCTCCGCCCAGATGAATTCCTGGGCGTATTGTTTGAGCTCCCCTTTGAGCACCGATTCAAGCTCCTGGGCGGTCATTCCGCAAGGCTCTTCGATTCCGGGAACTTCATAAGCGAATGCCTCAACCGCAAGGAAGATAACAATCGCCGCAAGAAGTGTTCCGAAGAGCAGGGTGAAGAAAAGTTCTCTGATGATTTTCTTCATGATGCAATCGCCTCCGGTTCGGCAACCCTGGCAAGAACAGGCTGTGCAAGAAGAACTTCCTCAACCTTTCTGATGATTTCAATGTTCTCCTCCGTGGGAGGACAGGCTTCAAGAATGTCAAGCTGAAGCTTGTTTCTGTCTATGAGATATTTCATGTTTTCACCTTTCTTTGATTCCGAAGTAAGCATAAACTCTGTCAATGTCGGGAAGCTCCCGCATAAGCTTCCCGACCTCTTCCCTGCTGACATCGATTCCGTAACTGTCATGGAGTCTGTGATGATGGAATGTGATGTCATACTCCGGAACGGAGTTTTCAACTTTTCCACAATGAGGAGGAGAGAATAATACTATTCTTTCTTTGTTCTCATTGTTATAATTGTTATCATTGTTGTTTGTGTTCCTCATCGGTTCCTCATCGGTTCCTGTCCGGTTCTTTTCCGGTTCTTTTTCTGTCCCGTGAATGCTGAAATTGCTGTAGTTTATGAGGAAAAAAACGGTTCCTTTTCCGCTCCTTTTTGTACCCAACATTCCATCTTTCGTCAGAACATCTATGAAACTATGTGTTTTCTTCCTTGACCATCCCCAAGCCTCGGCAAGAGCGGTTTCGGAAGAAAGAAAACCTCCGATGGGAATCTCGATGATGCTGTTTTCAAAGCAAACCTTTTTCTCTTCATGGTTCGCACGAAGAATCATGTCAACCCAGGCTTGCCCTTTCGAGAAAGGCTTGTCTTCCCAAAGCCAATGGTCGCGTATCTGCCTGTGAAGGCTCACCCATCCCTGCTCCACAATGCTTCCTCCCCGATTTCAATCAGCCGTGGAATGTCTTCGCGGCAAGATAGTGGTAATAGATATGTGCCGCCGCTTCGGAAAGACTTATAAGCTTTTTAAGCGCGGCGGAATCAAGTTTCATTTCGCAGGAAGACTCAATTTCCGTGGAATCAAGTCCAACGATGATGGTCATTTCCTTGACCACACCTTTGTTTTCTTCCACGAACATGGAGGTCTGGTCTTCCTCTCCGGTAACAAAATGAACTTCATAAGGATAGGTCTCAAACGGTTCCGCCTCGGCGAAATCGGTGTTCAGTACGCAGTAATTGCGAAGCTTCTCAACAGAAGCTATGTAAAGGTCTTTAAGCTCAATGCTGCTCATGGTTTTTCCTCCTTAATTAAAACGGCAAGTCCTCATCGTTAACCTGCACGAAATCCTCGTTGCCTCCCTGGGCAAAGCTCTCTGCCTGGTAACAAGTTTCATTTTCTTCGCCGGAAACTGCCTCCTGCGAGCTGTGAGAGCTTCTCGGCACGAACTCAACGGATTCCGCAACAATCTCAACGGATTTGCGCTTCTGACCTGCTTTGTCTTCCCAAAGCCTGGTCTGAATGGAACCTTCGATAACGATGGGAGAACCCTTCTGGAAATATTTGCAGATGAATTCCGCCGTGTTCCTCCAGGCAACAATATCGATCCAGTCGGTCTGGCGGTCGTTTCCTTTGGAATAAGCTCTGTCAACCGCAAGGGTAAAGCTCGTCACCGGAACTCCGCTCCCGGTCTGCCGGAGCTCCGGGTCTGCGGCAAATCTGCCTATAAGTGTCGCCTTGTTCATAATCTCCATTCCCCCTCGATTCTTCTGTTCTTGTCCCGGATGAAAACGGGAATCGGTCTTCCGAGAGCCTTGCAGACGCAAACGATTTTTCCGATTTTCTCATTAAACTGGTCGTTGTTCCACGCAAAGGCGTGATAAACTTTAACCGATTTAAAAAACTGGTTCATTTCCGAAGGGAAAATTTCAGATTCCGCAATGATAAGGCGGACGTGTTCATCTTTCTCGTTGACATCAAAGCGGAAGTATCTTCCGTCGAACTTTTTGATGAAGTCATCAATGAATTCCGCAAAAAGATATTTCGCTGTGACAAGTTCCGCCGGAGTCCATTCCTCGCCCTTTTTCTTCTCATAAAGCTCAATGGCGGAATCAACCGCTTCGTGGGCGATTCTGTGGGCGTCCTTCTTGTCCTCCGGGTCAATGCAGAATCTGATTTCCGCGGTTCTCTTCTTCGCCGCCGAAGCAACAAGCTCAAGCTCCTCCTCACGGTAAAAGTGAATTCTGTCTTCCTCGACACAATATCCAATCGGTTCTTTATCAAATAAAATATTATAAGGAGTCAGAATGGTAAAAACCGTTCCGAGATATTTTTTTCTGTTGTCAACCGGAACGTTGCTTCTGACGAACCTAACCTTGTCGCCTTTTTTGAATTTGCCTGTGTACATTTTTCATGCCTCCTTAAATGCTTCAATTGCGGGTCTGTCAAAACAAAGCTGTCCGTCAGCTCCTGCCTTCGCCGCCATGATTTTTGCTCTGCGGAATCTTTCCGAAAGCTCCGTGAAGTGTTTCCGGAGGAATTCCTCCATCTCTTTCTGGGTCGCAATCTTGATTCCCTTGTTGCTGTGGATAATGATTTTCTCAAAAGCCGGGTCTGCGTTAATGTCCTGGATGTCCTGTGAAAGAATTCTCCTTGCGGAGGAGTTATGAAAATCTCCTCCGCTCATTCCATAGATTCCGCAAACCTCTTCCTGGCTTGTCCAGTCCTTTCTTCCAAGAAGGAAGGAGTAAAGAGCCATCTGCCTGCCCATGTCCGGTTTTCTCATTTTGCGTCACCTTCCCAGGGAAGTGCCTCGTCAACTCCGCCGAAAACCTCTCCGGTCTCCTCGTCAACAACGGTTCCTTCAACAACCGGAATCTCGTCAAAGTCCTCTCTTCCTGCGGAAAGAACGTTCTCCGCTGCCTTAACCGTTGCTTCGTTTCCGTCCTGGTAATCGATGGACATAAGTCCGTAATGGTTGATAAGTCTGCGGATAACTGTCTTCTTCGCCATGGCGTCAAAGTCTTCTCTCCAACCTTTGCCCATGTTCTTGCCTTTGCGGTTCTTAATTTCGTGAGCCTCAATCTGCTTTTTGGTCATGTAAAGGGTCTTCTCCGCTCCGTTCTTAAGGCGGAAGTATCCGACATATCCGATGATGGGAGCTTTCTCCCTCTCGTCCTCGTCCTCAATCCAACTGAAGACCGCGTCTCCGGTCAGCCTGTCGTAGGAAAGAAGCTCGCCCTGGCGGACGTCAACCGCGTCCGGAATCCTGCTGTAAGCTCCGGTGCGAAGGCAAAGCTGAATAAGTCCCTTGTAACCCAAAACAAAGGTCGCTTCGGTTTTCTTCTGCCATTGACCGCTTGCGTCCTTATAACTGTTGTTGAACGGAACAATGTATGCGAATCCAAGGGAAGGCTCAATGGGAAGGTCAAAGCTCGCCGCCTTGAGTCCTGCCTGGATGATGGTCATGGGAGCCTCATAAAAGGCTTTCTGAAGGTTCTCATCCGCGTTGACAAGAGTAATAAGGCTCGATACAAACTGCGGTGCTCTCTTTCCGAGAAGACTGTCAAAACGTGTTCTCATTCCCTCGGAATCAAGAAGACTGTTCATAAGGGCGTTTACCGTCTGCTTTCCTGCTTCGGTTTTCCTGGTTTCAAGATTTGTTGTCGCTTTCTGCTGAATAAGTCCGGTGTTCATTTGCTTTCTCCTTCCTGTTCAAGAATCTGCTCATAAATTTTTCTGAATGCATAGCTTGTCGCCTGGGCGATTCCAAGGTCGCCGCCGTGGATAACGTGTCCGTGTCCCCTGGCGATTTCCATGCCGTTGACGTTCATTCTGACGATGACAACGTTCTTTTCCGGAACAATGTCGATGGGGAACGTGTATTCGTCCTCGCTGTTGTCGGGCACGACGTCCTTTGCTTCGATGATGCAGCTTTCGCCGTTTTTGAGCACGATGTTATAAAACTGCGTGCTCATGGAAGTTCCGAGCAGAATGTCTATGCAGGTTCCGTGCTCAACCTTTCCGTTTCTGTGGAATCTGACAAGGTCTCCGACATTGATTTTCATTTTTTCATTTCTCCTTTATGTTGATTTTCAAAGGTCTTAAACTGGTCTTGTTGTAATATCCCGAAAGGTCAATTTCCGGATGCTCCGCCGCGAATCGCTTGGAATCGAATGTGCTTCTTTCCTGGCTCTTGAAGATAACGGAAAATCCGCCGCAGGAACCTTTTTCCGCGTCGCCCATGAAGATTCTGACGTGGTTCTTCTCTTCCTCAAGCTGTTTTGAAAGCTGCTGAATCTGTCCTTCAATCGCCCTGTAACGGTAAAGATGGTCAATCGCTCCGGTAAGGTCGATGCTCTTTCCTGCTTCGCTCTTTCCGACAAGCGATGCAATCGCATCCCCTGTGGCGTCCTCTCCGTCAATGTCCGGCGGAGTATTGGTCTGAACCTCTTCCCAGAACCCTTTCTCGATCCCGGCAAGAGCTTCGATTTCCCTTTCGATTTCCGGAGTTCTTTCAATCTCGAAGGTGAAGCATCCTACGCCGAAGCAAACCACTTCGAGGTACCATTTCTTCCATCCGGTAACCATCAGATAATGGAGCATCTGACAGTACCAGACCGCCGGATATTCCCCTTTCAGACAAAGGGCGATGTAATCGCGGTTGCTTGTGGTCTTGCATTCAAGTCCTGCGCTCTCTCCGACAACCTCGCGGTCAATGTTCGCGTGAGCAAAAGGATATTGGTCGTTGCGGAAAGTGAAGTTGCATCTGCGGACTTTCTTTCCGGTTGCTTCAGAAAAACGGTTTGCCGCATAAGCCTCAAGGTCGTTGCCAAGGCGGACGGATTCTTTCCCGGAAATGTCCTCCGGTTCCATCGCTCCGGTCTTTTCTGCCCAAAGAGCAAATCTTGTGGAATATTTGTTGTATCCGCAAATGGTTCCCGCGTCGGAACCGCCGATGCTTTTCTTTCTCTCGGCAAGCCAGTCCTCGCGGTTTTCGGTTTTGATTTTAGTAATCATAATCAGCTTCACATTCCGGGTAATACTCCGGAATGTATTCCTCCTTTTCTTCGTCGTCATCCGGCGCATAGCCTATCCAGGGTGCTTCAAGGTAAAACATTGTTTGAATTTCCTCCCCATTGTTCAGCCATTGCTTTGGTAAGGACAACTTTTAGCCATTATTCGTCAACCTCGCTTTCAAGCCAAGTTTTTATATATTCTTCACATTCTTGATAACAATTTGAATTGTTCCATTCAACTGGACATTCATTTATAAATGGGCAATTTTCGCAAGTTACAGCATCAACAAAAGTTTCTGCCATTTCCTCAAGAGACATAGTTGTTATTTTTTCATAGTTTGTCATTTAGTCACCCCCCATTGTTCCCCCATGGCTTTTGCAATTCCGGGGTATGTTTTACTTCTTGCTTTTGCTCTTTCTGTGGGCGGCAAAGACATTGTGTAAAAGTGCCACGGACTGTCAGTTCCTTTGCCGTTCTTGTATTTGATAATTTCCGGCTCAACAATGTTTGTAGGTTTTAATTTAGAAACATTTTTCAGCCATATACAAGTTGCTTTTCTTGCGGGGTCGCCAAACATATAAGGATGAATAATTTGGTCTGGCTTTCTATATACAGTACTCATAATTCCGATAGGGTTTTCAATGACGATTTTCTCGCAATCGGCATTTACAAAAGCCATAAAAAACTTAATAGCATCTTGTCTGTCTTTTTCTCTTTGAATCGCTTTTTCTCCATATCGTTCAATGCTAAACCATCTATTGCCGGTTACTGTAAGAAATGTGCAAGGTGGAAAAGCAATAAGCATATCCCAACGGCCATCTATTCTGTGTTTGTTCCCGTCTTCGGTTTTAAACTCACAGTTTCCGTTCAAAAGCGGCAAAACATCTTGTTTTATGTGCCATTCGGGATGTCCTCCGGAGCAAGGGATAATATCGCAGGAAAAAGCTCTGTGTCCAAGCTTGCGGAATTCCGTGCAAACTCTCTGCGATTCTTCACAGGCTATCAGAACGTTCATTCCTTCATCTCCAATCCATAAAGAATCGCCGCGAATACAACGCAGAGAACAAAGCACAGAAGGCAAGCCGGAATGCATTCAGCAAGGATGAGGCATCCAAGTGCCGAAAGCACCAACATAAGCTCAAAGAAATTTTTCATAAAAGAGCCTCCTTCTTTTCTTCTTCGGTAAACCGGAGAAGATGCATAATCTGATAAATTTCCCGGAGCGAAAATTTCTCCGGCTCCCGGATTTTTTCCCGGAAGGTCTTCTCGCAGACTCCGATGAAATGCGCTATGTCCCGGTTCTGAATCCCAAGAAGTGCCTTTTTCTTCTCAATCTGGGCGAGAATCTTTTTTGCCTGGTTTTTGTCCATAGGGTCTCCTCCTTTGTAGATTTTTTCATCTACTTTTAGGACAAAAAAATAGCTCTCATTTCGTCGAATGAAAGCTTCAGAATATCCGCGATAGCCTTTACTTCGGAAGCTTTAAATTCGATTTTGCCGGTAATTTTTTTATAGAACCGGTCATATCCGATTCCCATTTCATCAGCAATAAATCGTCTTCGCAATCCGCTTTTTTTGATGGCTTCGCCTAAAAGTTTTACGTTAGTCATTTTGGTAATCCCTCCTCCTATGTCACTTGGTAGAAGTTTTTATCTACATTCTGTAGTATAGCTCTTGTAGATTATTTTGTCAACACTTTTTCTAAAAAATTTGAAAAAATGTTGATTTTTTAATCACCTTGTATTATAATAAGGTCGTGAGGTGATTCACTTGATTAAACTCAATATCGGCAAAAAAATATACGACAGAAGAATATCCCTCGGAATGTCCCAATCGGAACTTGCAGAAAAGACCGGTTACAAAAGCCGTTCAAGCATAAATAAGATAGAACTTGGAATCAACGATGTTCCCCAATCAAAAATAAAAGTATTCGCGGACGCACTTGATACCACCATAGCTTATTTAATGGATTGGGAGGAAGAAAAAGAACCCGCCGAAAAACCTCTCGGCGAGTTCCAGGAAAAGGCTCTTGAACTTTTCAGTAAAGTTCCGGAAGAAAGCCAACCTTTTGTTCTTTCTCTGATTGAAGCTGCAATAAATAATCTGAAATAATCTCAATGGCGATTATCGCCGCCTGCTCTGGGTCTTTTGCTTTTTCCAAAATTTCCAAAAACCGCTTCTCATTTTCCTTCATGCAAAAGACCTCCTTCTTGCAAAATCGAACATTTGTTCTTTTTTCAATTCGGATTTTACCACGAATCGTGCCGCTATGCAATCACAAATTTTTACCACCAACCAATTTCGCACCAACAGGAGGTTCATTATGACCGACGAGGAATTTACAGAAAGATTCAACAACTATTTTGAAAGAAATAAATCTGCACTACAATGTTTAATAATTGATAAAAAATCTTCTTTGCAGCTTTCTTTTAATAGCTGTGTAAAAGAAAAAACCAACTTGTTTTCAAAAATACTTATTCCGTCTTTTTTAGTTGTAGGGTTCGCATCAGCAATATTTCCGGAAGGAGAAAAAATCATATTAAGAATTATTGTCGTCCTTATCGGTCTCGGTCTGATGTATTGGTTTTGGAGAAGTATTGATGATGCTTTTGAAACAGCACAGGAATATATTTTTAAAAAATATATTGAGCAAGGTATATATGAATCTTATGTTCAAAAAGAACCAGATTACGAAGAAAATAAAATTTTCTATGATAGATGTGTAACAGAATTAATATGGTTTCATACAATAGGCAAGTTCTAATAAAAGTTTTCTTTTCCAATAACATCATTTTCGTGACCTCACGAAAATGATCTCCTAAAACAAAAAACTGTTATTGCAACGCAAAAAAGTGTTAAAACTGCATTAAAAGTGTTAAAGTAAGTAACAAAATCGTTATTATCGTGCATCAACGCGCAAAAAGTGCGCGTTAAAATCGAGATAGAATCGAATTAAAATCTTCTTAACCCAAGCTTAACCCAAGCTTAACCCAAATACAGAAAGGAGGTTAAAATGGCAAAAGCAAAAAAGCTCCCCTCCGGTTCCTGGCGTTGCCAGATTTACGGAGGAAAGGACGAAAACGGAAAGCGAATCTATAAGTCATTC
This sequence comes from Clostridia bacterium, assembly GCA_045536915.1. Classification (GTDB taxonomy): domain Bacteria; phylum Bacillota; class Clostridia; order UMGS1810; family UMGS1810; genus RGIG1828. The sequence goes on from JAZSOL010000087.1 coordinate 33,219, forward strand.
ACAGCTCCTACCAAAAAGGAAGCGGAGCTCCTTGCGGCGCAGTATGCCGTTGAAAAGAAAATCTATTCCGATGAAAACAATCTGATGCTTAAAACCGCAATGGATCGATACAACAAAGCAAAGGAAAAAGTCCTCTCTCCTTCAACAATGCGCGGATATGTCCAATATTCGGATACCAAGCTGAAGGATAAATGGAACGTCCCGATTTCAAAAATCGATTCCGAACTTATGCAGGAATGGATAGGAGAATGGAGCAAAACTCTTTCTCCAAAAACTGTCCGGAATATCTATGGCTATGTCACCGTTGTCCTCAAGTTTTTCGATTGCGGACATAATCTTAAAGTCACCCTTCCGCAGAAAGTACCTGTGGAATATCACATTGTCACCGACGATGAAGTAAAGGAACTTCTCCGTCGGACAGAAGGCACAGAACTTAATATTGCAATCTCCCTTGCCGCTTTCATACCTGCCAGGAGAAGCGAAATCTGCGCCCTCACAGAGGCTGATATTGACCGGAAGAAAAACACCATCCGTATCAACAAGGCAATGGTTAAAAACGAAGACGGCGAATGGGTAATAAAACCTGTCCCGAAAACCTACGGAAGCAACCGCACCGTGGAAGTTCCGAAATCAATCATCGATAAGATTCCCGTCAAGCCCGGAAGAATCATCGAAGCGAAACCACAGCAGATTGAAAACCGTTTTTTAAGAGCTGTCGCCCATCTCGATGAATCTTTCCGCTTCCATGACCTGCGTCATTACGGAGCAACCTTTCTTCATGCGTCTGGAGTTCCGGACAGATATATCATGCAACGCGGAGGATGGGATTCAATAGAAACCCTTCAAAAGATTTACACCCATTGCCTCCCGGAAAAATCAAACGAAGCTGCCGGAATCGTCGCAAACAAGTTCAACTCCTTAACGGAGTAATTTTTATCAAATTTCGTGTTGCATTTCGTGTTGCATACTTCGGAAAAACCATTCCAAAAACGGAATTTTTCTTCCAAAAACGGAAAAATTCTTCCGTTTCCGAAAGTCGGTTTTTCCGCGTAACAAAGCCACGAATCGCACAAATGGCTTACCCAAGCCAATTTCACGTCATCAACCCAAAAAGCAGAAATTTCGGGTTCGATTCCCGTTACCTGCTCCAGTATTTAAGCCATTTTTCGGCTGTTGTGTTGCATTTCGTGTTGCATGATGTAAAAAAAGCCTCCTTGACGGAGGCTTTTTTTATTCCTAAATCCTCTTCTGAAGGCTCACCCAAGCCTGCTTGAATTTATCAAAACCGAACATCGCAATGTAAGCAACAAATATACCTATAACGACTGCGCCGACTGCGTAATACCAAAGAAGCGGCACAGCAAAGTATTCAACCGCCGCCAGGAACACCGCAAGTGTCAGCACCAGGGCAACCGCCACCACGACGTAGTTTGTCGGTACCGGAATCAGCTCCTTGATGAGCTGAACGATAATGTTGGTGATGATCGAAAGCGCAATCATCACAGTAACCAGGATGGAGATATACTCCATGATAACAGAAAAATCCATCATTCTTCCTCCTCTGTTTCATCGTTTGTCTTTTTCTTTTTGTCGTCGAAATACTTCTTCAGAAGGAGTCCTCCCGCCTCAACGATCATCGCCGTGAACCACCATTGAATAAGAGTCGAATGGTCAGCTCCGGTAAGATGCGTCGATGCAAAAACCGCCGCCGTAAAGATAACCGTGGTGATGAAAATCACAATGATGCATTTTCGCATGAACCGATTCTTGGTCTCGCTATTTTTGTTCTCAAAAACAATCCTCATTTCTTCATTTCCATCCTGTTCTTCTTGGCAACCCGGTTGATGTCCGGTTTCGGTTTCTCTTTCGGAACGAACTTCTTTCCGAACCCTTCAACAATCGCCCTGGCAAGTCCTTCCGAAATCTCTTCCTTGTTCTTCGTGAAGGTCTCAAAATCCTTCCTGTTGGTAAGGAAGCAAATCTCCAGAAGGTCTGCGGAAAGTCCGTACTGCCATGCGGAGCGGACGAATCCGAAGTAGTCCTTCTTTGCGGAAACCGCGTCGAATCGCCTGGTCTCCGTGTTCAGCTTCTTGTCAAAGATTTCGTTCTGATTATTTATGTTGCTGCTCCGTGCAAAAGGCTTTCTCTCCTTGAAGTATTTCAAAAGGCATTCCCGGAATCCAACCTCAATCCCTGCCGCCTTCTCCGCATAGGGAACAAAAACCTCCGTTCCGTTTGCGCTCTGATTCTCGAACCCGTTGAAGTGAATCGAAACAGCAAAGCTACATCCTGCCTTCGCGCAGGAAATCGCCCTCTGGGAAGTGTCTCCGGGGCGATAATCCCCCTTCCTGGTAAGATAGGTCTCAAATCCGTTCCTGCGGAGAGCCTTGTCCATCAGAAGAACGACCTCAAGGGCATAATCCTTCTCCCAAAGTCCGTCCTTGTCGGTGTCAATGGAATATGTTCCGGTATAGCCTTTCCCGCCGTGTCCGGCATCAAGCCCGATTTTAATTGCCATTCTCAAACACCTCCGTGATACCTTGCAATGGTCTTGCGAATGCTCTTAAGCTCGTCTCCGTACTCCCGGCTGTGCTCCTCAATGTGTTCAAGCCTCTCGTCCATTCTGACAAGATGTTCCTGGCTCTTCGCCCATTTTTCGCCGTAACCGTTGTGCTTGTCAAGCCTCTCCTTGTTCTCCTCAATTTTCTCCTCAAGCCTGTCAAGCTTGTCCTTGACCTCCTGCCGGAAAGCCGAATCCAAAGCTTCCTTTGCCGCCTGGGTCTTCGCCTTGCTTTTGTCCCTCTTTTCATCGTCCTTCTTCCTGCTCCTGTTCGCAAGGTAAGAGGACAGAACCGCCGCAACCGCAGTAACCGTGGTCGGAATAAGGGCGATCCAGAATGCTTCGCTCATTTTTATCCCCCCTATTCAAACCAGATGTTCTTAAAAATAAAATGGCCGTCGTTATAAATATCGTTTATTATTCCGATACTTTCTGTGTAAGTATTAGTGTAAGGGTTTATATTTTCAAGTTCTTCTATTATCTCCGGAACAGAAAACTCAAGCCTGGTAAATTCTGTGCTGATCGGTTCCTTGTTGTAACCGTTGGATGGTGCAAGCGGCGCAGTTTTATTAAGTTTAAAAACTCCAACCACTCCACAACGGTTATAATATGGGTCGCCTGCTGTTTTTTCGGTGCTTCTCCGAACTTCAAACACAAGCTTTTCAAAACGTTCTTCCCAATTTTCCGGCAAAGCAAGATACAGAAAATAATGTACCGAAAGTCCTTCTTCCGAAAATTCGTGGGGTTGTCCGTTAGAACCGCTCTCATATACGATCGCCGTCCCGAAGGATGTTTTACCATTCCGATAGATATAAAATCTCCCGTCCGCTCCCATCATCCTTCTTCTCAAATCAAGCATATCCATAAGCCTATTCACCCTTCTTGTCCCAGGTTATGAAAGCTTTGCCGCCGTGTCCCCAAACGGAAAATTCCCAGGTTTCTCCTCCCTTTGCTGTGGAAATATCGTCTCCGTCGGAAACATAGTTTCCGGAAATACTCGGCGTTCCGGAAAATCCCTCTGCATAGGTAATAAATCCGTGGCATCGAACAGCCTTAACCTCCATAGTAAAGCTCGTAACCCCGGTATATGAATAATCCGTGTTGTCGGCGCAAGGGCAGCTCACCGCTCCGCTTCCGCCGTCGGATTTTATAATCGCATTCCTGGCAACCTCGTCTTTCATATAGAGAAAAAGGTTCTTCCTCTTCAGATGAATCCTTTTCGCATCCGCCATAAAATTCCCTCCTCACTCATCATTCTTCGTCTGTTCATGTTTCGTCCTCCACTTTTTCTTCAAGCCATTTGAAAACATCTTTTGGTTCTTCATTTTTGCAACAGGCAAGCCCCCATTCCATAAGGAACTCACCCATAGTGTCAACGTCCATGTTGCAAATTGTTTCGTGCCATGTGTCTGAATCGGATTCATACCCAAGTTCCGCTCCACAATAAGGACATTCTTCAAGCTCAAAGTGCTCGCCCTACCATCGAAAAGCCTTGTTCATTATCCAAACAATGAAAACCGCAATTCCCAAAGAAATTGCAAATTCTTTCAAAAGGAATTCTTCCGGTCTTTCAAGGTAAACATAAAAGAAATAGATGAAAACCGCCATTCCGATTGCTTCAAAGGTCGATTTAATTGCTTTAATCAGTCTCATTTTTTCATTTCAGCACCTCCGGAACGTTCTTTCATTTCAGCAAGTGTCTTCTCGCTGTCGATCCGCATCCAAATGTTAACAAGAAGCATCGCGATATTAAGAATTGTCATTACATATAAAAACGGCACAATATCGCTCCTTTCGGTTAAATGCAGAACGCAAACATAACTTTAGTTGCAAATGATAAAGAACCTTGGACTGCATACAGCCATTTGCCTGTTCCCGAACCTTCATTAACAGATTGCGTAAGATAAGTACACCGGTCATCGACTTTGCTTGTGGAATATCTTAATCCCTGCCTAATCATGGCTGCCTCACCATAAATATTGATTGTATCTCTGGGCGGTCCGTAATAGTACGAAACATATTTCTGTTCAAAATATGCATAAGGAGTTCCGAGGTTTGTGAAACAACCGTTCCATGCGGTTGTACCATATCGAAGTGATCCTTGAACACGAATTTTCATTTCCTCATAAGAAAGAGGGAACAACTCAAAGTTTTCGTTAACCGGTGCTGGGGTGTCGCCGTTTTTATATCCGAATGCGCTGCATTGCTTAGTAACGGTTTTAATGGCGCTTTGTAAAACGCTCGGCAGTTTTGGTTTATATGTTGTTGACATAAAACTACTAAGGTTTGCCCAGTTGTCCGCCGTTGATTTTTCATCAAAAAGCGATTCCGAAAGAATTGTCATGCTCGCTTTGCCGCTTCCGTCCGCAAGATCATCGTGATTAAATCCGATAATTCGGAGATTAACACTTTTCCCTCCTGCGGTAATCGTTTTTGTATCACCAACAGCAAAAGTGCTTGCAGCATTTCCCGCTTCGCAAACGCTTATGATTTCTTCCCATGTCATTTCTGCGAATACAGGAAGTTCTTTCCATGTTGCGGAATAGCTTGTATCCCCCGTTACCGTGGAAACAGCAGGCGTCCACGATACAAACCCATAGTGATCTTTTGTCGGCTTATAACTCGGCGTCGCTCCGTAAGCAAGGCTTTCGGTTTTGAGAACAGTTACTCCGTCATCATCATAATAAGTGACAGTATAATAACGAAGAACCGCAGCAAAGTTTGCATATACAGTCTTATCTGCCGTTACAGCTTTAAGAATATTACTGTCAAGCGCACCGTTCGGAGAAGCAGACCAACCTGCGTGAGTATAAGCATACTGCGCCGTGCTTTCCTTTGTGGGTTCGGAAATATATCCTCTTATTACAGGGTCGGCGCAATCATCACCGTCCGCAACAGGTCTTTTATAAAGTTCGGTACTTCCGTCCCAGCTCATAAAAGTGACAAAGTGAACACCCTCAACAGAACCGCCGGAAGAACTTGCCTTCTGATAAATTTTAACCGTATGCGAAGTTTCGGTATCAGGCGGCAAAGCAAGAAAACCGCCTGCGTTTGCTCCTTGCACATAGTTAATGATAAAAGGTTCGTTGTTTCCTGCTCCGCTTCCCAAAAGCGCGGAAATGTTTCCCATTGCAACCATTCCTGCACTCATTGCGCTCATATCCTGCGCGACACATTCATACACAGTTCCGTCCCATTTCACAAAATAGGTTTCACCCGCAACAAGCACATACGGAGTAGGAACAAGGTTATAAATATATCCGTTGTACCCGTCGTCATAAACAAACCCTTCAAAGGTCTGTTCCGCTAAAAGCACTTTTTCGGAAGAACCGC
>JAZSOL010000034.1:0-25264 GCA_045536915.1 Clostridia bacterium
AAAACACACTCAATTCAATTAACGGATAATCAAAAATTCAATAACTTTACCGAGGTTTTGCACTACCTCTTTTTGTCATGTCTTTTTTGACTTGATTCTTATTATATCACATATTTTTGAAAAACGCAAATTCCTATACAGGAACAAAATTGACTTCGTCAATTAACTGTTCGCTTCGCTCACAATTTTATAAGGAAAATTTTGTTGTTACAAGCAATTGCTGACGCAATTTCCTATGTAATAAAGGGAAAAACATCGTAAAATCGATGTTTTTCAACATATAGTGTAAATTTCAGAATTTTATAAGGTACTTTATCACTAATATCAGGCTTAAATCATGCTTTTGACGTTCTGGACTTTTTTTACATTCCCCACTTAATTATTCAACACATATTTCGCATTTTGAATCCGAATCATCAACAATGATTTCTCCGATTTCTCCGGCGGTTATTTTGCCCGACAGGGGATTTTTTATGCTGTCGATTTTTCCGCAGATACTTGCTTTCACATCACTTTTTTCAAACGACAAATCGCAATCAATCATTTCGCAGTCTTCCAAAATAAGATTTGTGGCATAGCAAAGAGGCTGAGTGCCGATGATTTTGCATCTTATAAGATGCAGTGAGTCGGAATACCAACCCAGATATTCGCCTTTTATAGTGCTGTTGTAAACCGTGATGTTTTTTCCGTGCCAGAATGCATCTTTCGTGTTGAGAACACTGTTTTTAATAACAACATTTTCAACATACTGAAATGAATATTTTGCGGTCATTGTGAAGTTAATAAATTCCATATCGTGAGATTTTAAAAACGGATATTCCGATATCATTTCTGTTGATTCAAAATTCATATCAGAGCAAAACCAGCCGAATTCCGTGGAATTGATTTTTGAATTCCGGATGTCAACTCTGTTGCATTCTCTTAGGGCTTTGATTCCGCCGAGTTCAGAGTGGGTTATTTCCATATTTTCGTCATACCACATAGCCGCACGGCAGGTGTCGGTCATAACAGAATTTTCAATTTTTGCATTGGAAACGTGCCAGAGGGGATATCTCAAAAGAAATCTGCATCCTGAAACTTTAATGTCTGATGCTTCTTTGAGAGCGGATTCGCCATCGGCGGGGCCTTCAAATGCACAGTTTATTATTTCTGTGTTTCTCACACCGTAGAAAGCTCTTTCCTCGTCGTGTGTTTCGTTAATATATTTTATCATTGGTAAAACCTCTTTAACAGCTTGATTACATATAGATTATACAATTTAACGTGCGTAATAATCAATAGTGTTTTAAGTTTTTTGGTAAATTTATTCAATTCATACCGTGTTTTTTAAAGGCTTTCCAGAATCCTGAATATGATTTGTAACCCACGTATGATGCAATCTGACTGATTGACATATCGGTTGTGGAAATAAGGTCTTGTGCCATACTGAGTCGTGTGAGGGTAAGGGTATCTCTGAAGGTAGTCCCCATATTTTCAACAACGAGTCTTTCTGCATGCCTTTTAGAAACATGAAGCAAATCTGCAAGGTCGGAGAGTTGAATGTCTTCACTGTAGCGCTGAGAGAAAAACTCTCTTATCAAAAATTTCGGATTCGTAACTTCAAGAGCATCAACGGGGGCGGAATTGTTGAAATAAGAAACAAAAAGAGCAACAAATGCGGAAAATTTTGAATAATCGTTTGTGTGTTTGAGAGTGCATATCTCTTTGAAGAATTCTCCGGCTAAGGCTGTGCCGATGTTGAATATTTTAAATTTATCGATTTCGCAGTCTATCTGAAAAGCCGTGTGCATTGTGCACAAATCATCCGAAATGCATCGGTGGTAAACGCCTTTCGGTATAACTACCATATCGCCGGAGTTGAGAGTGACAGTTTCGTTTCCTATATTCATAACGGAATTATTGCACATAACAAAATGTATTTCCGTAAAACTGTGGGCATGGGGTCTTGATGTCGGTGCAACATAGGAGAAAAATCCGTCCTGAATAAAAACTTTGAAATTATCTGAATTTGTTCTGATGTTCAATTCCTTATACATAATACATTTCCTGTTCTGACATAATGTTATAAATGTTGTCTGTGCTGTTTGTTGACAAATAGATTACTTGTGGTATTATTAATTATATTAGAAATCAATGCCGATGTCAAGGCAGTAAATGTGAGGAGATAATTAAAATGAAATTCAAAGGCATTATGCCCGCTCTTGTAACACCGCTCAATATTGATGAAACAATCAATACAGAGGTACTCAGAAATCTTATTGATATGCTTCTCAAAAAAGGTGCCGATGGTTTTTATGTTGGAGGAGCAACGGGTGAAGGAATTGCACTCAAAACAGAAAACAGAATCGTTCTTGCCGAGGCGGCGCTCGATGCCGTAGGTAATAAAAAACCATGTATTGTTCAGGTTGCGGCGGCTGATTTTTCCGATGCTGTGATGCTTGCAAAACACGCTGAAAGAATTGGCGCCAAAGCCATTTCTGCTACAGCGCCTCTGTTTTTTATGTATGATGAAAATGATATATATAATTACTATAAGGCTCTTGCAGAATCTGTTCATATTCCGCTTATGATATACTACAGCCCGGCTGCAAGATTTGATTTTACTGCAAAATTCGTTGCAAGAATGTTTGAAATCGATAACATCACGGCTATTAAATGGACAAGCTCGAATTACTACGGAATGACTCAGGTAAAAGAGCTTACTAATGGTGAGATGAATATCATAAACGGACCTGATGAAATGCTTCTTATGGGTCTTAATGCAGGTGCCGACGGCGGTATCGGGACAACCTATAACTTTATGTTCGACACAATAAAATCAATATATGATAATTTCATGCGCGGTAATATTGCTGAGTCGCAAAAGTCGCAGATGGATGCAAACAGAATAATTACTCAGATTCATAAATATATGGTTATCCCTGCCACAAAGGTTATTCTTGAAGAAATGGGATATGCAGTGGGGAATTCGGCATTTCCGATGAAACGCTACAGTGCAGATGAAAGAAAATGCATAATTGACGATATGAAAAACGCAGGATTAAAATTCTGAATATGAAACAAAAGCCGGACGATGATAAGGCGTAATCGTCCGGCTTTAACTTTGTGTTTAATTTTGCTTGAATATCTCTTGTGTGTCAATCATTCTGTATGATGTAATAAATTTTCCGTCAAGATTTTCACGGTGCATATCAACGGCATATATGCGGCTGTTGTTGTAGGTGCGGTAGTAGTATATTCCATTGTTTATATTGTAGCACGAAAAATATACGCTCATTTCATTTCTTTGCTTCGGGGTCACTCCGCATCCTTTTATTTTGGTAACGTTTTCAAGAATACGGAAAAACAGTCCCACGCTTTCTTCTTCTCCCGGAAGACACTGTGCATTTCTCATGTTATAAGCAGTGCGTATGAATCTTGATTCCGGTGAGGAATCTCCGGGGAGCGGAAGATTCAGAGCGGTAGGCTCATCTTCTGAAAAATACTTGTTCCAGTTTTCAAGATGGATGTTGAATTCCGGTGCGTTTGTGAGAATTTCGGGCGGATTTTCATATATTCTGATTCCATGCTCAAAAGGCTCTGCCACAATTGATGATTTTGTGTCTGAAATTATCCAGTGAAGCGGAGTTGCTTTTAAATTTTCGCAATAGTTTTCATTTATTATATTTAGATTTTTGAAAATTGCCTTAACGTCGGATAAATCCTTGCAGGTGCCCAGAATTTTAGGTATGAGTTCAAACGATGCAATGTTTTCAAAACCCACTTTTTCACCCGGATATATTACCTTTTCGCCGTATTTAAGAGCGGCAATGCAAAGTCCGTGTTCATTTATGGCATCATAATAGAGTGGATATGAATCTTCAATATATGCAGTTCCGATTATTGCAAAATGCGTTCTCAGTGGTGGTGAATGCCTTAATTCCAAAAGAAAATTTCTTGGCACTATAGTTATTCTTTCGTTGCGGGAAGATTCCACATCAAGACTTCTTCCGAAATAACTGTTGTTTTTTCTTAAACATATTGCAGTACACATTTTAAGCCCTCCGTTAGCTTTTTACTACAGTATGCCCTGTTTTACCCTAAATCATAACAACTCCATAGCTGTTCTTTCAGAATTTGTTTTGGATTGCTCATTTTCGCATACGTTTTCTGCAGTATCAAATTGCTTAAAAGCCTTATAGTAGCGTATGCCGAATTCATCAAGTGCCGATGCATTGAAATGGAGGTTGTCGGGATTTGCGCCAAGTCCCGTTGCCGGAACAAAAGCACAGTTTTGATATTCATTTCCAAGCTTTTCTAAAATTTTATTTATTTCGCAATAGTATTTAACTATATCCGGAGACGAATCGAATTTTGCCAGAAAGTCACCAAGCCCGCCTATGATTATCGGAATATCGGGAGAGGCAAGCTCTTTTTTCAGAGCATCCATAATAGATGTAAATTTTTTATAGTAAAGAGGATATCTGTCTTCTGAGCAGTCGGCTTCGCCCTGATGCCATATTATTCCTTTAAGTGTGGATGTGCGCATCGCAAGTTTTGCGCAGTTTACGGCATTGTCAAAAAGTATTTCCCCGGGTAACCATTGCGAAATTTGTGTTCCTCCATCGGCGCAGGGGATAATTCCCACATCAACCTCCGGATGCTCTTCGGCATATGATTTTGCAAAGCTTTCAGCAAGGCAGGTTCCAGAGAAGCTGCGGTCGGGATTTACCGGACGATACATATTCAGCCACAGACCGTTTCGGAGTACCTTGAGTCTTCCGTCAAGAATATTGAGCGGCTTCGCTTCGTTAATTAATCCTCTTCCTGCTGCGTTTGATTGTCCGATGAGTAAGAATGAATGAATCATATTTTTCAGCCTCTTTTCTGCTATTTCAATTTTGTATTCTTCAAAAACGTAATATTGCAGATAAAAATGTAAAATATATGTAGACTTTCTGATATATTTCGTTTATAATGAATATTGTAAGGGTTATTATACTACACCTAAAAAGTGATGTCAAGCGAGAAGTCATAATGGATAACAGAAAAAAGTTCTTGAGCTTTTCGAAAAGCAAAAAGAGTTAATCGACGTAAAATCAAACTGTGGAGGAGTGATTTAAATGAAACTTATAAAACATGATAAAACAATAATAAAAACCTCGCTTGCAATGGCGCTTCCGTCAATGCTCGAAATGTTTTTTGTGTGCCTTGCGGGGCTTATAGATTCGCTTATGGTAAGTTCGCTTGGATCTGATGCCGTTGCCGCGGTAGGACTCACAAATCAACCAAGATTTTTAGGCTTATCGGTGTTTATGGCACTCAATGTTTCGGTTTCGGCACTTGTGGCAAGACGGTTTGGAGAAAAGAAAAGAGATGATGCGAATGCGGTGTTCACAACTGCCTTTGTATTTATGCTTGTTATGTGTGCCGTCATAAGCTCTGTAATGGTATATTTTGCCGATTTTATCATTAGGTTCTGCGGTTCAACACCGGAAACTCAAGCAGATTCGGTTTCATACTTTAAAATAATAATGAGCGGTATTATTTTCACAACGGTTCAGATGTGCATAAATTCTGCTCAGAGAGGATGCGGCAACACCAAAATCACTATGCGCACAAATGTTACTGCCAACATGGTAAATATGGTGTTTAACTATCTTCTCATAGGCGGAAAATTCGGATTTCCGGCACTCGGCATAAAAGGTGCTGCAATAGCAACCGTTTTTGGCTACTTTGTTTCATGCGTAATGAGTATTGTTTCTGTTTTGGGAAAGAAAGTCTATGTTAGCATTCCCTATATTATTAAAAACAAAATACTCCCGCGCATAAAAACATTTGTAAACATTATAAAGCTTGGCTACAGTGTGTTTTTAGAACAGCTTCTTATCCGTATAGGCTTTATGCTCACTGCAATAATGGCGGCAAAGCAGGGGATGGATTCAATGGCGGCGCATCAGGTTGTTATGAATATACTTTCTCTTTCATTTGCTTTCGGTGATGGCTTGCAGACGGCATCTGTTGCGCTGATAGGCAGAAGTCTTGGCGAAAAGAATGCTGATAAGGCTTGGGAATATGGAAATGCGTGTCAGTTTATAGGCGGAGTAATATCTGTAATACTCGTTGCTATTTATCTTGTTGGCGGAAGAGCCGGGCTCGAACTTTTCTTTGATGAAAAGCATATAGTGGATATTGGTGTAAGCATTTTGTACATAGCCATTTTCACAGTCCTCTTTCAGGTTCGCCAGATTATATATATGGGATGCCTCAGAGGTGCAGGGGACACGTTCTACACAGCTATGACATCAATGATATGCGTTACCTTCATACGAACATTTGTTTCGTATATGGGTGCATATGTTTTCCACTTAAGTATAGTCGGAATATGGCTCGGTATTCTTGCAGACCAGGTTTTCAGGCTTGTTTTCGGTTATATACGCTATAAAAAAGGAAATTGGGTAAACATAAAAATCTGAGTTTGCTTATTTTAAAGGATGAGAAATTTGTTTTTATATCGTTGTTGAAAATTCTGCTGAAATTGCGGATTGTTTCTACGAAAAAATTCCGTGCACGAGAGATATGACTCCTCAGGAGATTGGGGGAGAGTATGAAAAAGAAACGGGAAAGGTTATGAATCAAAAAACAGAAAAAATTCTGTAACATAAATTTAATAAACCCTCAAATATAGCAGCAGAGCCACATTCACGGATTGGTTTTTTTCAAGAAAAAATATTTCCAAAAAGCTATTGACACGGAAGATGTTGTGGTATATAATATTCAAAGGCACAACATCTTGTTTAGAGTTTAAACGGCGCAAAATATAGATATGTATGGAGAAAAAAAGGGGAAATTCAAATGAAAATCGTTAAAAGAAGTGGCGTCGAAGAGATTTTCGAACGCGAAAAAATTGAAAAGGCTATTGAAAAGGCCAACAACGCAACAGAAGGAAAGCCCGAGCTATCCAAAAGACAAGTTGAATACATAGTAAATGTTATTGAGGATTATTGCCGCGATATGGAAAGAAGCCTTTCCGTCGAAGAAATTCAGGAGCTTGTGGAGAGCCACATCATAATGCAGAATGCTCCCGAAACAGCTAAAAGATACATCCGCTACCGCTTTACCCGTAACCTTGCCCGTGTTGCCAACACAACCGATAATCAGATTCTCAGTCTTATTGAGTGCAACAACGAGGAAGTAAAACAGGAAAATGCCAATAAAAACCCCACTGTCAACAGCGTTCAGCGCGACTATATGGCAGGTGAGGTTTCAAAAGACCTTGCCAAAAGAATTCTTTTGCCTCAGGAAATAGTGGAGGCTCATGAAGCTGGAATTCTTCATTTCCATGATGCCGATTATTTTGCTCAGCATATGCACAACTGTGACCTTGTTAACCTTGAAGATATGCTTCAGAACGGCACTGTTATAAGCGGAACTATGATTGAAAAACCCCATAGCTTTTCCACAGCCTGCAACATCTCAACCCAGATTATAGCTCAGGTTGCATCGAATCAGTATGGCGGTCAGAGCATTTCTCTTGCTCATCTTGCACCTTTTGTTCAGGTTTCAAGAGAGAAAATCAGAGCAGAGGTTATGGAAACTGTTGAATGCTCAGGCGGTGTAGCTGATGAAAAGGTTATTAATGAAATTGTTGAAAAACGCCTGAGAAAAGAAATCCAAAGAGGCGTTCAGACGCTTCAGTATCAGGTTGTAACTCTTATGACAACCAATGGCCAGGCGCCTTTTATCACCGTGTTTATGTATCTCGGTGAAGCAAAAAACGAACAGGAGAAAAAAGACCTTGCAATAATTATTGAAGAAACACTCCTGCAGAGATATCAGGGTGTTAAAAACGAAGCCGGAGTGTATATTACTCCTGCATTTCCAAAGCTCATTTATGTTCTGGAAGAAGATAACATTCATCCCGATTCCCCATATGCTTATCTCACAGAGCTTTCAGCTAAGTGTACGGCAAAGAGAATGGTTCCGGACTATATCTCCGAAAAAATGATGCTGAAGCTAAAGGTTGACTCCAACGGAAACGGCAATTGCTACACCTGTATGGGATGCAGAAGCTTTTTAACTCCGTATGTTGACGAAAATGGCAACCCAAAATACTACGGCAGATTCAATCAGGGTGTTGTTACCATTAATCTTGTTGATGCGGCATGCTCCGCAACAACTCAGGGCAAAGACCTTGGAAAATTCTGGAATATTTTAGATGAAAGACTTGAACTTTGCCACAGAGCACTTCAGTGCCGTCATGAAAGACTTGAAGGCACTCTTTCAGATGCCGCACCTATTTTATGGCAGTATGGTGCTCTTGCACGTCTTGAAAAGGGCGAACCCATAACCAAACTTCTCCATGGTGGGTATTCCACCATTTCTCTCGGTTATGCGGGGCTTTGGGAATGCGTTTATGCTCTCACAGGAAAAAAACTTACCGAGCCCGAGGGAGAAAAGCTCGGACTTGAAATAATGCAGAAACTCAACGATGCGTGTGCAAAATGGAAAGCTGCCGAAAACATTCACTATTCTCTCTATGGCACTCCGCTTGAATCTACTACCTACAAATTTGCCAAGTGTCTTTAGCAGAGATTCGGCAAAATTCCCGGTGTTACCGACAGGAACTATATCACCAATTCCTATCATATCCACGTTACCGAAGAGATAGATGCATTTAAAAAGCTTGAAATAGAATCCAAGTTCCAGGCTCTTTCTCCCGGTGGTGCTATCAGCTATGTTGAAGTTCCAAATATGCAGGACAACATCGAAGCAGTGCTTCAGGTTATGAGATTTATCTATGATAACATTATGTATGCAGAACTCAATACCAAGAGTGACTACTGTCAGGAATGCGGATTTGACGGCGAAATAGTTATTGAAAAGCAGGATGGCAAGCTTATCTGGAAATGTCCCAACTGCGGTAATACCGACCAGTCAAAAATGAACGTTGCAAGAAGAACATGCGGCTATATCGGAAGTCAGTACTGGAATCAGGGCAGAACTCAGGAAATCAAGGAAAGGGTGCTCCATCTCTGATGAACTACGGCGCTATTAAAGAAAACGATATTGCAAACGGAATAGGGGTGAGGGTGTCGCTTTTTGTTTCGGGATGTACACATCACTGCAAAAACTGTTTTAATCCCGAAACCTGGGATTTTGGCTACGGCACTCCCTATACCGAAGAAACCGAAAAAAGAATTCTTGAGCTTTTGAAATCTTCATACATAAACGGCTTGTCGCTTCTTGGCGGTGAGCCAATGGAACCTCAGAATCAGCGGGTTTTGGTTGAACTTCTCAGAAAAGTGAAAAAAACATATCCTGAAAAAGACGTGTGGCTCTATTCAGGCTATGTATTTGAAGAAATCGCAGGAGGAAGAGCGCACTGTGAAGTGACCGATGAAATGCTTTCTCTTATCGATGTTCTGGTAGACGGTCCGTTTGTGGAGGAAAAGAAAAAAATAACTCTCAAATTCAGAGGCTCTGAAAATCAAAGAGTGATAGATGTCAAAAAAACTCTTGAATCGGGGAATATTGTTTTGAAACTTGAATAATTTATGCGAAGACACAGCGTTTTTATATGCTGTGTCTGTTTTCTTTTTTTGAGAGATTGGATTGATGCGTGTATTTTTTTAGTTGATTTTAATTATCGGGTTACCTGATAATTGAATAATCTCGTAGGGGACGATGTGTTGCGATAACGGGACGATGTGGGCATCGTCCCCTACAACGCACTATCATAAATTCATCTAACCCATAAATCAAAAATTAACTTGTCGCATTTTGATGTATTTTGTGTACGCTTTGTAACAAATGTTACAAAGTGAATTGAATTGCATTATGCTTTTAGGTTATATATAGAAATCGTCGAAAAAAACTTGACATGATTTACGGAGGGGGGTATAATATATAATGTAATTTTATGAAAAAATGTAATCGTTTGATTCATGCGATAAAAGGAGCGAAAATATGAGTTTGAAGAAAATATTGGCCATATTGATTGCGTTAATTATGACTGTACCATTCATACCTGCGTATGCGTATCAGGATGATGTCAGCCCCATATCAATAGAATTTATTGATATAACCGACGGCTATGAAAAAGGCGTTCCGGCACTTGACGGAGAATCGAAAATCCTTGTGAGGGCATATGGACTTGAAGGTGATGCAATAATTGCCCAAACGGCTGTGCTTTTCAGCGGTAATCTCAAATACAGAGGCATTCAGTATCTTGCAGGCGAGAATAAATATCCGCAATGCGTTCTCTATTATCCCGATGCAGCACTTGTCAATTTCACTCAAAAGCTGACCCCCTCAATCATAACAAATTCAGAATATACTGTTCCGTTTGAAGCTGAAGGTACTGATTTGTTTATTCTCACATTCTACGGCGAACCCGGCGAGAGTGTTGAGCTGATGCTCTCTCTTGCAGATACATATTATGTATTAGGTGATGATGAAGTTGTTCCGGATGAGGCATCTTCCGGTATGGGTGTTGCATCTGAATCTCAGATTGAAAGAAAAACCGCTTCTATAAAACTCACAATGGATAAGGTCACAACCTTTGCTCAGACTTCCTCAAGCGGCTATGCAGATACCGGCATTGAACTCAGTGTTACCGATGAAGAAAATAACTATACTTTAAAAACGGTTTTGAATAATATTCTTATTGGCGATGGCGGTCACAGAGACGGAACAAAACTTGTTCCAACGTTTGAAGTTAAAATGGATGTGACAGAAGGTAAAACCTATAGTGTTAAGGTTTCGGGAATGGGATATGTTTCGTATGAAAAAAAGGGAATAACCTTTGATACCACTCTTGAACTTACCAACAGTGATTTTAAACCTGGTGATGTAAACGGAGACGGTAGTGTAGATGAAGCAGATAAAGAAATCTGCACTCAGGCAATAACTGATACCACCGTGTCTGAAAGATATGCGTGGGCAACCGACATAAACCGTGACGGCGATGTTAATGATAATGACCTTCTTGTTTTTGATTTTTTATCTGATAATAAAGAAAACACGGATGACGGAAAAGACGAGGGTAAGGAAGACGTAAAAGAAGACGGTAAAGAAGATAATAAAGAAGACTCAAAAGAAGAAGATGCAGAATCCGGCAATAACGATAACAAAGATGATGATGACGACAAAAAAGGCTCAGGCTCATCCGGCGGTAAAGGCGGCGGAGGTGGAGGCGGCGGAGGCGGCGGTTTTTCGCCTGCACCATCAATCCCTCAGGTTCAGCCTCAGATTCAGGCTAATCGCAGTTTTACCGACCTTTCGGATTTTTCATGGGCAGAGGACGCAATCTACACTCTCAAAGATAAAGGCGTTATAAATGGTACAACTCAAACAACGTTTTCTCCGGCTGAAAATATCAAACGTGGAGATTTTATTCTCATTCTCAGCCGAATGATTGATTTTGGGCAGGAGGATTCTGAAAACTTTTCAGATGTTCCTTCAGAAAGCTATTACGCATCAGCAATTTCAAAGGCAAAAAAAGCCGGAATTGCAAAAGGAAGCGGAAATGAGTTTTATCCTGAAAACAGCATAACGCGTCAGGATCTTATCACACTTGCCTACAGAGCATTTTTGAATGCAGGCTATATCAATGAAGCAACTGATTTTTCATCACTCGAACAGTTTGCGGATAAATCTGCTGTTTCTGACTATGCTCTCGCACCTCTCGCATCAATGGTGAGTGCCGGAATCATAAAAGGCTCCAATGGATTGGTTAATCCAAACGGCAATGCAACAAGAGCAGAGGTTGCAGTTATGTGTGAAAGACTTTTAAAGCTTAAGTAATAAAAGTGCCACATAAAAGATTTTTAGTTTGTGGAATTTGGTTATTTTCGCAGTAATGCGAATTATAATAAAATAACGTTTATGTTAACATGTCAAAAAAGGTGGGTGATATGAAAAATGACAAAACAAAAATCTAACGTTAAAGAAAACTTTGAAAATTTTAAAATTATAAGAAAGAAGGTAATACCTATGAATAAAATTATTAGTGTTTTACTTGCATTCGTAATGGTATTTACAGCAGTAAGCTTTACTGCTTTTGCAGCAGATGAAATTGCTCTTCCTGAATGCGAAGTTACAGAACTCAAAGGCGATGATCTTGTTATCACAGAAGAAGAATCTTTTTTTCCGCATGACGACATTGCTCTTGACTATGCCTTAAATTTCACAGCTTTAGATACCGAAGAAGATCTTGAAGTAAGTCCTTTCAAAAACTATCTTGCAGATTTTGAACTCACCTTCTCTAAAAATGTTCAGGTAATTCTTGCAGGAAGCTACAAGGAATTCTTTGATGGTGCATGGGTTGTTCTTGATGATGTTGAATACGAAGACTTTGTTGCTCCCAAAGGTGGTCTTGAATTTAATGGTGGCGAAACTGTTAAGATTATGGAACAGTTTGGTAAAAACTTTGCAAAACCCGGTTCAAACCTTAACTTTACATATGCAGACTGCATCAACTTTGTTAAATCCTTCAACTGCGGTATCAAAGTTGTTTCACCCGTAGATGTTACAGCTACTCTTGCTCTCAGAATTTATGGAGCAGACAGAGAAAACAACTTTGAAGAAGGCGGTCATGACGAATACTACCCCACAGATGCTGAATACACAGTTGCTGAAAGAGTTTATGTGCATAATGGTGCTATAAAACTTGATACTGTTGAAGATATCAACAATGTTGAAATTGACGATTATACATCTGAAGAAACTAAAGATGCTGTTGCTAATGCAATCAAAAACCTTAGTTCTGCAGATGCTGACAAAGTAAGTGCAGAAATTATTCTTGCAGTTGGTGAAGATAAATCTGATTTTATTGCAGTTGATGGAACAAATAATGCTCTTATAATCGAATGCGATGCAAAGGATGAATCCGAAGTTGTAAATCCGCTTCTTAAAAATGGTGTTGTATTTGATGTAACAGCTATTATGGGCAACGAAGAAGTAAAAGAGCTTGATTCCCCTATTCTCGTTAAAATTCCGCTTTCTGAAATTAATCTCGAAAATGATGAATTAATTGAAAAAGTTTATCACGAACACGGTAATGAAGTTGAAGAACTTGAATTTATTGTAGAAGATGATTATCTTTACGTTAAGATGATTAAATTCTCCGACATCTCAGTTCGCAAAGCAAAAGCTTCTCCGGCTGATACAGCAGTTCTTAAATTAGTTGAAGCACCTGCAGAAGAAGGCAGTGCAAAATTTGATTTATATCTTGTTGGTGATACAAGCAACACCGTAAGAAATCTTTCAGCAGGTGAATTTGTTATCACATATCCTGCAGGTGTTAATGCAAGATATGAAATGGTTGCAAATAACGAAACAAACATCTATAAGGAAGAAGACGGAAATAAAGTAACATACCGCTTTAACCTTAAGAGTGTTAACGTTGAAGATATGTGGACTGCTGATGATGCCAACATTATCAATGGTAACACAATCAAAATTGCAACACTCACAGTTACCGGACGCAATGTAAAAGGTGATATCGAAATCACAGAAATAATTGATATGGAAAAATCCTTTATAGACGGCAACGGAACTGAAACTGCTCCTATCGAAACAACTTGCGGAGATAAGGTATCCTTCGATATTCCTGTTCCCACAAGAGAGCTCACAGTTAAAGTAGACCTCAGCTCATATAGAACAAAGCTTAATGATGCTGCATTCCAGGAAATGACTCTTGTTATTGAAGGAGAAGATATGGATACACCCATCACAATAGCAATCGGAAACGATACTGCTGTTGTTGAAAATGATGTATACATCATAACAAAAAATCTTGATGCAAACAGCCTCTATAAGATCACTCTTTCAGCACCGGGCTACAGAAAAGCAGACTATGAAATTCAGATGAACTATGACAAAACATTAACATTCTGGAATATTCACAAGATTGCTCTTGCTGCTATGGAAAAATATGTTGATGCAGAAGGCAACACACGTGTTGACGGAAAGAAACTTTCCAATTTCCTCGCAGGTGATATCGTTGATGACACAATTATCAATGAATATGACCTTTCAGCTGTAGTATCATACTTTGGCGAAAGCACAAACGACTTCACAAAAGCGTTTGCATACTCAAGCTATGATATCAACAGAGACGGTAAGGTTGATTCCAAAGACGTTGCAATTGTTCTTGCAGGCGACGGAAAATAATTAAAATATAGGAAGTGACTGCGTTTATAATGCAGTCACTTCTTGAACAATGTTGTTGAGTTTGTTAAATTTCAAACAAAATAACATTGTTCTTCCAAAGCTTACAATATTTGCTTATTGTGGGCTTTGGAAGAACATAGATTTATAAACATATTAGCGAAATGCTTCCATATTGGAAAGGAGAATAACTAATCAATGAAAAGACTCTTATCACTCTTATTAATAATATCTCTTGTTTTATCTCTCATTCCATCCGTTTCCGTGATGGCGGCAAAAGAAAAGCTCACAAAACAGGTGTATCTTCATGCCAATGGAGTAAATCCATATGAAACAAAGGATATAAGCACCGTAAATAAAGGTGAGGTATTTAACCTTTATTTTGCAGTTGACGACCCAAACGAAGGAGCATATGAAAGCAGAGATTTATCAGAGCTTTCAGATGTCCGTGCAAAAATTGAAGAAGCCGCAAAAAATGCAGAACTCAACACCTATTCGTATGCGCAGGAAAATGCAGACGATAGAGAGCTTACAGGCGCTAAAAGAGACGAATACATAAAAAACTATGTTAACGAGAATCTTGAAAAAAATATTCAGATTGCCAAAATCAGAGAAGAACAAATTCAGCGTCACCTTGAACCTCATTATGATTTGAACGGATTTTCGGTTAAAATATATTTTGATGGCGACTTTTTTGAATATGTTCCCGCAGAAAATCAAATGTTTCAAGGTGTTATAGACTACACTGTACCCAACGGAATGCAAATCGGCTCAACTGATGATGAGGATATCGGTGTAGTTGTGCCGGAAGTTTTCAATTCCGTGGGTTATCAGGCTCATGAATTTTCCGAATCAGTTCAGAAAGATGATAAAACCGGGCTTTGTTATGCTCTGGTTAAAGTTTTCTATTCCGGTTCATTCCTTGAACAGGAAAAAAATCCAGAAAACTGGTACAACCTCTGTGCCATTCAGCTTCGTGCAAAGAAAACCGGTAATTCAAAAGTGCATATCGGAACCGGAACAGATTATGGCGTAAGGCTATATGCAAAGCATTCGGATGCCGATGATTTTCAGCCCCTTTTTGATCAGACGGCAGTGAACGGAGGCTACCATACAATCGAAGTTCTTGACCGCTCAAATCCGCTTCCACCCGTTGCTGAGCCGCCTTCAGGAAGCTATACATCTGGTCAGAAAGTAAAGCTTTCTTCACCCACGGAGGAATGCGATATATACTATAGCATAAACGGCGGTGAATTCAAACTTTATAAAGAACCCTTCCCAATTACTCAAACAAGCGAAATTGTTGCCTACACTCAAAAGCAGAAGGATGAAAATGCAAAGAGTAACCGCGCAACCTTCAGCTATAGAATAATCCCTGAAAAACCATTGCTCTATAAGGATGATAATGGAGAAAAGGTTCTCATAACAGACCCGTATTATATGTATGACCCGTTCACTGTGTATGCAGATAACAGAAATCCATATGATGAAGTTTTTGATGCCTCTGTGAATATCTACTACACCTATTCCGATATTCATCAGGAGGATTTTAAATCCGGCGGCGAAAACCCCAATGAGCAGTGGGTTCGTCTTTCCAAGCAGATGGGTCAGTCTATCAATATAGATAAAACCGGTAAAATAAGGCTCATTGCCGTAAAGGAAACTGCGGCAGGAGTTGAAAAAAGTGAAGTCAGCGTGTATCTTCTCGGAATTATGCCTTCTCCGGTTACAGCTGAATCTGATTCTGCAGATGGCGGTGAGGCTTTGGAGGTTTCGCTCAAATCCGGAAAAGGTGCAGAAATTTATTATACTCTTGATGGCAGTGACCCGAGAGAAAGCGGAACGCAGTATACTTCAGACAAAATTATTCTGAATTCATCGGCAACTGTTCGTGCAGTTGCGAAAAAAGACGGCGTTTTTTCAGAAGTGAAGGATTTTTATTTTAACGTAGAAAATCCTGCCGATAATGCAATAAGCGCAATTTCACCACCGGGAAGATATGAGGGTAGTGTATCGGTTAGTCTCATATCGCATTCCGGCGATAAAATCAAATATTCATCAGATAACGGCAAAACCTGGAAATATTTTGAAAATGCCATCTACGTGTCTGATGATATGGTTATTATGGCTAAAACCGAAGATGCATCTGATGATGAAATCTATGCCTTTACCTATGAAATTATGCCTGTTCCGCCTGTGTTTGTACCAGAGGGAACTTCTTTTACATCTTCATCTCAGCTAACGGTTTACTCGCCTCAGACTACTCCTTCCAATACGGATAATTACACTCTATATTATACGATTGATGGTTCAGACCCCAAAACCAATGGAATAATCGCTCCTGAGGACTATGATACTGTTATTTTGAATCTGAACAAAAAAACGCAAGTAAAGGCTGCAATAAAAAAAGGCGAAAAATGGTCGGATGTTGTGTCCCACACATACGACATCTTCCCTCAAAGACCTGCTACGCCTGAGGTTACTTTGGCAACCGGTGTGTATGAAACCGGTGCAGACGGCGATGAATTTACCACAAAGTTTGCAGCTGTTGATAATAACCGCATTAAAATTTACTACACAGTAACCTATGGCGATGTACCCACTCCTGACCCGGTAGTGGGAAAGGACGGCACACATCCCTATAACCCGCAAATCGATGAAATTGAACTTAAGGGCAGAACGGTTATTAATGCTGTTGCTGTGGATTTTGTGAATAATACAGTAAGTGAAGTCGGAGTTTTTGAATATGTGATAGTTCCGGCAAGTCCCGTTGCTAAAATTCAGGATGGTAAGCTTAATCCCGACAGCGCTTTCGTTCCCGTTGAAGTTGTTCCGGGTTCGGATTTTACATATCGCATAAACGAAAATGAAGAAATAACCGTGAAAAATGTTCCATCTGAATTATATATTGACCTCCCCACAGGTAATATCTATAAAAAAGATGAAAATGGTGATTTTGAGCTTCTTCTTCCCGCCCAAATCAATCAGGGAAACAAAGGAGATGCAGTGCTTGAAATTTTTTGTAGTCTCGACGGTCAGAAAAGCGGCATCAACACTTATTTATATGCGTTGAACGAAGATGCGGTATCAATGCCTTATGCAGACCTTGAATCAGGAGTGTATGAGGAAGAAGCAAGAGAAGGAAATCTTTTCCATAAAATAAGCCTTTCATCAGAAAATGGACCTGATGCAATTATTGAATACAGAATCAATAATGGTGAATGGGAAGAATATGATGCTGATGTAAAGATTCCTCTTGAAAACGTTGATACAGTTTTGTATGCAAGAGCAAGGGTTAACGGAAAAGTGAGTGCTACGGCTGAATACGTGTATGAATTTGTGCCTCCGGCACCTGTGATTACTCCTGTCTCCGGAACATATTCATCAGGAGAAAAGGTTATGATATCATTAAAAAATGACCTTCCGAAGCTTCCTGACGGAAAAACATATTCTCTTTACTTAAGAAAAACAGGAAGCGAATCAACCGGCGATGTTCTCATTCCCAACAACGCCACCTATGTTCTTTCGGAGCCGGTTTCATACAAGGCCTATGTTGTTAATAACTACAGTGGAAAAACTAGTGACAACACCTTCCGTTATTATTCAGTCGGCGACAGATTGCTCACCGGAAGTATTTATACCGTTGACCCTTATGAAGTTGCACCGGGCGAAACGAAGCTTATAAGTAAGGAAAGTCTTTCAAAAATGCCTTTCAATGAAGGCATACGTCTTCAGACAACTCAGCCGAATGCATATATTAAATATTCGTATGTTGTAACAAAAGGCGGCAACACAACAAATCCTTCCGATTATATTACATATGATGATTTAACACCAATAGTTGTTTCAACTGCAATGGACAAAATAGAGATAACCGCAAAGCTTGTTAATTATTCCGGCGAAGACATTCCCGGAAGTGAATGTGTGTTTACCTATGAGTTTATTGAGTTTGAAATTCCGAAAACGGATTTGTATCTTGAGGATTCGTCAAAAATTGAATATCCGAAAAATACGGAGTTTGAATTCGTGAACGACTATGAAGGTGATCCGTCGTATCTGATTTACTACACAACCTCTGATTTCAGCGGAAATCTCTCGCGTGATAATGCTGATTTGTATCAGGGGACACCCATAGAAATAGAAAAGGACCTTACTGTAAGAGCAGTATACTATAAGGCTTGCACATTGGCTTCATGTCCGCACTGCTCAAAGGGAAAGTATGATGAATGCTTAAATGGTATCTATGGCAAAGAAGGAAAATATTCCTACACCGTTAAAACAAGCGGCGGTGGTTCGGTTTCTTCATCCGGTGGCTCTGGCGGCGGTGGTTCGGTTATAACAAAGACCCGTAAATACACAAAGGATATTTTTGGCAATGAACATCCCACTCATATCAGCTATATAAACGGCTATCCAGACGGAAGCGTTAAACCTATAGGCAATATAACAAGAGAAGAAATTGCGGCAATTCTTTATCGCATAACCAATCATGAATATGAATCACCTTTTGTTGTTACGGGTGAGCTTTTCCCTGATGTTAAATCAGACAGATGGTCTGTTATGAATATTGAATATCTTGCTGAAAGAAACGTTATTCTTGGCTATCCCGATGGAGAATATAAGCCGGCAGGAAATCTTTCGAGAGCGGAATTTGCTGCTCTCATCTCAAGATTTGCTTCGCTTTCGGTAAAGAACGGAAGTAATCCTTTTTCAGACCTTTCCGGTTCTCACTGGGCATATGAAAATATTGTTGCTCTCTATGAATCGGGACTTCTCACGGGCTATGAGGATAGAACCTTCCGTGCGGATAATAAAATAACAAGAGCTGAAGTTATGACGGTTATAAATAAGCTTCTCGGCAGAAAACCATTGGAAAAGTATGTTAAATCTCTTGATATCAATCCCTACAATGACCTTGAAATTGATAAATGGTATTATACAGACGTTATTGAAGCCACAATAACCCATAATTATTATCTCGATTCCAAAGGATTTGAATATAAATGGGAAGATATAAAATAAAAATCAAAAGAAAGGTATGGATAGTATGAAAAAACTGTTAGGTATTTTGCTTGTTTTAGTGTTTGCTTTTGGATGTCTTTCGGGCACTGCAGCTATTGCCGATGCTCAGTCGGCAGTGTTTTATGATGCCCATACAGCACTCAAAACAGCAACAATTCCCGATAGCGGAAGCATAAAGGTTCACATTGATTTTACTGCTCCGCAAACAGGAAGTGCAAAAGTGATTGCGGCTCAGTATTTAAATTCAAAAACCTTATCCGATGCGGCAATTCTCGCAACTTTTAATTTAACCGAAGGCTCTCCCGTGAGCTACACATCAGAAGCTTTCTTAGCATCAGATGCTGAAACTGTTAAGGTTTTCGTCTGGTATGGAGAATCAGCCGTTGTACCGCTATTGCGTGTTCCTGCAGTTATTCAGAGGCAGGGAGCGGAAAATGCAGTTTCAAAGTTTAAAAAAGCAATAAATGCTCCTGATGCAATTGTTATAAACACTCCTGTAAAGCTTGGCGATATCTTTAATGCCTGCAGTGGTATGGAAAATGCAATCAATGGCAGAAACGTTCAGGTGTTTGGTGATGATGGCGTTGCTTATACTCCCGATTCATCCGACTGGGAAAACGGAACACTTGTATTTTCAAAAACCGGAGATATCAGTCTTACTATCACAGACTATAACTTCTGCGTACCCACAGTAATTACTCTCAACGTAAAAGAACCCGACCCGGTAGAAAAATTTGCAGTTAAAGCAGATGCAAATGTAACATACACCAAAGGTGACATTGTAAAACTCGGTGACCTCTTTGCGGCGGTTGACGGTGCACAGATTGATGATGCAAAAGTAATCGTAACATCCGAATCAGTAGATGCTACCATCACATATATCTCTGATTCTGAAAATTGGGCAAACGGCACAGTTGCACTCAACGGTGTTGGTGAAGTGATTCTTGCCATTACTGATAATAACTATTGCATCTCTACAAAAGTCAGCCTTAATGTAGTATATAAAGAAACAATCAAATTTGCAAAAGCAGATACCGCACTTGAAACATACACACTCGGTGATGTGGTAACACTTGCAGATCTCTTTACTGCAATTGAAGATGTTGAACCTGCAATTAATGCAGATGCAATAAAAGTTACTGCTACAAATGCAACCTATAGTGCAAATGCAGACTGGACATCAGCGACAGTAGCGTTTGATAAAGTGGGTGAAGTTAGTGTTGAAATTACCGATGGTTACTATTGTATACCCACAGTAATTACTCTTAACGTAAAAGAGCCCGAACCTGTAGATAAATTTACAGTTAAGTTCCCCAATACCGATACATACCTCTACCGTGTTGGTAACACCGGAGATGTAGCTCTCGGTACGCTCTTTAGTGCAATTGAAGGTGCCCAAATCGGAAATGTAACTGTTACCATAACTTCACTCGATCCGGAAACTGATGCTTCGGGTACTCCAGATTATAAATCTGACTGGACAAAATCTACCATCAACTTTGACGGTGCAGGTCCTGTAGAGGTTACAATTGATGATGATAAGTATGCAAATGCAGTTACTCTCAAGCTCGAAGTT
The DNA here is from genome assembly GCA_045536915.1 of Clostridia bacterium. Classification (GTDB taxonomy): domain Bacteria; phylum Bacillota; class Clostridia; order UMGS1810; family UMGS1810; genus RGIG1828. The sequence continues at coordinate 20,753 of JAZSOL010000034.1, forward strand.
ATAGATGCGACCAATACAACAAAAGCTGCAAGTGCCACATCATCCAACATTGTTCTTCTTAATGATATTTCGGGTTCATTTGTTGTATCCGGTGGATATACCTTCTATGGTAACGGATTTACTGTAAATACCGGAAATGTATATCTTGCTGCAGGAAAGGGGAGTGGATTTAAAGGCATAATCACCCTTGATGGCGGTAATCTTGATAATGTCAGGATCGTAGGATCAGTATACCCGGTAGCCAATGTTTATCAGTCGCAGGCAGAAAGTGGTGAAAATACATATTATTTCTATAATACAGTAATCATCAACAGCGGTTCATGTAAGATAACCAATTCATATATTTCAGGAAGCAGAGCGGCAATGTGTGTTAAGGCCGGCGATGACGTTGTTTTGGAAAACACAACTCTTTCCGGTGGTTCTTATGCAAACCTTGAGGTAAGAGGCGGTAAGTCGGTTACTCTTAAGAATGTTACAACAGTTCAGAAAGAAGTTCCCAACTCCTATGGTGTTACCGATAATTCCGGCAATATCAAAAATATGATTGGTATGGGTATAGCTATAAGCTCTGATTCTGTACAACTCAACATTGAAGGCACATTCAATCAGTATAACTGGGTAAATCAGGAGCAATGGAATGCAATGGTTCCTTCAGGTTACTCGGGTGCATTCCCGAAACTCTTTAGTGACTCCAAGTTTGAAGCTAACCGTCATTACCGCGATGGCGAGTCGGTTCCTTATGTGAACACAGGTATTCTGTCTCTTGTAAATTGGAATAACGGCGCAAATATCATAGATAACCGTACCGACAAAACTATCAGCTACACCAAAACAAATGTTTCCCTTGGTGGTACAAATGGTGGCGTTTACACCGTAGCTAATATGGGAACTCTTACCGATGCACTTTACAATGCTCCCAAATACATATCGGATAATTATGTGGCTGTTGCTCCTAAAGCAACCTTTGATTACACAACTCTCAATAACCAGCCCTCCGATGGAACATCAAATGTATATTGCTACTATGATTCAACAAGTAAAAAATATATGATTTCCTTTGATGAAGGCGATTCAAGAGTATGGGACGGAAAGATTCTTACCATCACAAAAGGTAATAAAACTCTCAACTATACAATGTCTGTATCGGGAGGATTAAGTGTTGCTTCCGATAACACAATTACCTTTGAAGATGCAGGCGAATATACTGTAATCTATACCTATACCGATGAAGATAACTACAGACTCGTTAACGGACAGATTGAAAAATATCCTGTTACCTACACCAAAACTGTAAATATTGAAGTCTTTGAGATTGAAGCAACAGCTTTGCCTACCACATTCGATTTCAAGAGCAATGGCTACAGAACAGAAACAGCAAATGGACTTGTGTATGCAATGCCGAATGTTTCCGTAACAAGTGGAAGTAAGAGCGACGGTATTGCCAAAACAACTATTGGTGGAGTTGATATATTCTATCCGGTAATCAGTATGCGTAAAACCGGTACGACAAGCTGGTATAATTACTTCTCGGTATTTGAGGCTGTAACAATTAATGACTGCGACCAGACAACTGTCTACAACAAATCTACAACATCGGTTCCCTCAGGACTTGAAGTTATAGGTGGATTTATAATTAACGCAAGCGGAACTGCCGGTGCTGAATCAGCAAACGGAACAGCTATATTCAATTATTCTACCGGAAAAGAAATCAAAACAATGACATACAGCACATACGGTGTTGGTTATTATCCCAACAGTAGCTTTACATCAGGCACAAACAGCCGTGACGAACAGACTATAGTTGCAAAATACCGTTACACCGATTCAAATGGTGCTCAGTATTATTACTATGTTGGTTACTGGTGTGAAAAGCACACCAAAGGTGGCGGATGTGTAACCGGTGATACACTCGTAACACTTTCTGACGGAAGCCAAAAACGAATTGATAAGCTTACATATTCAGATGAACTTCTTGTTTGGAATTTCTATGAAGGAAAGATGGATATTGCACCATCTGCCATTATTTTCCGTCACGAAGAAAAAGAAAATGATATAATTAAATTAAAATTCAGTGATAACACAGAATTAAAAGTGGTAGAGCTTCATCAATTATTTGATGAAACAGAAAATAAGTTTGTGACAATTACAGCATCAAATGCACATGAATACATTGGTCATAAATTTGCACGTGTAAGCGGTGATACATATTCATTTGTTGAACTTACAGATGTCGAAATGTCAAAGGAATATTGTGTAGCATATGGTGCAATAAGTGCTTATCATTATAATATATTTACCAACAATATGATTACAACAGATTTCCTTATCGAAGACTATAATCTGTTTAACTATTTTGAATTTGGTGAAAATATGAAATATGACTCTGTTAAAATGCATGAGGATATTGACACATACGGATTATATACATTTGATGATTTCAAGGATTATATCACATATGAAGAATTTGTAGCATTCAATTGTCCGTACTTGAAAATAGCGGTAGGAAAAGGCTACTATACATATGAAGAAATACTTGAAAAAATTGAGTTATGGGGTGTTGGTTACACAGATAATGAAAATCCTGATGTATTACCGAGATTATAACTAACATCAGGTGATGTATCAAGTAATCCTCTACAAACTTTCAATATGAAATGTGTGAATATCAAACTTGAAGAATCAGTTCCGTATTCACCTGTAACATTTGAACATCTATGTTATTATACAGACGGCGTACTCTCTATGCCCGGCGGTATTTCAGGTCTGTTTAATGTTTTTGAAGTAGATACCGATACGATGACATACGACTCAGCAAAAATGCAGGCAGACATTGAAAAATATGGATTGTTTACCTATGCTGATTTTGAAACACTCATACCTCAGTATATGTATGATGCATTTAACGGCGATTGGCTTAAGGTTGCAATAGGCAAAGGCCTGATTACATGGGAAGACATTCAGACTCTTGCTGAACGTTATGCTCCGTTATGCTAAAAGTAACAAAATATTTTTTCAGATGCAAAAAGCCATTCTTTCAAAGGAATGGCTTTTTGGTTAGGGAAATAATATAAAAAATGCAACCTTTTATCTGTTTAAAAAGTATTATGTGTGAAAGGAAAATTTTCCGGGGAGGGAAAAACAATGAAGAAGATTTTGTGTGTATTGATTATGGTGTGTATGTTATCATCATCTGTTGCGCCGGCTTTTGCCTCGGATGCTGAAAGCGAAGCAATGCAGAGGGTGCTCATTGAGGTTAAAGAACGAATCGGTTCAACCGATGAGTATGATGAATTTTATTCAAATGTTTCATCAAGGGGAAGCTATGAGACATATAATTTCTCGTGGACAAATCAAAATAAGAATCTCAGCATAAGTGCAAATTCAGATGGCGTTATAACTTCATATAACTACTATGAAAACACCAATTCCGACTATGGATATGCCCCAAAAAAACCGTCGATAAATAAAATGACTTCTTCCGAAGCGATAGAAAAGGTAAAACCGCTTATCGCAAAGCTCAATCCTGACATTTCGGATAATATCAGAATAATCAGCGATAACCGGTTTGAAAGCCTGTGGAATAACAGTTTTTCATTCAATCTTCAGCGTACTGAAAACGGAGTTGATGTTATTGGCGACACAGGATATGTAACTGTTGATTCAAAAGCAGAGGTTATAGAAAATTTCCGCATAAACTATACTCCGAATCTTGAGTTTGAATTTGTTGGCTCTGCAATCGATGTTTCGCAAGCAAAAGAAGCCTATAAAAGCAATATTGGTCTTAAGCTTCAGTATGTGTGTGAGTCAGAAAAGGCGGTTTTGGAATATGTTCCAAATAAGAGAGATTCCTATATATCCGCAACAGATGGCAGTGTTATAACACCTTTAACGCCCGAATCTCCGCTTTATAAAAATGAAGCCGCAATGGATGCTATGATTTCTGCGGGTTCTGTCGGTGGCGGAAAATTAAGCGAAGCAGAACTTGAAAATTCCGGTATTCTTGAAAGCCTGATTTCAAAAGAAAACGGTGAAAAGCTTTTAAGAGATAACAAGCTGCTTTCAGTTTCCTCAGATATGGAGCTTTCCGGTTTTAATACGTCATATGACTCCAAAGCAAAGAAATATTATTATAACTATAATTTTTCTTGCGAAAACCAAAGTGCGTCGGCAACAATAGATGCTCAGGATGGCAATATCAGAGGTTATTCTTATCATAATGGCAAATATGAAGAAGTAGCAGAGGAACACACTGCCCTTGCAAAAGGATATGTGCAAAAGCTTGCTCCCATGCACTATAAAGCCGATGATTCTCTTTCTTATAAATTTTCCGAATGAAGTCGGAGGCCAAGCGGTCTTAGGAAGACAAACCAAATGATCAACTCCTTGGCTCACAGAACGACATGGCTACGATCCGACTTGCAGAGGAACACACTGCCCTTGCAAAAGGATATGTGCAAAAGCTTGCTCCCATGCACTATAAAGCCGATGATTCTCTTTCTTATAAATTTTCCG
>JAZSOL010000003.1:0-6626 GCA_045536915.1 Clostridia bacterium
TTTGTTTTTCACACCAAATCTTTTACACGCAAGAAACATTATTGATTCTTTAAGCTTAACATCATAAGGGCAATCGGAAATTGACGGATAAACTCCATCGTTCATTTCCATTCGAACCGGAAATACTCCTGCATTTTTCATGTCATTCAGATAATCAATTCTGTTATCGGTATTTAGTCTCACAAATTCCGAAAAAGCAAGAAAATGTCCGAATCCATAGCTCCAGTATCCAAGTCCTTCAGAACAATAACCGTCATGTGTAATCCCTTTTTGATAGCCTGAAATAAATTTTTCGTATGCCGCAAGATACACCGCACGCTCTGATTTTGATTCAAGCATACACAGTGCAGAACCTGTAACTCCTGCAAGGCAAACTGAATTCCAGTTGGTTGTGTAATCAATCCAGTCCGGAAGTTGTGTTTCTCCTTTCAGTGCTGCCATATATGGTTTTAAAGTTCTTTCTTCTATATTCTTTCTGATTTCCAGTCTGACATTTTCAGATACAACATCATCGAGCAAATAATTGCAAATTGCCATACGCCAGGAGGTTGTTGCAGAAAGAAGGTCTATTATCATTCTTCTTCCGTAAAAGCAATCAAGCTTTGTATCGTGCGCAGAAAGAACCCACGATTTTTGTTTACACAAAGAAAGTGCAAATTCTTCATACTTTTTCACGAAGCGCCCTTGATTTTCCAAACACTCTGCAATGCAAAGTGTCTGGATCATTTCAATTCTTTCGTGCATAACTTTGTCACACAAAGCACGGCTTCCCGTTTTTGAATACTCAAGGAATATTTCATCTGTTAATTCGGGGTATGAAGATTCAAGAATTTTCTCTGCACTTTTCACATAATTTATCATACCGTCTTTAAAGGAAACAGCTTCCCATGCACTGCGGTCGGTGATTTTTTTCCCTATAGTGAAAAAACTGTCAGAAAGAAGCTTTTCAATTTCACCGGCACGAGAGCTGATTTCATTTAATATACTCATGGTGTCATTCCTTTCTTATGTAAGTTAACTGAAAAATAAAATCCGAATCTCACTGACCTTTATTCAAACTGTGCTTCAACAATACCATTCCAGTTATTAACACTGTTACCGTTTACGTTAACACGAACAAATCTTGCTTTTTTCTTTTCAAAAGCAAATTTTTCAAGCTGAATGGTTGCACCGCTGCTCTGACCTTCATAAACCCTGATAAATTCAACACCATCAGACGACAGTTCAATACTCAACGGATAATTTCTTTCCATACCTTTGTAGAAAGCAAGACTTACACAGCTTAATTCTTTTTCTTCACCAAGGTCAAATAAAATCCAGGATTCATCCTGACTTGTCCATCTGGTTTCAAGATTGCCGTCAAGGGTATTTTCCGGAACATTTTCTTTTTCGGGAACATCCTCTGCAGTTACAATAATATTTGATTTTGGCGGTTCCTTCTCAAAGAATATCACATATTCCGCAGTCTGTCCGTTTTGATTCTTAACTTTTATAACTGCAACGCCGTTGTTATCATCCGCCTGTGTTATTTCAACATTATCATTTTCCGCAAACACTGCATCAACTTTCGGATAAACATCACCTGTAACATGCACGCTATACCAGTATTTATCACTGTCAAAACCTTCAAGTTCACTTCCGTCAATCAATATTGAACCTGATTTAAATCCTGACGCTTCCGGAATCTGCCACGAAGAAAGCGGCACAACAGAATAAGTTTTTGAAAGTCCGGTGTGATTTTCATAGCAAGGCACAAGCGATACCGAAAGTGTAACATTCTGTGCATTTAATCTGATGAAAAGTTTTTTCACTCCGCTGTGAAGCATTTCATCATATTCACGCACATTCGGTGTTTTGGGAAGAGCCTCGGCATCCATCAGCTCAAACTTTCCGTCGACGGGAGAATCAATACTGCATTTTAATCTCTTATTGCCGGATTTTAAAACAGCAATTTTGCCATCGGCTGAAATTTCTGCTTCAACTTCTTTATTTATGTGCATAAACCAGTAAATTTCATTTTTCTTATCAGATTTTATTTCATCCTGAATAACAACACGCGTTCTGTTATCTGTAAGCATAAATCCTCTTTGAGCGCTTGTCACATGCTCATTGTAAGCTGATGTCATATCTAATATTGCGTATCCGCCACCTACGGAAGACCCTGTTTTTATAAAGTTCCCCTGTGCTTCCGGATTCTGACCAAAGCTCATATCAGGATAATTTTTGCCCGGATTGAAAAAGAGCGTGTTTTGCCCCTGGGGTGAATTTGCGTAATATCTGTATCTTCCCATTCTGAAAAATTCAGGATATCCTGCTCTGTCATAAGGACCGTTTGCAGGAAGGTTAATCCAGTTAACACCAAGTGCTGAAAGAGTGAAGGTTCCTATATCCTGATTTCCGTGACTTGCTCTGTTGTAGCCACCTTTAAAGCCAACAAAAAGAGCATTCTCGTCATTCCAGTTACTTCGCATTGTTCCAATGCTTACAAGGCCATTGAGGAAACTGTCATTTTTGAATTTTTCAAGTTCATCAATACTTCCGTATTCTTTTTCAGGGTTGTACCATAAAGGATTGAAATCTGTTTTTACGTTGGAATAATCAAATATTCCGTTTTCTTCACAAGCTTCAAGATACTTAAAATGAATTAATGCGAAATCATTATTATTATATCTTTCAGCCATCCACAAAAGTGCGGTGTTTGATATATCTTTGGAATTATCGTCTCCGTAGTAAAGTCGGGTATCCTTTTTTGTTCCGCTTATCACAAGAGGAAAATAGCCCGTTTTGTTAACTCCGGGTATTTCATCAAGTCCATATGCAGTGCCGAGAGCATTATTCATTGATGAGAAATATCCGAAAAGAGCAGAAACAGTGTAGCTCCAGTATCCTCCGCCTTCAGGGAATGCACCATCAGGGCAAAATTCAACAATAGCCGTGGGCAAAGCTTTTATGGACTGCTCAAGTATTTTTGCAGATGACTCCTCCCTTTCGTCACCAATGGCAAGAGCAGCTATTGAAAGTCCGCCGTTCAAAACCGGATTCCAGTTATTACTCTGCGTAACCGGTCTTCCCAAAAACGGAGCGAATCCTTTTTCTTCAATTCCTTTGGTTATTGTTTTACGGTCAGTTTCAGACAGATAATCATACATCAGATCGTATGCGTACCCCACACCCATGGCAACTTCACCCGTGTTAAGCGCCTTTGACGGATTCCAGTCGGGCATTTCAACCGCTGTGAGAAGAAGCGTTCTTGCGGCCTCTGCATATTTTCTGTCACCGGTAAGATGCCACATAAGTGCAAGTGTGACACCGGCTGATTTTGCGTTTGACTCAAGCTGACCTCCGGAAAGGTTATATGTTGCCTCCGGTGAAAGAACGTGTTTTTCAGCTTGTTTTGAAAAATCTGCATACCATTTTTTCAGATACGGATCAGTGTCTAAATGTTTTTTTACTCTTTCAAGAGATTCCGGAGTACAGATAACTCTCGGATGAAGATTATCCGGATTTTTTCGGATAAGGTCTTCTATCATCTGCTTTCCGCCCGGAAGCTTTGTAACATCAATAACATCCTCCACCGGCACAGATGGTTGTTTGCTTGATATATAGTTAATTGTGTTTAACGCATCATAACCATATCCGCCAAGAGTTTCTCCCGATTCATCAGGCAACTCAACTCCGGAAAGTTCCGAATCAACAACACCGTCAACAATTTTTTTGTCAAGAGAAGGTCTGTTTTTAAAAGTAACCGAATCTTCTGACCATTGTCCTTTTACCGAAAACAGTACCGGTTTTCTTACGCCGTGGCGTATGTACAGATACAAAACAGCTTTTGAAACTGTTTTACCGTCGGGAGTAACGGTGAGTTCAAGAAACGGCTTGTTAACAGAGTTTTCTTTTGAATATATTTCTGCATTGGTTGTATATAAGTCACTTACTGCAAGTGCAAATGTGATATCATTCTTTTTTTGCACCGTATATGTTTTATACACATATGATGTGACATCAAAGGCAAACCAGTAGAATTTATTTTCTGATTTTGTAAGGTTAAGATTATCTGCAACAGTGTTTGAATCCGAAGGAGTAAATTTTAAAAATGTGCTGTAATCCATATTCCTGTCATTCTTATTTTCCTTCGACACCTTTTTACTGTACATAATTTCCGAACCGGCAAAATTGGAATCGGGAGCCGCTTCCGATACATAAGCATCATCGGAAGGCAAGAGAATAATTTTGTTTGTTTTAACCGACGCAGTTGCAATTGGCGGCAATACAGATATCAAAGATAAAATTATAAAAAACGAAACAAGTCTTTTAAATTTCACAAATCTCATTCAAACACCACCGCTTCCTTAATAACGTCACAACGTACTCTCATATATACTTCCGAATCAGTACGCAAATCGTTTTTGGTACCGATGCGTACCTTTTTTTCTTCCACATCCACAATATAAACAAAATAACTTACATCATCTGCAAACAGAAGATATCCTTTTTTGTTTTGCGGATCATCATTTGAAGTTATAGCCAGTTTAATACCCTGACCTTTATCTTTTATTTTTCCGAATGCAGTTTCAAGATATGATGCACCATTGGAATTTCTTTTGTCTTCACGCAGTGAATAGTATCCGGTGTTATCTGAAGTTGAGAACATAAATTTCATTGCCGATATGTAGCCTGTGTATTCATCAGACACATAAATGAAGAAATCACCAAATCCGAGCGGTTCACCATTACCTTTTATGTTTTTGATAAAGGTGTCATACTGTTCTTCTTTTACATAAATAAATGATTTTTCGCCATCACAATATCCGTTTATCTTGTATATCTCTTCACCGGAGCTGTCTATAGCTTTGGAAACACTTTCAACAACAAATAATCCGTTATTATCCATTTCGGTCTGAGAAAGGGTGCGGTTTGTAAGACCATATGTTTTTCTGTAGTCAACAACTGCGCCTGCAACACCGTCATCATCAACGTCATATGCTGCTGTTTCACTCACATTATATTCCGACACGGCATCTTTGGTAATACGGTAATCAGAGTCCGATGCAAGTGAAGTATCCAGGGGAACCGAGAATATCACAGTGTCTGAATCAACAAGAAAATCACCGCTTGAATGATGAACTCTTCCGAGAGAAGCATTTGCTCTTTTCTCTTTACTAAAATCTTCAATAAGAGCATTTTCTATGGTAGTTCCCGGATTTTGCGGAGTTAAAATCTCTTTAATCTGACGAAGTGCATTTAATCTGATTTTGACAAACTCTCCGTCAAAGTCACCATTGGGAGCAATAGCGTCTATAACATACTGCATATCTTCAGTTCCGTATCCGTTTATGCTCACTCTGTCGGCAGATTCAAGCAATTCAATTGTTCCGCTTTCAGAAAGAAGCTTGAATTTGATTTTGCGGTCAACACCTGTTTTGTTATATGACATATTAATAAGCCACGCATACATATGGCGTTTGGTATCAGCCATATTAACCCCTGTGATTTTGCCGTTTATATTTAAAAACAATTCACATTCATCACCGGGCTGAATATCACAGTCAAAACTTTCTGTTGTTTCAAAAGTTAAATTATCAACCGTAACAGTTCCGTCACCGATTTCTGTTACAATTCCGCTTACTGAATTTTGAGTAATAACCAAAGTAAAGAGCTCGTTATCCTTACTCACAGCCACTTCAACAACATCCCACGGACCAATATCGGAAAAATCCGCATCCACTTTTTCATTTCCCGAGAGTCTGAAAACTTTAACATCAGATTTTCCTGTATCAATTTTTAAGACCTTACCATTGACTTTATCATAAAGTTCATAGTGTTCACTGTTTATGTAATCCGTAATATATGTTTCGTAAGAATCAACTTTGCAGATTTCATAATTCCCATCAGAATTATTATCAATAAATTCAACAAAACCAACTTTGGGATACAAATCATTTACGGAGTATCCCGGAAAAGCTTTTCCGTTATATATAACGTCTAACTTACTGTAGTCAATTTTAATCTTTTCTGTTTTATCACCTTTGTAATACTCAAAGTTGCCGTAAGACGGTTTTGAATCACAAAAATCATCAGCAGAAACTAAAAGACTTTTATTTGAGCCGGGATCCTTTTCTACATAAACAAGAGAATCGGAGTCTGTTATTTTTGCATAGGCTTTCACTCTGAATCCAAGCAAATCATTTGCATAAGCTTCGGTTTTGTAAACCTTACCATCTATTTCTATTTTATTTTCCGCAAGATTACTGTCACAATCAATACCGCTGACCGATGTAGCCGTAACAATTCCCTCAACTTCCAAAAGTGCATGGCATTTTTCAAGAATCGTTCCGGTTTCATTGCCTGAGTAATCAATTATCATTACGTCAAGTGCATTTGACATAAAAATATCAAAACTATCTCTGTCAAGGTACTTTTGTGTTATAATAATTCCGTCGGTAAGATTTAAAGTTGCCGCAAGCGAAAAATAACTACCGGGAGTTACGTTTCCGCTTCCAAGTTTTATCAGCTGACCTGTTGCCGCTATAACAGAACGTATTGCATGCAGCATTTCCACAGGCTCATCAGGTCTGAACGAACCGTCTTCATATCCGGTCATCCAGCCATAGTTACAAACCGAATTA
>JAZSOL010000055.1:0-2710 GCA_045536915.1 Clostridia bacterium
CTGATGAAATGGCTTCACTCGGACTCTACGCAGATGAAGTAAGCAGAAAGATTTCATCAGATGAAAAATCCGTGCTGGAAACAACAGTTGCAGATGTAAAATCAGTTATTAAAGACTATCTCGTAACAATTACCGATGCAAACGGCAATATGATGGACAATACCATGCCACTTAGCGGAGCAAGAATTTATCTTACTTCAGATGGCACCGGCACTCCTGCCTGCTATGTGTGCGAAGCATACACAGACCTTGAAATCAGCTCCGATATTCTGACCGTCAGAAAGCTGGTATGGACAATCAGCGGATTTAACAACATGACGGCAGGCGAAGCTCTTGTCTCAATAAATAAGGGCAAAACAGCTGTTCTTACCGTATACAGAAGTGATATGACAACTCCTGTTCCGGAAGAAAGCAAGGTAGAATCCGGCATGATGCTTAAAGTTCAGGATGCAACAGGTGACAGCGTGTGGTACACCTTTGCAGATGCAATATGGCGTCTGGACGATCCCTACTATTATTTTACCCGCAATAGCTCAAGTGGAGCAATAGAATCCGTTACGGCCGTGTGCGAAGCCGATATGTATGTGAGTGATGTGCAAAAGAAGGTGACTCTGGTTATTGCACAGTACAACCAAAAATCAGAAATCCTTGAAGATGTGGACTTTACAGAGGTTACTTTGAATGAAAAAAAGGTTATGACCTGGGGCGGCGGTGCAACGGGCGGAGCCTCCAACAGCGAGACGGCTCTCGGCGGAAACTATCAGATTAAAACAACTCTTGATATAACTTACCCCGTGGGAGAAGACACCTGTTTTAAGATATTGGTGCTGGATGATTTTGATTCACTCACACCGCTTAAGAAAAACTATACCGTATATCCCCAAAGCTCAGCTTTAAGCGGAAAGACTCTTGTTTCGTTCGGTGACAGCGTTGTGGGAAATGCAGTTTACGGCTATCCGCATCAGGTAGCAAACAACACCGGCATGAATTACATAAACGCCGGCATCGGAGGCTCCTGCATGATGTATGTTGAAAAGGATCTCGAAAAGCCTCTTTCAATGGTTGAAATTGTGGACAGGCTGAACGGTACAAGCTCCGACTGGAGTGCGGCAGATGAATGCATTCTCGGTAAGCTTGGCATAGAAAGCTTTGAAGCTGCAACCGAAAACAATAAGCTTCAGGCAAATTATGTTCATTATTATGAAAATATCAGAAACCTTGACCTGTCGGAGGTTGACATAGTAACTCTTGCCTTTGGCACAAACGACTGGGGTTCGGGCACAAACGCTATGGATAACGAAACCAAATCTGCCGACAAAACAAGCTTTGCAGGCTCGGTAAGATACGTAATAGAAGGTCTCAAAAAAGCAAATCCCGACCTCAAAATAGTATTCCTCACTCCTGTTCACAGAATGAGAGAGCTTGAATATGCCGAAAACAGCGCTACTGCCGGTGAAATAGTAAATTCAGGCGGAAAATACACTCTTAAGGATTTTGCCGATAAGCTCACAGAGGTTGTAGGTGAAACGCAGTATGACGGAGTATATGTTGCCGATATGTATGAATACGGCGGTATCAACAGATACAACGCCTACACCTACCTTTACGATGGGGCTCATCCGGTATACTCAAGAGGAAATGATCCCGATACAAGAGGAATCCGACTTCTGGGAAGCAAGGTAACACAGATACTCACAGATATATTTGTAAGATAGGAGAGATAATATGAATATTTTTAAAAAATTTCTTGCTGTTCTCACAGCACTCAGCATGATTGTTGCCGCACCTGCAACCGTTATGGCGGCGGTAACAGAGGTTTGCAACATAGAATTTGACACCGGCTTTCAGATAGGCACCGATGCCATTACCGATTCAGGCAACGGCACCGGCGGAATATGGCAGGGAACTGCCGATGATAGTGCCTATACGGAAGAGCTCGTGTCCGGCATGGGCGGAAAAGCATCGGACGACTATAGCTGGAAGGTTTCCCTTGCCGGCACGGCAACACAGAATTTTCACTACCGTGTGGGCATTAACAGCGGAACCTATCTTAATGCAAACGGCTACGCAAGATTTACTGCAGACATATATACCAACCGTTTTGAAAGCTTTGTAATAATGATGGGCTCTCAGAATGCACTTCAGATTTCAACCTCATCAAGCGGAACAGTCGGCGTTAAAATTGCCGGCACAGAGGTTGAAAATCCGGTAATACCAGCTCTCAGCACATGGAATACCTATGAAATAGTTGTGCACGATGCCGACGGCAACAAAGGAACAGCCGAGGCTCAGGTGGTTTCGGCATATGTGAACGGAGAGCTTATCGGCACAGTAACATCATCCAACACGGCAAGCTTCCGCTATTTTGGCATCAAGCCTCATGCAAACGGCAAAAAGGTTGATATTGCTCCGGACAATCCTCTTGTTGTGATGATGGATAATCTTAAGGTGGAACGCAATAACTCCGATTTTGCTTCGGATTATGATTTTACAATTGCAGGTGAAAATTCTGCGACAACAGTAAGTGACGTTCAGCGCACGGTTTCATATGTGGGATCTTCTGCCGAAGAGCTTCTCTCGAAGGTCAACCATCCGATACTACCGGGAGGATCGATATGAGCGAGATCGTACCTGAGAGCTCCGCTCTGCTAGAGGAAACCGAACAGGCACCGCCTGCTCCAAGCCCCGTGCCCGATGCGGCGGGAAGTCG
>JAZSOL010000162.1:0-4941 GCA_045536915.1 Clostridia bacterium
TATATAATTTTAAGAGGAAGAAATATGACGAGAAAAGAAAAAATACTGGGCTTTATGGCAGATGATGAATATACACCGCTCAAATCCGGCGAAATATGCGCAATTCTTGGAGTACCGAAAGCCGACAGGAAAGAATTCAACGAAATAATTGAAGAACTCGAAGCCGAGGGGAAAATATACCGCAATTCCAAAGGAAGATACACGCTCATTGAAAAAACAGGACTCATACGCGGGTATTTCCGCCTGAAAGCAAAAGGCTTCGGATTTATAACAGACTCCGACGGAGAAGAATACTTCGTTGGCGCATCCGACACATGCGGTGCATTAACCGGAGATACTGTTCTTGCCAAAATAACAAAGAAAACAAGCATAAGCGGAAAACACAGTGAGTGCAGAATAGTCAAAATTGTTACGGTTGGCGAAATTAAAGTTGTTGGGACCTACAAAGAAAGCAGAAACTTCGGTTTTGTTGTGCCCGACAACAAAGCGATTGGTGATGACATATTCATTTCCAAAAGCAACAAAAACGATGCTAAAAACAATCAGAAGGTTGTGGCAACAATAACCAAGCGTGCTTCCGGCGACAGAAATCCCGAAGGTGTGATTTCTGAAATTCTCGGATTCGGAGGTGAAAAAGGTATAGATATTCTGTCGCTTCTGAGAGAATACGGATACACAGATGAATTTCCCGAAAAAGTTCAGCTCAACGCCGAATCATTCTCAGCTCACGTTGAAGAATATGAAACCAGAGGCAGAGAAGATTTCAGAGAAGATACCATTATTACCATTGACGGTGACGATTCAAAGGATTTTGACGATGCGGTTTCACTAAAGAGAACCAACAGCGGATTTGAACTTGGAGTTCACATTGCCGACGTATCCTATTATGTTACCGAAAATTCACCGCTTGACATTGAAGCTTTAAAAAGAGGAACGAGTGTTTATTTGCCAGGGGCGGTTATTCCGATGCTCCCCAAAGAGCTTTCAAACGGAATATGCAGTCTTAATCCCGACTGCGACCGTCTGACCCTTTCTGTTATAATGCATTTTGACCTTTCGGGAAATCTTCAAAAGCACAGAATATGCGAAAGCGTTATTCACTCAACTCACAGAATGACCTACAACAACGTAACGGCAATTCTTGAAGGCGACAAAAAACTTTCCGATACGTATTCCGGCATTAAAGATATGCTTTTTGATATGAAAGAGCTTGCAATGCTTCTCAGGTCAAACAGAATGGCGAAAGGAAGCATTGATTTCGACTTCCCGGAGGTTAAAATTGAGCTTGACGAAAACGGCAAATCAATTGACGTATATAAATATAAATCAACAGTTTCCCATCAAATTATTGAAGAATTTATGCTTGTTGCCAACACAACCGTTGCAGAAGAAATGTTTTGGTGTGAAATTCCTTTTGTGTATAGAATTCACGAACAACCGTCTGCAGATAAGATTAATGCATTTTCAAAAATGCTATCATATCTCGGCTACACTCTCAAAACCAACAGAGAGAATCCACATCCGAAAGCGTTTGCTGATTTGCTCGAAAAAATAAAAGACACCGACAAAGAACTCATAATCAGCAAAATTATGCTCCGTTCTCTGATGAAAGCAAAATACAGCAACGAAAATCTCGGTCATTTCGGATTAAGCTTTAAATACTACTGTCATTTCACTTCCCCGATTCGCCGTTATCCGGACCTTGTTATCCACAGAATAATAAAGGAACATATGAAAAACGGTTTGAGTGAAAAGCGTGCGCGGTATCTTGAATCATTCACCGAAAGAGCGGCAAAGCTGTCGAGCGAAGCCGAAATAAAGGCAATGGAGGCAGAAAGAGAAGCCGACGATATGAAGAAAACGGAGTTTATGGCAGGGCGCATTGGCGAAAGCTTTGATGCGGTTATCTCTTCCGTAACATCATTCGGGATTTTTGCCGAGACTCATTTTGGCATTGAGGGACTTGTGTCTTTATCGGAACTTAAGGATGACTACTATGAATTCAACGAAAAAAATCTGACACTTTCAGGTCGTCACACGGGCAAAACATACTCAATCGGCGACAAGCTCAGAGTCAGCGTTAAAAGAGCAAATATTCAGCTCAGAGAAATAGATTTTGAAATTATTAACGAAGGATGTGACATAAATGAGTGACAATGAAAAACTTATAGCACAAAACAAAAAAGCATTTCACGATTATTTTATTGAAGAAAAATATGAATGCGGAATAGAGCTTTGCGGCACGGAGGTTAAGTCCTTAAGAGCCGGCCAGGTCAACATCAGAGATTCGTATGCTTCAATAGACAACGGCGAAGTATGGGTAAAAGGTATGCATATAAGCCCGTATGAAAAAGGCAACATATTCAACCGCGACCCACTCAGAGAAAGAAAACTTTTAATGCATAAATACGAAATAAGAAAGCTCATAGGAAAGCTTAAAGAACAAGGCTATTCTCTTATTCCCACAAAGATTTATTTCAAAGGTCAGCATATAAAGGTTGAAATAGGGCTTGCTCGCGGTAAGAAAAACTACGACAAGCGGCAGTCTATTGCCGCCGCAGATGCAAAAAGGGCGATTGAAAGAAAGATGAAAGAAAGAATAATGTAACAAATTTCACAGACTTTCCGCACAAAAACTCAGGCTACAGCAAATACTTCTGCTGTAGCCCATTTTTATTGATTATTCATTTTTGAAATCATACCCGCATTTAGGGCAGAATTCAAATTCTTTTTTTACGTTTGAATCGCACTCGGGACACATTTTCGAATCAGATAATTCGCTTAGTGTCTCATTGATTGAATCAATACGTACGTTCAGTTCATGAATTTCCGAACAAAGCTTTTCAATCTGCTCAGTGTTGCCAGAATTTTCATCACTTTCATAAACAAGTTTTCCGATTTTCGTGTATTTATCGTTAATATCGGAGTTGAGATCGGATAATTTGAGTTTTAATTTTGCAGTTTCAAATGTGTTTTCTGAAAATCTTTTTGCTTTTTTTGCTGTTTTGGTAATGTTTTTCTTGATTGCATCGAAATCAATATTCATATAAGACTCTCCTTTCAACCTTTTAATAAATTTTTATTTAAGTTTATCAAGATATAATTTAAATTTTTCTTCCGTGGAATTAAAACACGGCTCGTAGTATTTTCTGCTTGCAAGATTATCAGGAAGATATTGTTGCTTGACGTAGTGATTCAGATATGCATGAGGATATTTATACTCATTTGCTCTTCCAAGTTTTTTTGCGCCGGCATAGTGTCCGTCTTTGAGATGAGCCGGAATATCCCCTGCTCTTCCTGAGCGAACATCGGAAAGCGCATCATCTATTGCACATATTGCAGAATTCGATTTAGGAAGACAGGCAAGAAACAAAACTGCCTCCGAGAGCGGAATTCTCGCTTCCGGAAATCCAAGCTGCATTGCTGAATCCACACATGCTTTGGTAACAACAATGGCATTGGGATACGCAAGACCCACATCCTCGCACGCAATAACCATAAGACGGCGGCAGATTGATATCAAATCGCCTCCTTCGATAAGACGTGCAAGATAATGCACCGAGGCATCGGGGTCACTTCCCCTGATCGATTTTTGAAATGCACTTAAGGTGTCGTAGTGGCTGTCGGAATCCTTATCGAAATAAAAAGCGGATTTCTGAGTCACATTAAGAGCATCATCCTGAGTTACGATTATTGTTTCGTCAAACGCAGAAAAGCGCATTTTGATGCACATTTCAAGAGCGGTAAGCGCTTTTCTGACATCGCCGTATGAAGCAACTGCAATATGCTTTACAGCTTCCGGTTCAATTTCAAAGGATTTTCCGGAATATATCTCGCCGAGTCTCGGAATAACGCGATTTATTGCGTTTTCTATATCCGATGCATCTATGGGCTTGAATTCCACAACGGTGCAACGCGACAAAATTGCGTTATACACATAAAAATATGGGTTTTCGGTTGTGCTTGCGATAAGCGTTATGCTCCCGTTTTCAATGTATTCAAGCAATGTTTGCTGCTGCTTTTTATTAAAATTCTGAATCTCATCAAGATACAGCAAAACACCATTTGAGCTGTCGATGGATTCAAGCTCTGCAATTATCTCCTTAACATCCTTAGTTGATGCCGTTGTTGCATTAAGCTTAAAAAGCTTTTTGTTGCATGCGGCGGCGCAGATGTTGGCAACGGTTGTTTTGCCCGTTCCCGACGGCCCGAAAAATATTAAGTTTGGTATATCTCCGTTATTTATTATTCTGGTTAAAATCTTATCTTCACCGAGAATATGTTTCTGCCCCACAACATCATCAACAGAAACCGGACGCATATAGTCAGCTAATGGTTTCATTATATATCTCCATAGAACTTTTCCGAATTATCTGTATAATGGATATTTTTCGGTAAGTGCATTTACTCTTGCTCTGATTTCATCCTGCTTTTCTTCAAATGAATTGAGGGTGAGAGAAATAAGAGCTGCAATTTCTTTCATATCTTCTTCTTTCATACCTCTTGATGTAACAGCAGGTGTTCCGATTCTCACACCGCTTGTAACAAACGGACTTGTTGTTTCAAAAGGAATGGTGTTTTTATTGACTGTGATGCCAACTTCATCGAGCATATGTTCAGCTTCTTTACCTGTGATACCCGTGTCTCTGAGGTCGATAAGCATAAGATGGTTGTCGGTTCCGTCGGATACGAGCTTAAAGCCTTCAACCTTAAGAGCATCAGCAAGAGCAGATGCATTTTTAACAACCTGAGTCTGATATTCTTTGAATTCAGGCGTGAGAGCTTCTTTGAGACATACAGCTTTTGCCGCGATAACATGCATAAGCGGTCCACCCTGAATTCCGGGAAATACGGATTTATTGATAAGCTTTGCATGCTCTTCTTTGCACATTATCATACCGCCTCTAGGACCTCTTAAGATCTTGTGGGTTGTGGTGGTAA
>JAZSOL010000044.1:0-13708 GCA_045536915.1 Clostridia bacterium
AAAACAGCATTGATGTTATTAATTCTTCTTTCATAACTTTCGAATAAAGCCATTTTCAAAATCCTCCTTTAATTATTCTTCTCTGGGGTCGATGAGTCTTGCAGCATCATCAACTCTTCCGTACTGACCGCTTGCTTTTTCCAAAGCTTCGTTAGCGTCCATACCTTTTTTGATCATTTCCATCATTCTGCCGAGCTGAACGAATTTGTAGCCGATGATTTCATCGTCTTCGTCAAGAGCAATGTTGATAACATAACCTTCAACCATTTCAAGGTATCTTGAACCTTTTGCAAGAGTACCATACATAGTACCAACCTGGCTTCTGAGGCCCTTACCGAGGTCTTCAAGACCTGCACCGATGGGAAGACCGCCTTCGGAGAAAGCTGTCTGAGTTCTTCCATACACAATCTGGAGGAAGAGTTCTCTCATAGCTGTGTTTATAGCATCACAAACGAGGTCTGTGTTTAATGCTTCGAGAATTGTTTTGCCGGGGAGAATTTCAGATGCCATAGCAGCTGAGTGAGTCATACCCGAGCAACCGATTGTTTCAACAAGAGCTTCCTGAATAATACCATCTTTAACATTTAAAGAAAGTTTGCAGGTACCCTGCTGAGGAGCACACCAGCCAATACCATGGGTAAAGCCGGAAATGTCTTTGATTTCTTTGGATGCAACCCATTTGCCCTCTTCAGGAATAGGAGCGGGACCGTGGTTTGCGCCTTTTTTTACAACACACATATTTTCTACTTCTGAACTGTAAATCATTATATGACCCCTTTCTTATATTTGCATTAGAATAGATGTTAATATTTTAACATACTTTTTTTCCCTTAGCAAGTATTTTTTTTATTTTGTGTCAAAATATGAGTAATTTTGAGCAGAGGGATTGTTTTATTATGAATTATAATCAAATAATGGTTGATGGCAGATAAGAAAAGTTTGGAAAATCAACTGCCGGCTTAATTGTATACCGTCAAAACATGATTCTGACTTTCGTTTGAATAATTTAGGACAAAAAATTTTAAAAAATGTCCGTATAGATTATTTACAAAACATATTTTATGTGATAAACTTTATAAAATCAGACAAAAAACACTTCAAAGATGTCACAAATATTTATTTACACAGTGATGTAATGATGATATAATAACTCGCATATAAAAATGTGAGAAAGGGTGTTTTAATGAGTAATAATATTAAATTCTATATTCTGAACCGACCTCCCAATCGTTAGATTTTTGGTCTAACTTTTGGGGGTCGGTTCAATTTGCTGTAGTCCTTTTTTCATAATAAATTTTTGAATTTATGGGTTTGTGTTGAAATTTTTCCGAACTTGTGATATAATTGACACATACAAAATTTTATTCCATAAAATTCTTAAGAGCTATCGCCCTTTTGTGCTCTTTCGAGCACTGTGTCAATTGACGGCGTCGCAAAAATGCCCTTGCAAGCAAGCATTTTTACTCCTGGTAAAATGATTTTGCGGCATCTGAATTGTACACGAATTCTATAATGATTTTAATTAATTTCGTATAAAGGAGATCAATTTATGGACTTTAAAAACATACCAAAAAAATACCGCCCGATTCCTTTCTGGAGTTGGAATGAAAAGCTTGATACCGAAGAAACAAAGCGCCAGGTAAAGGTGATGGATGAAGCCGGCATTGGCGGATTTTTTATGCATGCAAGGGGCGGACTCCAGACGGAATATATGAAAAAAGAGTGGTTTGACAACGTAACTGCCGCAACCGAGGAGGCGGAGGAGCGCTCAATGTATCCGTGGGCATATGATGAAAACGGATGGCCGAGTGGCTTTGGCGGCGGTATCGTAAACGGAATGGGGGTAAAGTATCAGCAGAAATATCTTCGTATGGAAGATGAAAACAACCATCCGGACACGTTTATTTGCGAATGTGCGGGAAAATATTTCTACTATGAGATAAACCCGTTTTATGTTGATACTCTTGATAAAGAAGTAATTGCAACTTTTATTGATAAAATATATAAGCCGTATTATGAAAAATATCAAAATCGTATATGCGGATTTTTCACCGATGAACCGCAGATTTCAAGAAGCGGAACTCCGTGGAGCTTTGTGTTTGAAGATGAATATAAAAAGCGTTACGGCGAAAATATCAATGAACATCTCCATGAGCTTTTCCTTGATGTTGATGACTTCAAAGCAACCAGAGTAAAATTCTGGCTTATGGTAACAGAGCTTTTCTCGGATAACTTTATGAAGCAGATATACGACTGGTGCTCCGAAAGAGGACTTAAGCTCACAGGTCACCTTGTGCTTGAAGAAACTTTCAACAGTCAGATTGAAACAAACGGTGCGTGTATGCCTCACTATGAGTATTTCCATATCCCCGGTATGGACTGGCTCGGAAGAAATATTTTTGACTGCCTTACGGCAAAACAGGTTTCAACCGTGGCAGAGCAGTTTGGAAAAAAACAGGTTCTTTCCGAAACCTTTGCTCTTTCAAGCCATGATGCAAGCTTTGATATTTTAAAAAGAATCTACGAATGGCAGATGGTGAGGGGAATAAATCTTCTCTGTCAGCATCTTGAGGGATATTCTCTCAGAGGCATCCGCAAGAGAGATTATCCGCCGGCAATGTTCTGTCAGCAGCCGTGGTGGGAATACTACAATGCTTTTAACGATGCAATGTCACGAATAGGTATGATAATGGCAGAAGGCGAAAAAACTGCCGATGTTCTCGTTGTAAGCACAATTTCGAAAGCATGGTCCATGTATGACGGTGAACAAAACAGCAACATTGAAGATGCCGGTAAAAGCTTCCTCGATATTCTTGTTCGTCTTGAAAAGAAACACATTTTATATCATATAGGTGATGAGCTCATAATGAGGCGTCACGCAAAAGTTGAAAACGGCAAACTTATAATAGGTAATCAGAGCTATTCAAAAATTATTGCTCCCGAAAACGAATGCATGCTCGACAGCACCCAGAAACTTCTTGATGAATTCAGGCTTTCCGGCGGAATCGTGGTTTCGGAAGCGGATTTTGAACCCAAAGACGTTATTGATAATGAAAATATTACCTACAATAAGTCTGTTCATCCGGATTTTACGGCACACTACTTTGTTAATTCAACCGAAGAAACCCAGAAAGCAGTTATTGGCGTTAAGGGTAAGAAACTCAATATCATTACCGGAGACCTTGAGGATTTTGACGGACACTATACCTTTGCCTACGGCGACAGCCTTATGATTATTGAAGACGGAAGCAGTAATATTCAATGCGAAGAAAAAGAAAAGGAATACATAGCTCTTTCATCAGTTGGGCATATTGTATCCGTGAGCGACAATGCACTCACTCTTGATTACTGCGACTATTATTTTGACGGTGAGCTTCAGGAGAAAAACGGATATGTGTTAAATATTGCTCAGAGAGCCAATAACCTGTGCAGACCTGTTGACATTCATATGGATTTCAAGACTCAGATAAACTATATCCCCGAAAAGCTTATCTTAGTGTGCGAAACACCGTGGATTTTTGATATCAGCGTGAACGGAAAGAAGATTTCTTCTGACCATAGCGGATATTTTGCAGATAAGAGCTTCAAGAAAATAGATATTACCGATTATGTTAAATGCGGTGAGAATGTTATAAGCCTTGAATGCAGATTCTCTCAGTCTGCCGAGGTATATGAAAACATTGAAAAATCAAAGATTTTTGAAAGTGAGAAAAACAAACTCAACTATGATATGGAAATCGAATCGATTTATTTAATTGGTGATTTTTCGGTGGGCACAAATGGAAACTGGACTGAAAACAATAACCTCAGATGCGTGTTTGACGGAAGCTTTTCTATAGAAGCGCCAAAAAGAGATGTTCCATATAAGAGACTTGAGAAAAACGGATATCCGTTTTTCTGCGGTAAGATGACATTTGAAGAAACTGTGTGTGTAACAGGAGATAATCCTGTTTTGAAGTTGGAGAGAAAGGGCATAAACGTTGTTCATCTCGAAGCCAACGGAAAATCTAAAACCTGCCTCTGGTGTGCTGACGAAATTCCGGTTGCCGATATTCTTGAAAAAGGTGAAAACAAGCTTAAGATAACAATAGTAAATAATCTTAAAAACCTTCTCGGGCCGCATCATATGGTTGATGATGTGACCTTGGGAATAGGGCCGTCATCATTTTTCAAAGAACCCTGCGTATGGAATATGCATCCTGAAAAGAACTGGGCAGACGGTTATAACTTTGCTCAGACAGGTATATGATATAATCTGAGGTGGAATCACAATGAAAGCAGTTGTTACGGGGGCAAGCTCCGGCATAGGAAAACAGTTTTGCCTGAAGCTTGCTCAAATGGGATATGATATATATGCTGTTGCAAGAAGAAAAGACCGCCTCGAAGAGCTGGGAAAGGAAATCACAACGGGTTTTGTGCCCGTTGTGATGGATTTATCCGGAGAGGATAATTGCAAGAGGCTTTATGAAATTTTGAAAGATGAAAAAATTGATGTTTTCATAAACAATGCCGGATTCGGAGTGTATGGAAAATTTTTGGATACTTCTCTTGAACGTGAGCTTGAAATGATTGATTTAAACATACGCTCGGTGCATATTCTCACAAAGCTGTTTGCAAAGAAATTTCTTTCAGATAAAAGCGGTTTCATTCTGAACGTTGCATCTTCGGCAGGGTATATGATGGGGCCTTTTCTTTCGTCATATTATGCTTCAAAGGCATATGTTCTTAGGCTCACGGAAGCCGTTGACGAGGAAATCCGCAGGCAATGCCGGAATGTGAGCGTTTCTGTGCTGTGTCCGGGTCCTGTTAAAACTGAATTTGACAAGGTGGCAGATGTATCAAGTTCATTTGGCGGACTTAGTGCCGAATATGTGGCCAAATACGGCTTAAAAAAGATGTTTGCAGGAAAAAGAGTGATAGTTCCGGGGATTTCAATGAAGGTGATGATTGCCTTTTCAAAATTGGTTCCCGGAAAGATTCTTTCGAAAATCACATATAATATTCAAAAGAAGAAAGGGAAAATCAATGAATAAAGAATTGAAAGTTTTATCAATAGGCAACAGTTTTTCTCAGGATGCCCAGAGGTATCTTCATCAGATTGCAAAAGCAGACGGTGAAAAGCTTAAAGCGGTGAATCTCTACATCGGCGGATGTCCGCTTCACACTCATTTTGTGAACATCAACAATGATGCAAAAGCATATGAGCTTGAATTCAACGGGCAATCAACCAAATTCCACGTGAGCATAAAAGAAGCGCTTCAAAGTGATATGTGGGACGTTATAACTCTTCAGCAGGTGAGTCATTACTCAACAGATTATTCCACATATCAGCCTTATCTCAATGCTCTTGTTGAATACATTGATTTCCATTCGCCAAAAGCTGAAATTATGCTTCATCAGACATGGGCATATGAGGGTGGAAGCGATAGACTCTGCATAACTATGGGTTATGAAACACCGGACGCAATGTTTGCAGATATTAAAAATTCATACGAACAGGCGGCAGATGACATAGGCGGTGCACGCATTATTCCATCCGGCGAAACTATGCTTGCTCTTTCAAAAACAACAAATGAAAAGATTCACCGCGATACATTTCATGCAGACTACGGATTCGGAAGATATGCGCTCGGACTCACGTGGTATGGAATGCTCACGGGAAATCCCGTTTGTAATAATTCATTTGCAGACTTTGATATTGAAACTGAACCGGGACTTGTTGAGCTTGCACGCAAGGTTGCTGATGAAGCAGTTTTGAAATACACAGACTGATATGGTTATAAAAATATCCTGTGTTTTTCTGCACTTTTGTTGAAATGTGCAATTGATATATTTTTGAGTTTTTGTTATAATATATTGTCAGGGAGTGATATAATAAATGGAAATAACATCTGCTGTGGCAACACAGGTTCTTATAATGGCAATATATATTCTTATCGGATTTATTATGACAAAAGCAAAGGTGCTCACCAAATCCGGAACAAAACAGCTCGCGGATATACTCCTGATGCTTGTTACACCGTGTGTGATAATAAAGGCATTTCAGGATAATTTAAGCGGAGACGTTATGGGAAAGCTTGTTCTTGCATTTGCATTAAGCCTCGGATTTCACGTTGCTGCGATTCTTATTGTGAGTCTTTTGCATCTTAAAACCAAGTCGAAAACTCCGGTTATAGACAAATTTTGCACTATATATTCAAACTGCGGATTTATGGGAATTCCGCTTCTTGAATCTGCTCTTGGCTCGGGTGGAGTTTTGTTTGGCTCTGCGTATCTCACGGTGTTTAATCTTATCGTCTGGACCCATGGCTACGGAATGTATTCCAGAAACAACGGTCAGAAAGTATCGTGGACTAAAATAGTTTTGAATCCGGGAGTAATAAGTATAGTAATTGCAATCATACTTCTCATTTTTAAAATTCAGCTTCCGGAGATTCCGGCAAAGATTGTGGGCGGATTTGCAGCACTCAACACTCCGGTTGCAATGATTCTTCTCGGAGTATATCTCGGAGAGGCAAATGTTTTTGATACGCTTAAGAAATCAACTGTTTACAAAGTGTGCTTCGAAAGGCTCATACTCCTGCCCGTTCTGGCGCTCTTTGCATTCCGGTTTCTCGGGATTGATGTTCAAATCAGCACTGCAATTGCCTTGTCGGCAGGGTGCCCGTGTGCAACAATTGCCGCCATTTTTGCGGCGCAGTCCGGAAGAAATACCGGTTATGCATCGGCGGTTGTTGCAATATCAACCGTGTTTTCAATCGGGACACTGCCCCTGATATCATATCTTTCAACACTGATTCTTTAGGAGGTTAGACTATGCCAATAAAAATACCGGAAGATTTGCCGGCAAACAGTATTCTCCTCGGAGAAAACATATTTTGTATGACAGAAAAAAGAGCTCTTACTCAGGATATCCGTCCGCTTAAGATTGCTATTTTAAATATAATGCCCACCAAAATTGTAACGGAAACTCAGCTTGCAAGAGTTCTCGGAAACACTCCGCTTCAGGTTGAAATCGATTTTGTGCACACTGCGTCCTACAGGTCGAAAAACATCTCTCAGGAACACATAGACGAGTTCTACACAGATTTCAATTCCATTAAGCATAATAAATATGATGGACTCATCATAACCGGTGCGCCGGTTGAAAAGCTTGATTTTGAAGATGTTGACTACTGGGATGAATTAAAAGAAATAATGGAATGGTCCAAAACAAACGTAACCAGTACGTTCCACATATGCTGGGCAGCAATGGCGGGGCTTTATTATCATCACGGGATTAAAAAACACATTCTCGACAAAAAGCTTTTTGGGGTATATAAGCACACCGTGAACCGTAAAACAACCATGCTCGTTCGCGGATTTGACGATGAGTTCTATGCGCCTCATTCAAGAAACTCCCACGTGCTCACAGAAGATATCGAAGCCTGCAAGGACCTTGATATCATAGCTGTTTCCGAAAAAGCCGGAGTTTACATTGCAGCAAGCATCGATAAAAAGCAGATTTATGTAACCGGTCATTCCGAATATGATAAGGATACTCTTGCAAAAGAATATTTCCGTGATGTTGATGCAGGGTTACCAATAGAGGTTCCGCAAAACTATTTTCCAGATGATAACCCTGAAAATGAACCGGTTGTCAAATGGCGTTCCCACGCAAATCTGCTGTTTTCAAACTGGCTTAACTATTATGTTTACCAGACAACACCGTATAATATTAATGAGATAAAATAAAGGATTGTTTTAAAAATAGCTGATGAAGTTTTATATAGTTGAAAACAAGCATATCGCTGCCAAATAGCGATATGCTTATTTTGTTGTTATATAATACATTTTAAGCAATATAATATTGTGAGGTGATTATATTGCAGCTTGGCTATATTATGGCACGTGTCTATACATCAGAGGCAGAAATACCCATAGAGGGTGCTGTGTTTACCGTTGAATCGCCGATGCCCGGCGATAAATATCTCTACGGTGTGCGTACAACTGATGAAACGGGTAAAACAAGTCTCATTCCCATTGAAGCGCCCGATGCCGCTCTTTCTAAGACTCCAGGGAATGCTTTGCCATACGCAACCGTGAATGTCCGGATAAGTCATCCCGAATATGCCACGAAATACATAACCGGTGTGCAGATTTTTGCAGGTCAGGTTTCTGTTCAGCAGGCGCCTATGCTTCCGATCGATTCCGAAGTATCACCGGAGGAGAAAACCGAAATATATGATATACCTGAATCAAATCTGTGAGGGAGGAATAGAAAATGCCAATACCTTTTACTCCTTATGTTCCGGATTTTATAACGGTTCATCTCGGTACTCCGGATTCCGATGCACCAAACGTCAAGGTCAGCTTTCCGAATTATATTAAAAACGTTG
This sequence comes from Clostridia bacterium, assembly GCA_045536915.1. Classification (GTDB taxonomy): domain Bacteria; phylum Bacillota; class Clostridia; order UMGS1810; family UMGS1810; genus RGIG1828. The sequence goes on from JAZSOL010000044.1 coordinate 8,379, forward strand.
CTTCAAGTGAAATTTATCCCACATGGGATGAAGCGGCAATCTATGCAAATATCTATGCTCAGATATCATATGCACTGAACCGTGTCTACACCGAATACTACAGAAGCCGCGGCTATAATTTTGATATAACATCCTCAACTGCCTATGACCAGAAGTATATTGACGGAAGAAATATTTTTGAAAACATAGACCGAATCGTGGACGATATTTTCACGACCTACATTCGACGTCAGGGTAATCTTGAACCGCTTGCGGCAAAGTTTTGCAACGGCACAACCACAACCTGCAACGGGCTTTCGCAGTGGGGAAGTCAGGAGCTTGCATCCGGGGGCAGAAATTCGGTTGATATTCTGAAATACTACTACGGCGACGATATTGAGCTTGTTGTTGATGCGCCGATTGCCGGAATAACGTCGGTTTATCCGGGTTTCCCCGTGAGGAGGGGAGACAGAGGAGCCACGGTTACGGTTATTCAGGAGTATCTGAATTCTGTTTCCGATGATTATCCGCTTATTCCGAAGATTAACCCTGTAGACGGTGTTTTTGGCGAGAATACAGAAAACGCGGTAATAACATTTCAGCAAATTTTCAATCTCACGCCCGATGGTGTTGTGGGAAGAGCAACGTGGAATAAGCTCGTATTTTTGTATGTTGCTGTCAACCGCCTTTCCGAGCTTGATTCGGAGGGGCAGAAACTGCTTGGCTATCCGCTGGAATTTACAGGCGATTTAACTCCCGGTACCACAGGTACAAAGGTTTCAAATCTTCAGTATTTTCTGGATGTTATTGCTTTTTTCGATTCGAGAATATCCGATTTGCGTGTGACGGCGGAATATGACGAACTCACTCAGAATGCAGTCCGTCAGTATCAGCAAGCCTACGGTCTTCCGGTTACGGGAATAGTGGATTCAGCAACGTGGAACAGCGTATATAACACCTACACTGCAATAATAAATGTTGTCCTCCGAGAAAACATTCAAAGCCGCGAACAGCTTCAGCCGACTCAGTTTCGCGGATACGATATTTCTCTTGATGACAGTGATTTTTGAGATTAAAGGAGGTAAATATGCAGTCTTTGAATTTCAACTCACCAATACGTAATCTACAGGTTTTTCTGCGGACTATATCAAGAAGGTATCCTTCAATTCCTATGGTTGTTCCCGACGGCATTTACGGAGAGGTAACTCAAAGTGCGGTAAGAGCTTTTCAGAAAGAGTTTTCACTCGGGGAAACGGGAGTGGCCGACAACAGCACGTGGGACCATATAGTCAGAGTGTATAAGCAAACAGAGCTTATGAATGCCGACGGCAAACCTGCGGTTATATATCCCGAGCAGGGACTCGATGAAAATCATCATTCATATTATCCTACGGTTATAATTATTCAGTCTATGCTCTATGCGCTTTCGGAGCAGTTTGAAAATATAATTGAGCCGTCGGTGAACGGAAAACTTGATTCCCGCACCCGTGAAAGCATAAAGTCGCTGCAAATTGCATGCGGACTGAATCCGGATGGAAATATAACAAAGAATTTCTGGAATTTTCTGACGGTTGTTTATGAAACATATATATCGGTTGACAGGCTCAGGGGAAGATTATGATTTATCGGGTCGATTCACGAATCGACCCTACGGCACACAAATGGCGTAGTACCTTGTTTCGATTAAAATTTGACCATTGTAGGGTTCGGCGGTTTCCTACGAACCGTTTTCGGCACATCCTGAAGGCTGTACCCTACACATCAAACGTAAAGTTTTAGATGTTACGTTGTAGTAGGGGACGATGCCTACATCGTCCCGGACGTACGATGTTTTGCGATAACGGGACGTCGAGGACGCCGTCCCCTACAATACCGCAACACAAATTTAGGCTTCCAACTCACCGCTAAATCAAAATTTACAATCCTGTTATATGAATATTACAGATACTTTTCTTTTTTTCAGATTTATTGCCTCCGTCCCGGGCTTGTGTTATGATTAATGCAGTATGATGGGGGTGAGTGTATGAAAAAGTTTTTTGCCGCTTTGTTTTTTACAGCAGTGATGCTGAGCTTATCGGCAGTGTGTTTTGCGCAGGACATTGTCCCCTGCATTTTCGTGAACGGAAATATGCTTGCGTGTGGCAGTGATTTTGCGGTAAGCGGCGGAAGAGTGTATGGAAAAGCGCAACGCCTTTCGGAGATATTCGGCTACACACTCAGCACAGACGACTATGGCTTTGTGCATAGCTTTTCTGATAACACCCGCACTGTAACATATGATTCATATGCCGGAACGGTAAACATCGGCGACCGTCATTCTTTTGCATATCAGATATCCGACAGCGCATATGTTCCGTATGAAGAGGATAACAGCGGTGCAAGCTTTATTCCGCTCAGAATGCTTTGCGAGGCATTCGGAATGCCTATTGAGTATGATGTGGAAAAAAATGAAATATATATAACGAAAAACGATTATCAGAAAGGTCTTGATAATCCGTCAGGTGTTGCAATAGTGTGGAAAAACGGCAAATATGGTCTGATGAATTCTGAAAACACGCTCATAATGAACTGCCGTTATGATGATATAAATAACTATGATAATCCGCTTCTTTTCAAAGCAACCGAAAATCACCGCTACGGTCTTATAGACACAAAGGGTAATCTTATTACAAACGTTGAATATTCCGGAATTACATATGTATCGGAATCGGAGATATATCTTGAAAAAGGCAGATTGAAGGGGATGTGTGATATTCAGGGGAATATCGTTATCCCCGTGGCATATAACGATATTGTTTACTGCGGAAATATGATAGCTATGGTAAAGCCCGACAACCGGTGGTGTTTGTATTTTTGTTCCACGGGTGCTTTCGGTGAAAAAAGCTATGATAATGTGTATAAGATTACAGCCGGTGTCCAGACGGATAATATCTACATAAAGGGATATTATGTTGAGAAAAACGGTATGTGGGGCTATATCGACAGCTTTGGAAATGTTATTATTGACCTTAAATATGAAGCTCTCGATAAATTCGATGAAAACGGAAGAGCGAGAATGATTCAAAACGGCAAAGTCGGTATTATAGACTGCGGAGGTAAGGTTCTGATTCCGCCTGTGTATGACTACGTTGCTCCGTTTGGCAATCTTGAAATCACGGTGGCACAGGTCGGCAACAAATACGGCGCCATAGATAAAAACGGCGATGTGGCGATTCCTTTTGAATATGACTATATTTATCCGTTCAACGATATGCCATCTGCCATTTGCTATAAAAACGGCAGGTTCGCTGTGTTGTCAACAGACAATACCTTGCTCACGGATTTTAAATATTCATATGCAGAAGAATTCAATGCCGGTATGGCGTTAGTGTATGACAATGGCTATGGCTTCGTTGACCACAGAGGAAACGAGATTGTGGAGTGTGTGCACGATGAAATCAGGCAGGGGAGTGCACTTTCAATGTTTTTAAAGTCAAACGGAAGATGGGCGCTGTTTTCCTCTTTCGGAAAAAACCTCACGGGTTTTATATATGAAAGTGCCGGCCCTTTTTCAAACGGACTTTCAGCAGTGGGGATATCAGCCGGCAATAAAACACTCTACGGCTATGTTAACGATTCGGGAGACATGATAATTCCTCATATTTATGATTCAGCTCAGGATTTTGATTACGGGAAGGCAATAGTTTCTCAAAATGGTAAATACGGAATTGTGGATGTTGAGGGAAATGTTATTATTCCGTTTGAATATATGGGATTCAATCCGTCGTATGATCATAATCTTATAGCCGCCGCATCAGCAAACGGAAACTGGGGAATAATATCATTTGACAACAGCACGGTTCTCGGTTTTAACTATGATTATGTTTTTGAATTTCAAAACGGTTTTGCTCCTGTTTTGAAATCGGGAATGTATGCGGCAGTAAACACGGATGGGAAATTCGTTGTAGCTTTTGATTATAAAACAGCGCAGGAAGCGCTTGATGCCGCAATGAATAAAAAATAAATATTTTATGGCAGATATTTTTGAGACGGAGTTCACATTAATATCTGCTTTGTTTTTATTGTGAAATATATCAAAAATATTTTTTGCAATGATAAAAATTTTTAACGATGCTCAATTGACAAAACGGCATAAAAGTGATAAATTTAATAAATGAAATACTTTAATCAGAAAGTGGGAATAACAATGAAAATCAGAGTGGCTGTAGCGGGATACGGAAATCTCGGTAAAGGCGTTGAATGTGCAGTGATGCAAAACAGTGATATGGAATTCTACGGAGTTTTTACGCGTCGTAATCCTGAAAGTGTGAAACCGATTTTTTCCGGCACGAAGGTTTTTGCTATTGATGATATTTTATCCCATAAGGATAACATAGATGTTCTTATTATATGCGGCGGAAGTGCAACGGATTTGCCTGAGCAGACTCCGGCTCTGGCTCATAATTTTAATGTGGTAGACAGCTTTGATACGCACGCAAAAATCCCTGAGCATTTTGAAAATGTTGATAAAGCGGCTCGCCAAAGCGGTAAAATTGCTATGATTTCAATCGGATGGGACCCCGGAATGTTTTCTCTCAACCGTTTGTATTCGCAGGCAATTCTCCCTGACGGCAAAGATTATACGTTCTGGGGCAAGGGTGTTAGCCAGGGGCATTCCGATGCTGTAAGAAGAATAGACGGGGTAATTGATGCACGTCAGTACACAATTCCTGTTGACGAAGCATTAAAGTCTGTGAGAAACGGAGAAAACCCAGAGCTCACCGTGCGTCAGAAGCATATAAGAGAATGCTTTGTTGTTGCATCAGATGATGCCGATAAAGAAAGAATAGAAAACGAAATCAAAACAATGCCCAACTATTTTGCAGATTATGACACAATTGTTCATTTTATAGACGAAGCTGAAATGAAGAAAAATCATAGCGGAATTCCTCACGGTGGTTTTGTTATCAGATGCGGAAAAACCGGACGAAATAATGAGAATTCCCACATTATTGAATATAGCCTGAAGCTCGATTCAAATCCTGAGTTTACTTCATCTGTTTTAGTGGCATATGCAAGAGCGGCACACAGAATGAACAAAGAAGGTATGAGCGGATGCAAAACAGCATTTGATGTTGCACCGGCATATCTTTCGCCTAAATCACCCGAAGAGTTGAGAGGTTCCATTCTTTAATATGTATGGCCTTGCGATGGGTGGAAGTTTACAAATAAAAGGGAATGTAAAAAAAGTCCAGAACGTCAAAAGCATGATTTAAACCTGATATTAGTGATAAAGTACCTTTTAAAATTCTGAAATTTACACTATATGTTGAAAAACATCGATTTTACGATGTTTTTCTCTTTATTACATA
>JAZSOL010000247.1:0-2363 GCA_045536915.1 Clostridia bacterium
CACTTAGGACATTATATTCGTGATTATAGAAATGTTGTTCATCCTGCAAAAGAAATTCGTATGAAAGAAGAGATTAGTCATAGCAATGTTCTCACAATGTGGTCAGTTTTGACACGACTAATTGAGGAAATATTATAAAACATCCATTAATTAAAATTGAAATGAAACTTTAGAAGTTCAGTGGAAGACAAATGATAAAGTTTTCAAGGAACTATTAGAATTTGGAATAGTATATCAAAGATAAAACAATAGTGTTGCATTACCTTGGAATGGTGACGGCCGTTGGAATATAATGCCATGAGATGTTAGAGTTTGTATAAACTTTAATCAGGAAAACAAAGAGTATAAAAGTTAATTATTTAAGTAAATGACACGACTTGACAAAAGGGTTATGGAGACTTATAATGAGTTATGTGATTGCAAGAATTGAAATCCACCTGGTCAACATGTGCAATTAATCTTGTTTTTTAAATCAGTGTGATAGAATGAATTTAATAAATAAAGGGATGATAATATGTTTTTAAAAAATCTGGTGAAAAATTACTTATCGATGTTTAAAATGGTTTTTGCGCTCTCTCCGATAGGGTTTCATTCTGCAATGTCTTTTGCAAAGAAGGAAAGTGAAATATTCAACAAACTCGTAAACAACCCCTGCGAGGAAAATGCGATAGAATATATTGAATTGAGAAAAAACAAACCTGCATTTTCATTTACCTATTCAAACCATCCTGCAACATGGGCTTCTTTACGTGAAAAATGGAACACAATAAATAAATCAGACAAAATTTCATACGAAATGAAAAAAGCAATTATGGATGATCTGATTTCTCAGGGGTTACATCTGAATGATCAGAGAATAATAAATAATTACAGGGATACCTATGGTTTTAAAGCGAAAAATATATGAACAACTGCCATCTTGGAAAAACATAAAAATAACTTTGATGAATTATGTGATTAAAATTAAAAAGATTAAATTATATGCATTCTTATGTGTGCTTCTGGGTTGCCTTATCTCCTGCTCTTTTGCACTTGCAGAAAGCTTTGATTCAGATGTTGTGGTGAGTATGCAAATCAACAATCCGGTTATGGAGATAAACGGTAGGGAATGTGAAATTGACTTCGGACAAAGCACCACTCCGGTTATAAATGGCGGAAGAACCCTTGTTCCAATAAGAGCAATTATTGAAGCCTTCGGCGGAAGTGTTCACTGGGACGAAACCACCCAAAGTGTGACACTGAAAATGGAAGATGACTACATAGTATTAAAGATAAACAGCCCCACCGCATACCTTAACGGTTCTGAATATGCGCTTGATGTTTCTCCGCAAATTATAAACAGCCGCACAATGCTCCCCATTCGCTTTATTGCAGAGGGATTCAATCTTGGTGTGGCATGGGACGGCAACGAGCAGAAGGTGTTCATCATAAGAAATTCCTTTGATGATGAAGAATATGCAGAGCTTATGAGAGAAGTGCCGTCTTATTCAGGTATAGCATATGCAACAATCAACAACAACATTCCGTATTTTGAGGAATATGAAATCATCAGAGCTTCATTTGAATACTACAGCAGTCTCGACTCACTTGGCAGATGCGATGTCAGCATGGCTTCCGTGGCGGAAGATATAATGCCAAAAGGCGAAAGAGAAAGCATCAGTTCCATAACTCCAACAGGCTGGAAAAACAAAAAATATGATGTCGTAGACGGCGGCTACATCTACAACCGATGCCATTTAATAGGATATCAGCTTACCGGCGAAAACGCAAACGAAAGAAATCTCATAACCGGCACAAGATATTTAAACATCAGCGGTATGCTGCCTTTTGAAAACATGGTTGATGACTACATTGAAGCCACCAAAAACCACGTGATGTATCGTGTTACTCCTGTGTTTACCGGAAGCAATCTTGTTGCAGACGGAGTGTTGATGGAAGCATATTCCGTGGAAGATAACGGGCTCGGAATTTCTTTTTGCGTCTATTGCTACAATGTTCAGCCCCATATATTTATTGACTACGCATCCGGCGAAAACTATCTGAGCGAAACCCCGACACTCCAAAAAAACACTGATATGCCCAAAATCTACAAAACCCCCACGGGGAAAAGATATCATTCCAATTCCGGTTGCGGCGGTGCAAACAGCTATGAAATAACATATGATGAAGCCGTAAATTCCGGACTTACACCGTGTGGAAAATGTGTTGAATAATTTTCAATCAAAGGGAATGTAAAAAAAGTCCAGAACGTCAAAAGCATGATTTAAACCTGATATTAGTGATAAAGTACCTTTTAAAATTCTGAAATTTACACTATATGTTGAAAAACATCGATTTTACGATGTTTTTCTCTTTATTACATA
>JAZSOL010000088.1:0-9024 GCA_045536915.1 Clostridia bacterium
GACCACTTTTCTCAAATCCATTATGTAGCTCATATCAAACCTCATATTATCTTTCCGATTTCAACAACGCATAATATGAAGCATCGCAGATACCCTGATTGTTCCAATCAGAACTACGTAAAGTTCCTTCGTATTTCATTCCGCATTTTTTCATTACCCCACCGGAGTTAGGATTTCTTGGGTCGTGTCTTGACTCAATTCGATTTACATCCACTACATCAAATAAAAAGTCCATAACTGCTTTAAGTGCTTCTGATGTTATTCCCTGATGCCACCAATCTCTTCCTATGCAATATCCGATATGCATCATAGAAACTTCTTCGTTCATGTGCACAACGGCAATATCACCAATAGGCTCATTAACGTTTTCTTTTAATACGATAGCCCAATGATAATAATTATCGTTAGAATATTCTTTTAACCATTCATTTATAATGCTTTGGCTTACTGCCTCATCGGAGTGTGTCTGCCACGTTAAATATTTAGTGACCTCCGAATCTGATGCCCAATTCTTATACATTGCGGCAGCATCTTTACTCTCATATCTTCTTAAAATCAATCTGTCTGTTTCTAACATTTGCGTTCCGCAATGCTTCATTTTAATTGCACCTCCGATAATTTTTGTAAAAAGAGTATACCACATAATCACCAAACAAATCAACCTGAATACATAACAAGCTTTGATTTTGTCAGTAACACACATAAGGCAAAAAAATTGAGTATTCATAAAGGAATCCCCTATGAATACTCAATATGGTGCGGATGTTCATAACACAAGTAGTTCTCCGGCAATACATATTCTATATTTCGTACTCTAATATATTTTCTCAGATATGGAGGAATACATAATGTCAAACATCATTGAAGATTTATATTACGGCAAAAAGTAATATGTTAGGTTTTGTATCAAGCTTCAGGCTTGATGCTAAATTTACATGCGGTGCTTTTATAGGGAAATAATCAAAATCGTAGTTCTATCTGTTGTCGGAGAGCTGACTTATTTTTCCGTCACGTACTTTGATTTTGAAGGTTTTATGAATATCGACACAAGAAGTTCCGACAGAAACCGTGTAATCACCGTTATGCATACCTAAAACCATACGGCGGTCATAGTAGCAGAAGGCTTCGTTGGGAACAGGTATACTGATTTGAGTTTTTTCTCCCTTTTTAATCTCAACACGCGCATATGCTTTCAGCTCCTTCAGGGGCATTACAACATCACAGTTAATCCCCGTCAGGTAAGTCTGAATAACCTCCGCACCATCAAAGTCACCGGTATTCTCAACCGTAAGATTTATCTTAAGACTGTCCGCCAGATTGATACATTCAAAATTATCAAGTTTAAAGTCTGTATAGCTCAGTCCGAAGCCGAACGGATAAAGCGGAGCTCCGTCATTTTCAATATAGCCGTATCCTCTTCCTGACGGCTTCATCGAATAGAAAAGAGGAAGCTGTCCGACAGTTTTCGGGAATGTTATGGGAAGCTTTCCACTCGGAGAAATCTCTCCGAAAAGAATTTCACATATAGCTTGTGCACCCTGTTCACCCGGGAACCATGCTTCTAAAACAGCACCACAGCCGTCCTGCCACGCAGTCATATCTACAGGTGAACCATTAAGAAGCACAACTGCTGAATTTGAATTTGCTGCAGTCATTCTGCGTATACTTTCCTCCTGATCCGTTTTGACGGTGAACTCAATTTTGCCCACAATAACCGCACTGTTATCTTTTTGTTCCGTTCGCGTAATACCGGGAAGACGGATATCCGAACGGTCAAGTCCTTCACCTTCAACAAGTGCAGTCATATATATTGCTGCATCACACTCGGCGGCAACCTCTTCGATGTAAGCATCCTCCGCGAAAACAACCTCAACGGCTCCGTCAAGATATTCTCTGAGATACTGTAACGGTGTTTTTGCATCCTCAGCCGTCCATTTGACTTCGAAAGGACCGGAATAGTTTTCTCCGACCGGGAAAACATCCGCACCCATACCGAACACAGCCAGCTTCTTCATTTTTTTCTTATTAAAAGGCAAAACGCCTTCATTCTTCAAGAGCACCATTGATCTGCGGGCTGCTTCAAGCGCCAGTTGCTTATGCTCGTCACAGCGCACAAGGCTCTGAGCCTCATTTCTGTCTGCAAAAGGCTTGTCCATAAGACCGATGCTGAACTTTGCGGTCAACACACGCAGAAGTGCACGGTCAATATCAGATTCATCAATCCAACCTTCTTTGTAAGCAATCATCAAATCATCATAAGAGTTTTGTGGCAAATCAACATCCAGACCTGCTTTGAGGCTCGCTGCCTGAGCCTTCCATTCTGTATCAAAAAGTCTGTGTGCTTCCCAAACGCCCTCAACCGAATTGTAATCAGAAACAACAAAGCCTTTAAAGCCCCACTCGTTACGCAAAATATCGGTTAGGAGCTTTTCGTTACAGGTGCAGGGAACACCGTCCCAGCTGTTATATGCAGCCATAACAGACATTGCTCCGCCTTGCTTGATACACTTTTCAAAAGGCTTAAGATAAACTTCTCGCATTGTCCTTTCACTTGTATCGGAAACATTGGAGTCTCTTCCTCCATAAGAATAGTTATCTGCATAATGCTTTGGTGTGGCGATAACACCGTTTTTCTGTAATCCTCTGCAAATTGCAGCACCCATATCTCCGTTCAGGAGCACATCTTCACCGAAGCTTTCAATTGTTCTCCCCCAACGACAATCCCTGACAACATTTACTACCGGAGTAAGAGCCTGCCTTACACCTACAACGGCACACTCCTTTCCTATAACGTCGCCTATCCGTTCAACTAAATCCTTATCAAACATCGATGCCATACCTATCGGTTGTGGGAAGCAGGTTGCCATACCCCACTGTGCTCCGTGAAGAGCCTCTGCGTGTTCAATGGGCGGAACAGACAGCGAATTGCACTCCATACTACGACGTATATCTCGGTTAATTTCATCAGCAACTTCCGCAGGAGAAACAGGTTCTCCTCGCTGCTCGTGCATAAAATGTCCGGGATTACGGAAATTACCGAAACGATATTCTCGCCTTTCTTCGTAATCCTCGCATATAGGATAGAGCATCTGACAAGAAAGCTGACAGATCTTTTCTTCAAGGGACAGCTTTTTCAGAAGTTCTTCTGCTCTTTTTTCAGGTGATTTATTCATAAGGTCAACTCCTATTAATGTGCTTTTATGATAAGATATCCGCAGACAGGCAGTGTTATTTTGTCGGAAACGCTTTCGTTTTTAAGTGTATCTGTATACTCTTTATCAAGAACGATTATTCGTTCTTCATCTGCAAAGTTCATAATAAAAATTATGTCGCCACGCTTTCTTGAGAAAACTCCGTCACTGAGTTTTATGTCCGCATCGGCAGCAACAGCATTTTCGGCAATAAGCATTTCGCAGAAATCATCGGCAAAAGTCCCGTCGTTTCTGAAGGCGGCATAGTATGCCTTACCTTTTCCGAATGCATTTTCTGTAACGCAGGGCATTCCGCAGTAGAAATCGCTTTTATATTCGCCCAGAGTTTTTGCTCCGTTCGCATGGATGATGTCACAGATGTGGTTCACTTCATAGTCCTTGCCGTTGAATCCGGCCTTGCCCGTAATATCCTCGGGAAGAGAATCCGTTTCCTCACACCATATGCCGAAAACCTCCTTCAGCCTTCCTGCAGGGAAACCGCCGAGTCTGCAAAGGTCATCAGTATCGACTATGCCTAAGAGATACGTTGCAACAAAATTACCGCCGTTTTCAACATATTCCTCAATCCGTTTTTCCGTGCCGTTCTTAAGCATATAGAGAAACGGTGCGATAACAATATCATATTTTGAATAATCATCCTGCATGGAAATAACGTCAACGCTGATGCCTCTCTTATAAAACGGAGCATACCATTTTATACATTCTTTCACATAATCTCTGCGGATGTTGTTATACCCCCGGAAAACATTGACTGCCCAGCCGTTTTCCCAGTCATATATAACCGCAACTCTGCTTTCGGTTTCGCTTCCGACAGCGGAATTCAATTTTTCAAGTGTTTCTCCAAGCCTTGTTACGTTTCTGAAAACTCTTGTGTTTTCGTGTCCGCAATGGTCAATAACCGCACCCTGAAATTTTTCGTCTCCGCCTCTGCTTTTTCTCCATTGGAAATACTGTATGCTGTCCGCACCGTGTGCAACAGCCTGGATTGATGCAAGCTCATGTATGCCCGATTTTGGGAGCTTGTTGACATCCTGCCAGTTTACTAATGACGGTGTGCTTTCCATAAGGAAAAACGGCTGACCGTTTTTTAATGAACGGAAAAAATCGTGTAAAAACGCTGTTTCAAGTGCCTCATCGAGGTTTTTACCCTTGTCCCATGCAGGATAACTGTCCCAAGATACAAGATCAACATAATTTGCGAACTTTTGATAATCAATTCCGTTATATCTTTTCATAAAGTTGGTGGTTACGGGAATATCCGGTGTAATTTCCCGCAGAGGTGCAATTTCGTTTTCAAAAAAAGAAATGTGGCTGTCGGTTATAAAACGCTGCCATGCAAGATTAAGAGCCGATGCACTGTCTTCTCCGTTTTTTTCGGGCGGATTAATCTGGTCAAAATCGTTGAAGGAATGCGACCAGAATGCATTCCACCATTTGAAATTCAGCTCATCGATATCGTTGTGATAATATTCTCTGAGCCATTTTCTGAAAGCCTCGCAGCAAAGCTCACAGCGGCATTCTCCGCTGTATTCATTTGAAATATGCCACATTTTCAGGGCAGGATGGTTTTTGTATCTTTCCGCAAGTATTCTGTTGATGCTGCGGACTTTTTCTCTGTAAACCGGGGAAGTGAGACAATGATTGTGTCTGTCACTGAATTTGCGGCGTATCCCGTTTTCGTCTTTTCTTAAAACTTCGGGATATTTTTCGGCAAGCCATGCAGGCCGCGCGCCCGACGGAGTGGCAAGGATTGCGGCAATACCATTCCGATGCATTTTATCAAGTATAGTATCAAGCCATTCAAAATTATAAACGCCTTCTTCAGGTTCAAGTGCTGCCCATGAAAATACGCCGACCGTTGCGCTGTTGATATGGGCAAGCTTCATCAGACGCATATCCTCATCCCATATTTCGGGCGTTCTTATCCATTGGTCCGGGTTATAATCTCCACCGTGGATTATATAATCAAAAAGCTTTTTTGCCATTGCTTTTCTCCTTTTTTGGATTTAAATGACCCGAACTGTATTCTGTCCGGGTCATTCATTCTGCCACAAAGCTCAGTAAACACTTCGTGTGTTACAGTTTAAATTTGTTTTATTTTTTAACTTCAAAACCTTTAAGGGTTCAGGCTTTTTACGAGCTCATTTAAAGTTGAAACGGTTGTTGACCCCGCTGAAGCTCCGGCTGAAAGCAGTTCTTCATAATGTCTGTGATAGGAGCCAAAGATCTTATCTGCGCCATCCATATCCCAAATAACATCAGTAATAAAGTGTGCGAAGTCGTTATCCGGCAGAATATATCCGATTGCATCGTTACAAAGTCCCATAACAAGAACTGTTTTACCTTCGGGAATGAGTTTTGCGGTTGCTTCATAAGTCCATTCTGTACCTGAATATGATTCTTCCGCCGAAACAAAATTACCGTATATAAGTTGAGGTACAATTTCACCGGGAACAGTAAGCAAAACAATATCTTTTCCGATTTCTATGTATCCGGCTTCCGTAATAACGGAATAACCTGTTTCGCTTGAAGAATCCTTTACGGTTGTTGTGCCGATAAAGCCTTCGGTAGCACCGTAAGCGAAAAGACCTGTTTCAAGGCTGACAACATACTCAGTCATTCTGACATTGAGTATGGGTTCAATTTCTTTTAAATTATCCTGGGCTTCCAGAATAAGTCTTGCGTATTCATAGCCGTAGAGGATGGCTGTCTTATAATCTTCTGCAGTAGGATTGACAGCGACTTTTTCATCAACCTCACCAATGGTTGACGCCGGAACATCTGCCCATTTGTTAACAGAAACAGGTGCTTGTGCACCCTGAATAAACATAAAATTCATACCGGCACCGTTGATTTTTTCTTCCATAAATGCAGGAAAGTCTGCAGAAAGAAGATTTGTTTCTTCATCAACAATTGTTGGGTGTGCGCCGATATTGGTAAAGATTGTTGCTGCTGAAGTCTTGTTGTCGGGAACAAATTTGAAGCAAGCAAATTTGTGCTGATAGCCCTCGGTATAGTATCTCTTGTTGACAAGATACGGGTATTCATCATCGGCATACAGACCGTGCTCGTCATCCTTGCCCATACCTGCTGTTTCGAAATAATAGAGCGAACCGGTTTCGATATTCGTATATGCTTCAACAATCGCATCGGATGCACGGTCAATCATAACCTCAAGAAACTCAGTATCCATTGACCTGCCTGCTCCGCCGAAGAAACTGAGAAAGATTTTAGGCAACAGGTCAAGACCTATACCCTGAGTATCAATAACCGTATGGCAGTGTGTAGCGTTGATATTGATGGCATTGATATCGCTGTCAACTTCCTTTTCTTTGAGCTTTTGCTCTACAGCACTTCTTATAGCTCGGACATCTGCATTGGCAACACCGATACCGTCGATTGAAGCAAAGATTGTTGTGCCTCTGCCCGAACCGTCGTTGAGGGCAATTGCAACAGCCTTCTGATCGTCGAACACACCGTTCACCTTCTGGGTAAAATATCCGCCGGTGTAGTATTTTTTGCTTCCGTCACGAAGATTGTCGGGAACAATGCTTTCCTTGCCGAAGCCGAGAGACCATTTTGCTCCGTCTGCAGCATTGTCAATAAAGCTTTCAGTTCCTTTATAGAAATTTTCACTGTCTGAAGCAAAGTATTCTTCAACCGTCGGGTAGTCAGGCGTGGGAGTAAGAACACCCAACAGTCTGATCAAGCTGTCAATAAAGCCTCCGAGCATATTTGAAACAAAGTAAATGGGATTATTGTCCTGTTCACCGCTTGCGAAAGCAGTTATTGAGTTTACAGAAAAAAACATAGTAAATACAAGAAGAATTGCGATAAAAGAACGGGAACACTTTTTCATTGTTGACATCTCCTTATAATCAATTGTAAACCGATCTGATCAGCTTTTCAGTTTCTTCAAGAATAATTCTGCCTGTCTCAGGTCCGGTTGAGTTAGTTTCTTCGTAGTGGTCTCTGTCCATATCATCAGTAGCCTTGTTGATATATGGCAGGGTCTCATTAAGCAGAAAATCATTTTCAGCAAGAATGTAGCCCAACTCATCGTTGCAAAGCCCGACAACAAATTTGTGCTTGCACTCTGTCATTTCGGAAAGGACCGTTTTATAGCTTGCCCTTCTGTGGTTTGCACTGTCCTTTTCTGTCAGGAATTCACCGTTATAGAGCTCGGGGAAAAGCTCGCCGGGAACAAGAAAAACAGCAACATCCTTATCACCCAATTCCATATATCCGACTTCCGAATAAATACAAGCACTGCTCCTTTTTTCGGTTCGTCCGATATCGTTATTGAGAACCTTAAGATATCTTGCAAGAATCAGCACAGTATTTTCACCCGGAATAATAACACCCTTGGATCTTATATTAAGAATCGGCTTCAGCTCTGTTTCATTTCGGATTGAAAGAACTGCTTTGCCCAATTGTCTTCCGAAGTCCTTCATATAGGCTTCACAGTCGATAGAATCTCTGTAGACCTTTTTTATTTCCTTAGCAGAAATCATACCGCCTACGGCACCGTTGAAAAAAACAGCATCAGCATTCGGAACATTGTCCTCAATTTCCCTGATAAGATATGCGGGGAAATCGGCACTGACAAGCGATGTTGTTCCGAGCAGCTCTGCGTGAGAAGCAAAATTAACTATGAAAATGTCACCGGATTTGTCATACGGAGAGAAGCGGATTTTTGTCAGGTTTTTGTCATAGGTTACGGGAGTTCTGACATCAGCCTGCATATCTTCAACAGGAGCGAAACCATAATAAAGCTTCCCGTCTTTTCTGTTCTCAAAAGCTGTTATGACAGCCTGAACTGCGGATTCTTTGAGTTTATCCATAAAAGCTTTGTCTTTACCGCTTTTATAGATCTTTTTACCCCAAAGCCCCTGAGTATCGATTCCTGCGTGCGTATGAGTTGAAGAAATGTTGATTGATTTAACCTTTTCGAGCCTTCCGCTTTCAACAGCAAGCTTTCTTATGTCATTTATATCCTTTCTGCTGATTCCGACACAATCAAGTGCACAAAAAATCACACCGCCGTCACCTGTATTATCATCAAGATAAACTGCTCTTGCATACAGGTCATCAAGTACCCCTTTTACGGGATTATCAGAATCATAGCCGGCAATATAATATGTCTTATGGTTATAATCATCAGGGGTGTATGCTTTTTTACCGAAACCGACAGTCCAATTTTTACCGGGTACGGAACGGAATTTTTTGTCTCCCGTAAGCATAAATTCATCCGAGCGTTCCTGTGTTGTAAAATACCTCTTCGGCATAGTTGAAATAATTAAATTTATCAAGGATTTTACTGATTTTTTTGTCAAACTATCCTTAAATTTCATAGCAATTACTCCCAAAAACTGTATATCTTAACTATACACTTATTTCAAAAAAATTTCAAGTAATTTGTTGCTTTTTTTAATTCATTATGATAATCTATTCCTGTAAACCGGATTGAGGGTGGTGATATATAATGGTATCTATCAGAAAATATGAGGAAAAAGACCGTGCTGATGTGCATTTTGTGTGCCATAACAGTGAAGGTCCTGAAGAAGTGCCGGAATTTTTAACAGGACAGTTTTATCATAATACTTTCTGCAATTATTATATTGATCATGAGCCAAGTCGGAGGCCAAGCGGTCTTAGGAAGACAAACCAAATGATCAACTCCTTGGCTCACAGAACGACATGGCTACGATCCGACTTGCCATAACAGTGAAGGTCCTGAAGAAGTGCCGGAATTTTTAACAGGACAGTTTTATCATAATACTTTCTGCAATTATTATATTGATCATGAGCC
>JAZSOL010000079.1:0-20923 GCA_045536915.1 Clostridia bacterium
ATGCGTGGGAAATATCTGACGATAACGTTACATTTGCTCCCGTTGAAGGTGTTGAAGGTGCAATCTGGGCACCCGGTGGAAAATATAACGGAAAATACATAAGAGCCGTTATCACACCAAAGAGCTCAAAATATCCTACCGATGGTGAAGCAATCGTAACAGAAAGCGTTAAGTATAAAGCCGGATATGTAGAACATCTCTTTATTGATTATGAAGACAAAGACCCCGAAGCAGATGCTACCATAATAGACGGTGCAACTGCAGGTGACACTCAGAATACCTCCAAATACAAAAACGGCGGCAAAAACTTCTCTTTTAATATCGGAAGCTGCATTCCCGATGAACTCACGGTAGAATTCAGAGCAAAATCAATTCCTTACGAAGAAAACGGCAAGCAGTTTCAGTATCATAACATATACCTCATTGGTAATAACTGGGGCGGATGTGTAACACAGGTTATTATGGATGGTGCAACACCCGGCTATACCACCGGCTGGAATTACTACAGAATAGTGTACTCATCTGTTGATGCAACTGCAAAGAACGAAGTTAAGGTTAAATACTTCATATCTGCCGACGGAGAGCACTGGAACCAGGTTCCTGATGATGTGATTGCAAAAAAGACCACAGTTACAGCTCCGGGAGCAAACGGAAGTTATGCTGATAACGTAAACCTCCTCAGATTTGACTGGGCGTGCGTAGACGATATCAGAGTATATCAGTACGGCACAGCTCCCGAAGCCGAAAGCGCTTCAATAAGAGTAACTGACGATGGCGTATACGCAATTACAAGCGGTTATTCCGATGCCGAAGGCGATGCAGAGGATTATCCCAAGTGTCAGTGGCAGTATTCAACCGATAACGTAACCTTTACTGATATTGCAGGCCAGACAAACTATAAGTTCTATGACAACGGAAAATATGACGGTGCATACCTCAGATGCAAAGTGTATCCCACAAGCACCAAATGGCCCTGCTACGGTGAAGAAATTTTCTCGGATTCAATAGTGTTTGAAAGCTCAAAGGATGCATATGTGACATATTCTCACTTTGATAATGCAAATAAACCTGCTTCGTCATATGTTCCCGAAGAAGGCTTTAAAACTGTGTTTGTTGCCAACAACAATACAGCAGATCTTCTCCCCGTATCGGTTGTTTGCGGTGTGTACAATATTGTGACTCACGAGCTTGTTAAGGTAAATATCAAAACCGTAACCCTTAATCCCGAAGAAAAGGGCAGAGAAATTCCCCTCACAAACGTTGCTCTCACACAAGAGGAAATTCCCGATGAAGGCACATTTGTTAAGGTTATGGTTCTCAATGCAAGCAATATGAAGCCATACAATAATGCGGGTTATGTTTTGGAAACAGAAGCAGAATAAGCATCAGAAAGAGTGATAAAATGTCAATTAATTTTAACATCAGAAAAACAGATAATCCAATCCGCGAACTTAACGGCGTTGGCAACGGTCCTGTAAACGGAAATTTTCTGAGGGACCGCACCAAAGAATTTAAAGAAGCCGGAATTTCATATTCCCGTACTCACGATACCGAAGGATTCTACGGCTCCGGTGAATTCATCAACATTCATTGTATTTTTCCGGATTTCAGGGCAGATGTAAATGACCCTGAGTCCTATAACTTTGCGTGCACGGATATTTATCTTAAAAATATAATAAATGCCGGCACAAAGGTTTACTATCGTCTCGGAGAATCCATCGAAAACCGGTCGCATATTGTTGCACGCCATATCCATCCGCCCAAAGACCCTAAAAAATGGGCTGAAATCTGCGAACACATCATTATGCACTACAACGAAGGATGGGCAGACGGCTACCATATGGGTATAGAATATTGGGAAATCTGGAATGAACCCGACAACTGGCACCTCTGGACAGGCACACCCGAGCAGTTTTATGAGCTCTACTCTGTGACGGCAAATCATCTTAAAAACCGCTTCCCCAATATCAAAATAGGCGGCTATGGCTCCACCGGATTTTACACAGCCGTGAGAGAAGATTATACCCTCGGAGCATTTGATGACTGGTTTGTTGACCTCATACCATTTGGGAAAGGATTTCTCAAGTATATATCTGCACCTGAAACAAAAGAACCTCTCGACTTTTTCTCGTGGCATTTTTACTCAAATGCAGTTGAAGATATTGCAATAATTCAGAGCTACATCAGAAATCTTCTTGATGAACATGGATTTACCAATACTGAAACTCATCTTAACGAATGGAACTACAACGACCTTATCCACGGTGGTAATACTACCATGGAATTCCGTCAGAGTATGTCATGTGCGGCTTTTGTTGCGGCAATGTTTGTTGCAATGCATTCTGCCGGAGTTGACAAGGCTATGTATTATGATGCCGACGTAAGCTCATATTGCGGACTCTGGGCATGGAAAGACCCTGAACCCAAAAAACCATATTATGCTTTTATTGCATATAAGGCTCTCATAGACCTCGGATTTGATGCCGGATGCCTTATTGATAACGAAAACAAAGTATATGGACTTGCCGCATTTGATGGCATCGAAGCGGCGGTAATGATAGCAAATACAGGCGAAACTTCAAAAACGGTTACACTTGAATTAGAAAATGAATCCGGTAATGCTGAAGTGTATGTTCTTTCAGAAGAAAAGAATCTTGAATATACGCAGACACTAAAAGTACAACGCAAATTCGAGATTAACTGTGAAGCGGACACAGTGATTATTGGTATGAGTTCGACTATGTCCGAAAATGTATTATAATGGTCTGATTTTGATGTTGAAAAATCTAATTTTTTGCATTATAATTAAAATGTAGTAAAAATACCCTTTAAATAAATGTCCGAAAAAGGATGGTGATGGTTCTATGGAAGACGTTGAAATTAAACGCAGGGTTTCTGCCTCGAAAAGACTCAATAAGCTTTGCGGACGCATAGATAACGCTCTGCTTTCTGCGGAGGTTTTCTGGTGCAGAGCAGCCTATGGCGGGTATGAGAGATGGAACTATATGATGCACAGTCATTCTTTTTTTGAAATGCATTTCGGACTTGGTGGGAAAATGGTGTATGAATTTGAAGATGATGAGTACAGAGAGCTTTCAGAAAATGATTTTATTATAATATATCCCGGCACAATGCACCGGATTGTTGAGATTAATGAAAAAAGCAGTGTTTTCAAGCTTGCGTTCAGAACCGAAAAGCCTTTGTGCATTATGGAAAATGCAGAAAAAAAATCACCATATTATTTTTCAGGAAAATCTGATGCATATGTAATGCAGTCAATAGATTTTATGATTTCTCAGGCAATGGACGAAAAATGCGGCTTCGAAGAAGCAATAAAAAATCAGCTTTCTGCATTTTCAATATACGTTCTTCAGCTTTTACCGGGGGTTTTCGCCAACTTCTCCGGTGTTGAACATTGTGATATGGATAGAGATGACAGGGTGCGTGTTGTTAAGCAGATAATAAAGGATAATTTAAAAACCCAACTAAAAAGCGACGATATTGCCCGTCAGGTCAATATAAGCATCAGGCATCTTAATCGCATCATAAAAAAATCCGACAACCTGAATCTGGCAGAGCTCATACGGCGTATGCGTATTGACGAAGCAAAAAGACTCCTTGCCTCCACTCAATATTCACTTGATGAAATTGCAGAAATGACAGGAATATCAAGCGTAAATCAACTAATAAGAGTTTTTAGAATGCTCGAAGGCTGCACTCCGGGACAATACAGAAAAGATATCAATACATGAAAGGATTAAAAAAATGTCAGTTATAAGTGAATTTCCAAACGGAGTTTTCCCCACAATGGTAACTCCCTACACAAAAGATAACAAAATAGATTTTAAAGCAGTTGAGAATCTTGTGGATCGCTATGCACAGTGGGGATGCACAGGAATTTTTGCAGTGTGTCAGTCAAGCGAAATGTTTTATCTTTCGCTTGAAGAAAGAATAAGCCTTGCCAGAGCAACCTGTGAAGCGGCAAAAAAAAGCGGAATGTGTGTTGTGGCATCGGGGCATATTTCAAATTCCGTAGAAGAGCAGGCGAAGGAGCTTTCGATGATTTACGAAACCGGAGTGGATGCAATTGTGTTGGTTTCCAACAGGCTCGACCTTCATAACGATGGTGACGACGTGTGGATTGAAAATGCCGAAAAGCTTATTTCTTTGCTTCCCTCTGATATGAAGCTTGGAATTTATGAGTGTCCGTATCCGTATAAGAGACTTCTCACTGAGCGGATTTTAGAGTGGTGCAAAAAAAGCGGCAGATTCTATTTTATTAAAGACACCTGCTGCGATCCGGATATGCTTAAAAACCGACTTGAAATTTTAAGAGGAAGTCAGATTAAACTATACAATGCAAATACTCAGACACTACTTATGACACTAAGAAACGGTGCATCAGGATATTCAAGCGTTATGTCGAATTTTCAAGGAGATCTTTATGTATGGCTTTGCGAAAATTTTAATTCGGATAAGGCAGACATTGTTTCTGACATTTTGTCGATGTCGGCATTCACCGAGGTTATGCATTATCCTTCAACTGCAAAATATGCACTCAACAAAATGGGTGTTAAAATGAATATATTCTCACGCTCGTGTGATTCAAAGGGCGTTACACCATATGAAAAAAACGTTGTGGAGCAACTTCTGGAGCTTAGCGGATATGTGAGAGAAAGACTGTGAGGAACAAATATGAAATCATATAATAACTGGAACTACAAACCCTATTTCCCATATACCCATCAATCAGAAGAACAAAACCCGTATATTTGCCGTCTGGCACCGTTGGAATTCGGATTTGAGCTGGAATGGTTTGATAAAGTATGCGACGGACGTCACACCCTTTTTTATGCCAAAAGAGCTTCGGGTGAATTTAAAAGTATGGAGCTTTGTTCAAAAAAAGCCGCTGTGTCCGGTCTTGAATCCTACACCGACTATGAGTTCTACATAGAATCTGAATCCGGTAGAAAAAGCCATACACGTCTTGTGCGCACAGGAAAAGTGCCGGGAGTGGTTATCAACTATCTGCATCCCGAAGATGAATATTATTCACATTCCGGCAAATATCTTTGCAGTCCGTGTATTGTTAAAACTCCGTCCGGAAATCTTATTGCCTCTATGGACTTGTTTAAAGGCAACGGTGCGCAGAATGTTTCTGTTCTGTTCATGTCAACCGACGGCGGCGAAACCTGGGAGTATCTTACAGACCTTATGCCATGCTTCTGGGGAAGTCTTTTTATGCATCGTGGTAAGCTATGGATGATTGGTATGTCCTGTGAATACGGTGACCTTCTTATCGGATATAGCGAAGACGAAGGCAAAACATGGTCTGAACCGTCTGTTTTGTTAAGAGGTGCATCTGTTGGAGTAACGTGTCCATACGGCGGACCGCATAGGGCACCTGTTCCGGTTATTGAATCACACGGCAGGCTATGGACGGCTTTTGAATATGGCGGATGGCATGTGAAGAACGGATTTTCAAATATGGTTATTTCGGCAGATGCGAATTCTGATATATCAAATCCGGAAAATTGGAATATAACTGAGGCTGTTAATGTTAGTCCGGAGGGTGGAGTAAAAGCGACTTCAATTGAGGGGAATGTGGTAGAAACGCCAAATGGAGAGCTCATAAACTTTTTGCGTTATGCGCCTGAAAAAGCAACGGTGTTTACAATAGATAACACATCTCCCGATTCACCACTTGAATATGATGGGATACGTGATTTCCCTATGGCACACACGAAGTTTGAAATAAGAAAGCACTCTGATGGCATCTATTATTCTGTGGGCAACACGTTCCCTGCCCGCACGCGAGCTTCAATATATAAATCTGCAAATCTCAAGGACTGGGATTTCGTAGCAGATGTGGCAGATTACAACCACCTTAATCCCGAAAAAGTTGGTTTTCAGTATCCGGCTTTTATTTTCGAAGGAAATGATATGTTAATTTGTGTGCGCACAGCTTTCAACCTCGCAAACAACTTTCACGATGCTAACTATATGCTGTTTTTCAGGGTTGCTATTTCATAGTCTTGACTATATCTGTACTATATGATATAATACAAAAGCATCCGGATGTACATCGTTAAGATGTGCCGTCGGATGTTTTTTGGAATTTTGGGAATGGAGTCGTTTAACGATGAATGAATTTGAACCGCACAATGATAATATTGGGCATACACAAAATACATATCAGACCGTATATCAAATGCCTGAAAAAAGAGATAAGTATCTTTCAGGAGTGTTTTTTGCACTTGTGTACAGTCTGATTGGCGGACTTGCGATTGTTTTCGGTGTGCAGCTTCTTATTTTATATAAGATACCTGAGATGATTGATAATTCATGGGTTGCTGTTGGTATGAGCATATTTGAAACGGCTTTATCTATGCTGCTTTTCGTATTGTTTTTGCCGGCATCCGATAAAACAAAGCATCCGGTGACGGCAAAATTGAGCTTTAAAGCAACAATAAGATTTTGCATAATATCTGCAGGCATTATGTTTGCGGGAGCATTTGCCGGAAGTGTGTTCAGTGTGTTTTTTGCTATGGCAACGGGAATAGAACCGCTTAATGCTGTTGAGGAACTGGTTGCAAATCTTGATTTTTTGACGATGATTGTTGGAGTGGTTATTATTGCACCGGTTTTTGAAGAGTTGTTTTTCAGAAAATATCTTGTTGATGCACTTGCCCGCTACGGAACAGTTTTTTGCTGCGTGGTTTCCGGAATTACCTTTGGTTTGTTTCACGGTAATTTTTATCAGTTTTTCTATGCGTTTGGTCTTGGTATGCTTCTTGCATACATCTATTGTGTCTACGGTAAAATACGTTATCCCATAATTCTGCATTCGGTTATCAACTTTTTTGGTTCGGTTTTTCCGCTTGCCATAGGAGTAGGGGACGGAACAAATGTTGAACTGGAAACAATATATTCTTTGGTTTATCTTGTTATTGCAATTTCAGGGATATGTATGCTGATAAAGGATATAAAATGGTTCAGGTGCTATGCGGTTAAGGGATGTGTTGAAAAACCATTTGAAAAGATAATAAATCCGGGATTTGTGGTTCTGATGATAGTATCCGTGCTGTTTTTTGCAATATACATGCTTTGAAAACAAAATGAAATTCGTAATGATTTTTTAAAAAATTGAAATTGACACAAAAAGAAATTTATGGTAATATGTATAATAATGATAATTTTATGTTAGGAGCGATAAAATGAATATTTCAAGTTCGAATAAGGAATGGGTAAATGCAACCTGGGAAAAAATAGATAAAAAAATGCAGAAGGTTGCTGTGAGAAGCAAAAATAAAATCCCGTATACAACAGATGCGAAAGGTGTTCATGATGATAAATCCACTGCCGGCGAAGGCGAAGGAATTACATGGTGGACAAATGGTTTCTGGGGCGGTCTTCTCTGGCTTCTCTATATTGACACCAAAAATGAAGTGTATAAAGAATCTGCTGAAAATGCAGAAAAAATCATGGACGGAGCTTTTGCAAAATACAACGGTCTCCATCATGATGTTGGATTTATGTGGCACATAATGAGCGGTGTGAATTATCGTATCACCGGTAATGAAGCTTCAAGAGTGCGTAATCTTTATGCTGCAAATGTTCTTTCTTCGAGATATAACCTCAAGGGTGAATATATTACTGCATGGAACGGTAAGGATCGCGAAGGCTGGACTATCATCGACTGTATGATGAATATTCCTCTTCTCTACTGGGCAACGGAAGAAACAGGATATGAAAGATACCGCTATGTTGCTGAGTCTCACGCAGATCACACAATGAAAGTACATATCAGACCCGACGGAAGTGTTAATCATATTGTATCCCACGAAATTGATTCTCCCGAGGTTATTGAAACATTCGGAGGTCAGGGCTACGGCGTGGGCTCTTGCTGGTCAAGAGGTCAGGCATGGGCACTTTACGGTTTTGTTCTTTCATATGTTCACACCAAAAAAGCCGAATATCTCGATACAGCAAAAAAAGTGGCTAACTATTTCATCACTTCATGCTGCAACGACTGGCTCCCCAGAGTTGATTTCCGTGCACCTGCTGAACCTGTTCTTTATGATTCAACTGCACTTTGCTGCGCGGCTTCAGGTCTTATTGAACTTGCAAAAATTGTTGATGAAAACGAAAGAGATAAGTATCTTGATGCGGCAATTAATATGCTTAAAGCATGCGATGAAAAATTCTGTAATTATGATGAAAATATTGATCACCTTGTTGAATACGGTACGGAAAGATATCCCGTAACCGGAACCGAAAAGGGTGTTCATATTCCGATTATCTACGGTGACTACTATTTCATCGAATGTATCTACAAGCTCAGAGGAAACGAATTCCTTGCATGGTAAGATTTCAAATGTGATAAAATTACTGTAAAATATTCAGCAGATTTTTCTGCAAGGAGCAAAAGTAATGATTTCACCTGAAAAATGCATTGACTACATACATTCGCTTTCGAAATTCGGCAAAAAAGCCGGGCTTCACAATATCAGTGTGATGCTTGAACGATTGGGAAATCCCCATAAAAAGCTTAAATTTGTTCACGTTGCCGGAACGAACGGCAAGGGTTCGGTTTCGAATATGATAGAAAATATTCTGATAAGTGCCGGTTATAAGGTTGGCTACTACACCTCGCCATATATAGAATATTTTGGTGAGCGCATATGCATTAATAATATTCCGATTACACAAGAAGAGCTTTGCAGATATGTTAATCTTGTGAAAGAGGTTGCATATGACATTGCCCCTATAGAATTTGAATTTATAACAGCAATTGCTATGTGTTATTTCCTTGATTCAAAATGTGATGTTGTTGTTCTTGAGGTTGGACTTGGAGGCAGATTTGATGCCACAAATATCATTGACACACCTCTTTTGAACGTTATAACTCCCATAGGTCTTGACCATACATCTATTTTGGGTGACACTCTTTCTCAGATAGCATTTGAAAAAGCCGGAACCATAAAACAGGGTTCAGACGTTGTTATAAGTCCCGGGATGCATCCGGATTGCATCAGAGTTATAGAGAAAAAATGCACTGAAACGAATGCAAGTCTCACAAAACCAAAATGTGAGTGGGCAGATGTTAGTTTTGGAGAAAAATGCACGTTTTTCACATATAAAAACTATAAAGTTGAACTCTCGCTTTCCGGTGAATATCAGATTTCCAATGCTGTTCTTGCAATTGAAGCGGCAAACCGTCTCAAAAATAAGCTTGAGCTTGACGATGATGATATTCTTTCGGGTCTGAAAAACTCTGCGTGGAAATGCCGTTTTGAGATTTTTGATTTAAATCCGAAAATCATACTTGACGGCGCTCACAATTCTCACGGCATAAAAGCTCTTATGAGAAGTACGGAATTGTATTTTAAAGACCGCAAAAAAGTTTTTGTTTTTTCCATGCTCAACGAAAAGGATTATGCTGAAAGTATTGAACTTATTGCACGTCATGATGCAGATGCGGTTATAACAACTGTGCCAAGTTTGAGGCAGACTTCGGCAGAAGAAATTTTTGAGGAAGTAAAAAAACTGATACCCGGTGCGGTGTTTGTTGAAAATCCGGTTGAAGCGCTTGAAAATGCGAAAAAAAAAGCCGGTGTCGATGGTGCAGTTTTCGTGTTTGGTTCTTTGTATCTTTCGGGATTTTTAAGAAAATATGTAAATAAATAGCAATCAAAAGTCAAAACCCTCTATTTTCCGACAAAGGAAAACAGAGGTTTTTTTTGAATATATGAGTGTATAAATTTATGAAAGGAAGAAACAGATGAATATTGAATTCTCAAATGAAAAAAATGCACTCATTATGAAAATCAGCGGTGAAATTGACCATCGCTATGCCATAAGGATACGCAACGAAGCCGACAGAAAAATCGTGACATATTCAGACAAAAGTCTGATAATGGATTTAAGCGGAGTATCCTTTGTGGATAGCTCAGTGATAGGTGTTATAATCGGGAGATACAAGCTTGTCAGAAGTTTTGGTAACAGTGTTTTTATTGTGGCATCGAATCCCTCGGTTATCCGACTTCTGGAAATGGCAGGCATACAAAAAATCATAACGGTTTGCAACACTCTTGATGATGCAATAAAAGCCGTGTAAACTACGAAAGGATGAAAAAAATGAATAAATCAAATGAACTCAAAACAAGCTTTCTTGCAATATCTGAAAACGAAAGTCTTGCAAGAATTATTTCGGCGGCGTTTGTGTCGCAGCTCGACCCTACGATTGAAGAACTCACGGATGTTAAAACTGCGGTATCCGAAGCCGTTACCAATTCTATTGTGCACGGCTACTGCGGAGTAAAAGGCGGTTATGTGACCATGAATTGTTTTATCGACGGCTACACTGTAACGGTTGAAGTGAAAGACAGCGGTAAGGGGATAGAAGACATAAAAAAAGCAATGGAACCAATGTATACCTCGTGTCCCGAAGCGGAACGCTCGGGTATGGGATTCACGGTTATGGAAACCTTTATGGATAAGATAAATGTTGAATCAGTGCCCGGTGTGGGAACAAAGGTTACTATGTCGAAAACAATCCGTCCTACTGATTTCTGAGGTGGGAAAATTGAGTGATACATATACTCTTATAAGACTTGCACAAAGTGGCGACAAACTTTCGGAAGATCTATTGGTTGAACAAAATCTTGCACTTGTACGCAGTTGCGCAGGGAAACTCAAACGTGAGGGTTGCGAATATGAAGACCTTGTTCAGGTTGGATGTGTGGCGCTTATAAAGGCAATCAGAAGATTTGATGTTTCATACAATGTTAAATTTTCAACTTATGCGGTCCCCGTTATAATTGGTGATATTAAAAGATACATACGTGACAATACAACGGTTAAGGTAAGCAGAAGCTTAAAAGAAATTTTTTCTAAAATATCTCTTGTCAGAAATGAACTCAGCTTTAAACTTATGCGTGAGCCTACACTTAGTGAGATTTCCGAAAAAAGCGGATATACCACCGAAAAACTCATTGCTGCTCTTGAGGCTTGCAGTCCGTGTGATTCTCTTGAGAGAAATATAAATTCTGATGAAACGGGAGAGTTGAGACTTGGAGATATGCTCAGTTCAAAGGAAGATATGAATTTGCAAACCGACAGGATAGCTTTGAAAAATGCAATTGACTCTCTTGGCGAAAGAGAGAAAAAAATAATAATTATGCGTTATTTCCGGGGCAAAACTCAGGTTGAGGTTTCAGAAGTTATGGGGGTATCGCAGGTGCAGATTTCACGTATAGAAAAAAAGGTGCTCGGAGTTCTTCGTGAAAAAATCAAGTGATAACAAAAGGGTTGCGGCAAAATTAATTTCCATGCATTTTGCCACAACCCTTTTGATTGCAAATTTAATTTTCTGATACTATATTCGACAGCCACACGCCTTTTTTAATGAGTATAATTCCGGCAACGCATTTCAGAATTTCAATTCCCGTACAGCATACATACAGCGGCATAATCGGGAGTGATGTGAATCTTGCAAGGCAAAATGCCAGTGGTACGCATATACACCAGGAAAATCCACAGTCAAAAAGAAAAGTGATAACCGTTTTTCCGCCTGAGCGCAATGTGAAATAAGTTGGATGAAGAATACCGTGCATTGGCATAAATACGGCATTTATTATTATAAACTGAGTTGCAAGCGAGCGTACTAAACCGGTTGTTTTGTAGGCAAGGGGGAAAAGAGGAGAGAGTATGCACGTAATAATTCCCACGCCAACGCAAAGCAAAAATGAAAAGAATATGAGCTTTGGGGCAGATTCTTTTGCTTCTTCAAGCTTATTGGCGCCAAGAAGCTGACCTATAACAACGGCAACACCTGAACCAAAAGCTATGTAAAGTACGTTGAAAAGATTTGTAACCGTGCTGGCAATGTTGATTCCCGCCACAACATCAATACCTCTTAATGAATAGCACTGGGTGAGCATTGCAACTCCGGCACCCCAGAGACATTCATTTGCAGTGAGTGGGATAAGCCCTTTCACACATATTTTTCTGGTGAGTTCTGCAGGTATTTTCAATGATTTGTATAACTTTCTCACAAATTCAAATTCATTTGAGTGAATGTGAGTCCAGAATATAACAATTCCCATCTGAACAACTCTGGATATAACCGTTGCAATTGCGGCACCGCGCACTCCCATTTCCGGAAAAACGCCTATTCCGAAAATCAAGAGGAAATTGAGCACTGTGTTGGTTATAACTGCAACTATTCCGGCAATCATGGGAAGTGTTGCAAATCCACCCTCACGCAGGGTACTTGAATAAGCCTGTTCAAAAGTGAACGGGAGAAGACCGAAAAGCATAATAAACATATAATCTGATGCATATCCAAAGGTTTTGGCAACATCTATTCCGCTGCCTGAATCGTGAAGATATGCATTAATTATTTTTTCGCCGAATCCCCCGAATATAATAAGACCGATAAAGGTTATTGCAAAAACGGTTATCAGCTTAAAGCGGAAAGTGTGGCGTACGCCGTCGTAGTCCTTTTTGCCGAAAAACTGAGCGCAAAAAATGCTTGCGCCCGAAATTGCACCGAATATCGTCAGATTGAAAACAAAAAGTATCTGATTGACAATTGCAACTCCCGACATCTGTTCTGTTCCTATTTGTCCTACCATTATGTTGTCAATGAGTGCAACAAAATTTGTGATAAGATTCTGAATCATTATTGGAATTGCAATCATTAAAGTGTTTTTGTAGAAACTCCACGAGCCTATAAGTTTTTTCATTATGTATTCCTCCGATTCTGAAGAAATTATATCATATTAAAAATGTGTGTGTCAATAAAAATTAAAATTTCCTCTTGTAATTTTGGAATATTTGTGGTAATCTGTAGGCATACTATGACAAAGTAAAATTTTACATAATCCGGATTTTTTTATAATGCTTGTCTGCATTTAATAAAAAAACGGTTTGAGGAGCAGTTATGAAAATTATTATTCTTGGTTGCGGTAAGGTTGGCAGAAAACTTGCCGAAAAGCTCAGTAGTGAGCAAGATCACGAAATAACGGTTATAGACCTCAGATATGAAGTTGTTGAGGAGCTCATAAACAACTATGACATAATGGGGGTTGTGGGTAATGGAATTGATAAGGATACCCTTGTTGAGGCGGGGGTTATGGATGCTGATTTGCTGATAGCTGTTTCCGGTTCGGATGAAATCAATCTTCTCGGATGCCTTTTTGCTAAAAATCTCGGAAGATGCGCTACCATTGCAAGAGTGAGACGTCCTGAATATGCCAAATCGGTTCAGATGCTTAAAAACGACCTTAATCTTGCCATGTTTATTAATCCGGCGCGTGCGGCGGCAAGTGAGATTGCAAGAGTGCTTCGTTTCCCGTCGGCAATTCAGATTGACACCTTTGCCAAAGGCAGAGTTGAAATTCTTAAATTCAAGGTTGAAGACGGAAATGCACTGTGTGATATGCCGGTTATGGATATTGTGAGTAAACTCAAGTGCGATATCCTTGTGTGCGGTGTTGAAAGAGGAGACGAGCTTTATATTCCGAAAGGTGATTTTGTTATCAGAAGCGGTGACCTTGTCAGCATTGTTTCGTCAACAAAAAATGCAAATGCATTTTTCAAGAAAATAAATATCAAAACCAACAGGGTAAAAGACACTATGATTGTTGGCGGCGGTGATATTGCTTATTATCTTGCTCAGCAGCTTTCAGATATAGGAGTTGGCGTTAAGATTATAGAAAACAATCCGGCAAGATGCGAGGAACTGTGCAAACTTTTGCCCGGGGTAAACATCATAAACGGTGACGGTACCGACAACCGCCTGCTCCTTGAAGAGGGGCTTGAACATGCTGATTCATTGGTATCGCTTATCAATATTGACGAAGAAAATATTCTTCTTTCTCTTTTTGCCAAAACCAAAACAAAAGGTAAGCTTGTTACTAAAATTAATCGTATTGCCTATGACGGTGTTGTGGATAAGCTCGACCTCGGAAGTGTTATTTATCCTAAAAATATCACAACCGAATATATAATACGTCTTGTGAGAGCAAGAAACAATTCTATTGGTTCAAATATCGAAACTGTTCACTTTATATTTGACGAAAAAGCTGAGGCTCTTGAGTTTTATATACGTGAAAACTCGCCGGTTGTTGATATTTCGATTGATAAGCTTAATCTTAAGGAAAATATTCTTATTGCATGTATTCAAAGAGGAAATAAGATTATTATTCCGCGAGGAAGCGATGTAATTAAACCGGGAGACAGCGTAATTATTGTCACGCTCAAATCCGGTTTTGATGACATCACAGATATACTTAAGTAAAAGGAAGATTTCATGAACTATAAGATTATCAGAAATATAATAGGCTGGGTGCTTCGCATAGAAGCAATAAGTATGCTTCTGCCACTTATTTGTGCACTCATATACAGCGAATTTGATATGGCATCCATATTTGCGGTTTGTGCACTTGTGTGTCTTGGCTGCGGAATTATTTGTTCCATTAAACAACCGTCAAAAAAGGCGATGTATGCAAAGGAAGGATTCGTTACCGTTGCCATAAGCTGGATAGTAATCAGTTTGTTTGGTGCAATTCCATTTGTTATCTCGGGTTATATCCCAAACTTTGTTGATGCACTTTTTGAGACGGTTTCGGGCTTCACAACCACAGGTGCTTCCATTATGGGCGATATTGAAGTTTTTCCGAAAAGTCTTCTGTTTTGGAGAAGCTTTACGCACTGGATAGGCGGTATGGGGGTTTTGGTTTTTCTTGTGGCAATTCTGCCGCTTTCGGGAAGCAACAATCTGTTTCTTGTTAAGGCTGAAAGCACGGGACCATCGGTGAGTAAGCTTGTTCCGGGAGTTAAGGCATCTGCAAAAATTCTCTATGGTCTGTATATCGGGATGTCAGCATTGCAGATTGTGTTGCTTTTGCTTGGCGGAATGAATCTTTTTGAATCGCTCACCATCACTTTCGGAACGGCAGGCACAGGCGGATTTGGAATTGCAAATTCAAGCGCAGCCGGGTATTCTCCGTACTGCCAGTATGTAATAACCATATTTATGATACTTTTTGGTGTGGATTTTTCAATCTATTACCTCTTGCTTATCCGGAAATTTAAAATTGTTTTTGAATCAGATGAGCTTAAAGGTTATCTTGGAGTTATAGCGGTGTCGATTGTGATTATTGTTTTCAACTGTGCTGAGCTCTATGCTTCAATAGGCGATGCAATACGTCACAGTGCATTTCAGGTTGCATCTGTCATAACAACAACAGGATATTCAACTATCGACTACGACAAGTGGCACGAGCTTTCAAAGACTATTCTTGTTATGCTTATGTTTATAGGTGCGTGTGCTGGAAGTACGGGCGGCGGTGTTAAGGTTTCAAGAATTATAATTCTTCTTAAAAGTATAATAAAAGAAATCAAAATTGCTGTGCATCCCAAGAC
This sequence comes from Clostridia bacterium, assembly GCA_045536915.1. Taxonomy (GTDB): domain Bacteria; phylum Bacillota; class Clostridia; order UMGS1810; family UMGS1810; genus RGIG1828. Next base: position 15,436 of record JAZSOL010000079.1, read on the forward strand.
TGTGATGAAAGTGAAGATGAATGGCAGAATTGTTGAACATGAAACCGTGAGAAAAGTAAATGTGTTTATGGTTTCATATCTCGTTATATTTGTTGTGTCGTGGCTGATTGTGAGTGTGGATGATATGGGACTTGAAACAAGCTTCACGGCAATTGCCGCAACACTCAACAACATCGGGCCCGGTCTTGCAGGAGTGGGGCCCACCCAAAATTTCGGCGGATTTTCTGTGCTTTCAAAAATTGTTATGATTTTTGATATGTTAATCGGAAGACTCGAGATTTTTCCGATGCTTGTTTTGATTTCGCCGTATACCTGGAAAAAATAATACATTAAAATGATACAGGTTGCCTGTATGATATATATGATATAAACGGAGGAATTATATCGTGAGAAAAAAATTGCAGAATTTTATGTTTGAATTGAGTTATTTTTTTGAATTATTTATCTCATTTGTGGTGTGTATAGCTGTGGTGATATTCGGAATCAGACTTGCTATAGAACTTTTTGATATAGTGTTTTTGGCAACCGGTTCGGATTCGCTTGTGCATATTCTTGACAGTGCAATAACCCTTGCAATTGGTGCTGAGCTGATAAAAATGCTTTGTAAACACACACCCGAAATGGTGATAGAAGTTTTGGCTTTCGCCCTTGCACGTCAGCTTATTATTGGTCATTCTGATGCGTGGAAAAGCCTTATAATGGTTGTGTCAATTGCAATTTTGTTTGGCGTAAGAAGATTTTTGCTTAAACGTCAGGACCTTGTTGAAACTCCCGACGGTCTGGTTGGGGCTGATGATAAATAATAAACAGAAAGGATATGAAAAAATGGTAAAACACATTATACTTTGGAAATTAAAAGATGAGTTCAACAACAATGAAATCAAATGCGGAATTAAAGAAGGGCTTGAGTCTCTTATGGGAGTTGTGCCCGGACTTCTTGAAATAAAAGTTCAATTTGAGGTGCTTGATTCATCCAATGTTGATGTAATGCTGTATTCTGTATTTGAAAGCGAAGAGGCTCTTAAAGGCTATGCAGTTCATCCGGCGCATGTTGCTGTTGCTGATTCTAAAGTTCGTCCCTACACGGAAAATCGCTCGTGTATTGATTATTGTGAATAACAAAAAAACGGTGCATATCGGATGATATGCACCGTTTAATATGAATCTTTTTTATTTTCATAAAAAAGGAATACGCGTTGCCGTCATTAATGCTTAAGTTACATAACTTTCGCAGACAGCAAATTGCAACTGCACTCAGATAGCTCTGATAACCTTGTTTGAACGAAGGCAGCTTGTGCAAACATTAACTCTCTTGTGAGTACCGTTTACAACAGCTCTTACACTTCTAACGTTAGCTTTCCAAGTTCTGTTGGATCTTCTGTGAGAATGGCTGACTTTAATACCAAAAGCTACACCCTTACCACATACTTCACACTTTGCCATTTATATGCACCTCCTAATAAATCCGTTCACAAAACATAAGATATTATAACAGATAAATCATAATAATGCAAGTATTTTTTGAAATTTTTTTGCAAATAAATAAAATATGTTACTTTTTAGCAAATTTCTAAAAAAAATTTTAAAAAACTATTTGATTTTATCTAAAAATCGTGTATAATATAAGAGTTGATGAATTATATCACGGAGGTGCATCATGGAGGACTTTACTTTTAGCGTTGAACTTGGCAAAATTGTAAGTGAATTTGGACTTGAGCCGGTGTGTGTGTTTGAGAACTATGAAAAGATACGCATTCTCACTAATGAGGTTAACCGACCGAGTTTGCAGATAGCAGGATATTTTGATTATTTTTACAATAACCGTATCCAGATTATTGGAAAGGTGGAATTTTCTTATCTTCAGAAAATGTCTCCCGAACAGAGAATGAAATCTCTTGAGCAGCTTTTCGAAAAGAAAATCCCGTGTGTTATTGTTACGAGAAATATGGATGTTTATCCGGAAATGACAGAGCTTGCCGAAAAATATAAAACCCCGGTTTTAAGAACAGCGAATTCAACATCGAGATTTTTAAGCTCACTTATAGCTTTTCTGAATGTTGAGCTTGCACCGCGCATCACGATGCATGGTGTTTTGGTTGAGGTGTATGGTGAAGGAATACTTCTTCTCGGTGACAGCGGTGTGGGCAAAAGCGAAACGGCAATAGAGCTTGTTAAAAGAGGACACCGTCTTGTTGCGGATGACGCTGTTGAGATAAAGAGAGTGTCCGACATTTCTCTTCTCGGCTCTGCGCCGGATGTTATTCGTCATTTTGTGGAACTCAGAGGTATAGGTATTGTTGACGTTAAGATGATATTCGGTATTGGCGCGGTAAAAGATGTTGAAAAAATAGATTTTATTATTAATCTTGAGCTGTGGCAGGCAAATAAGCAGTATGAACGTCTCGGTCTTACAACCGAATATACCGACATTCTCGGAATTGATATTCCGTCGATTACGGTTCCCGTAAAACCGGGCAGAAACCTTGCTGTTGTTATTGAAGTTGCGGCAATGAATAATCGCCAGAAGAAAATGGGTTATAATGCAGCAGAAGCTCTCAACAGCAGAGTAATGTCGGAAATGAATAAAAAACAATAAAAATTCAGGAGGAAAAAATATGTATTATATTGGAATCGATTTGGGCGGTACAGGTGCACAGGCAGGTATCGTTACGGAAAAAGGAGAAATCATTGCCAAAGGAAGTGTTCCCACTCAGGCAAAAGCAGGATATGAGGCCATTGTTAAGGATATGGCTGAACTTACGCTCGGCGTTATTAAAGATGCAAACATCTCTTTGGATGAGATAAAATGCATAGGAATAGGATGCCCGGGTTCTATTGACGATAAAAACGGTGTTGTGTACTACAGTAATAACATCGAAATGTCAAATGCACCTGTGTGTGCAGAAATGCGCAAATATATTGATAAACCTGTTTATATAGGAAATGATGCAAACTGTGCGGCTCTTGGCGAATATTTTGCACTCAATGATGATTCAATTGAAGATTTTGTGGCAATCACTCTCGGAACCGGTGTTGGCGGCGGTATTATTATCGACAGGAAACTCTACACGGGCTACAACGGCATTGCCGGAGAACTTGGTCATATAAAACTCGTTCTTGACGGTGAAAAATGCAGTTGCGGAAGAACCGGTTGCTGGGAAGCATACGCATCCGCAACGGCTCTTGTTCGTCAGACAGAGCAGGCAGCTAAAGACTATCCCGATTCGTTAGTTGCAAAAATGGTTGCAGAAAACGGCGGTAAAGGCAGCGGAAAAACGGCGTTTGTGGCTGCAAGAGAAGGTGACAAGGTCGGACAGATGGTTGTTGACAATTACGTTAAATATGTGAGTGAAGGTCTTGTTGATATAATTAATATTCTCCAGCCGAATGTTATTGCTATAGGCGGCGGAGTTAGTAAAGAGGGAGACAATCTTCTTAATCCTATAAAAGAATATATAAAAGGTAAGAGCTATGGCGAAGGCACAGTTCCCGGTGTTGAAATCACAATTGCGAAGCTTGGAAATGATGCCGGAATCATTGGCGCGGCATTTTTAGGAAGATAATTAAAGGATGTGTCAACAATTAATAAAGAAAATATAATAAAACTGTTATCTGAAAATATTCCCGGATTGAAAATATGTGCCGATGAACCGATGAAGCTTCATACTTCATTTAAAATCGGAGGATGTGCAGATGTGTTTGTGAGTCCGAAAAGTGAATCTGAAATAGTTTTGACAATGAAGCTTCTGAAAGAAAACGGCACACCGGTAACCGTTATCGGAAATGGTTCAAATCTTCTTGTGTCGGATGATGGCGTAGAAGGTGTTGTTGTTTGCATTGGCAGAGATTTTTCGGATGTTTCGTGTGATGGTGAAATCATAACCGCCGCATCGGGTGCTCTTTTGTCACGTATTGCAAATGTGGCGCTTGAAAACTCGCTTTCGGGTTTTGAGTTTGCTTCGGGTATTCCCGGTTCTTTGGGCGGTGCTGTTGTGATGAATGCAGGAGCATATGACGGAGAAATGAAAGACGTAGTTGTTGCGTCGCGTTATCTTACTTTCGCCGGAGAAATAAGAGAATGCATAAATGAAGAACACCATTTTGCATATCGTCATAGCAGATTTGAATCCGGCGATATAATTCTTTCATCAAAAATAAAGCTTACTAAAGGTAATCCTGATGAAATTAAAGCCAAAATGCGTGAGCTAAATGAAAGACGAAAAGATAAGCAACCCCTTGAATATCCGAGTGCCGGCAGTGCTTTCAAACGTCCGGCAGGGTATTTTGCGGCAAAGCTGATTGATGATGCCGGACTTAAGGGTTATCGCATAGGCGGTGCCGGAGTTTCCGACAAACATTGCGGGTTTATTGTTAATTACGGTGATGCAACTGCGCGGGATGTTAAAGATGTTATAGAGTATGTGCAAAAAACCGTAAAAGAAAAATCCGGAGTTTGCCTTGAACCGGAAATCAGGATGATTGGCAGATAATGGGTTTCGGAGTGAGTGCTGTTGGTAATTATTGCGTTGATAACAGTGAAGAATATCGGTCCAAAAAAATCTCCCATTATGATTATGTATCATTGTAATATGGGATATCCTCTTTTGAGTGAAAATTCGAGAGTTGTAATTCCGCATGATGGCGTTGTCGCACGTAATGAACATGCACTGGAAAACATTGAAAGCTGTTTGGAAATGGAGAAGCCGCAACGCGATTATGAAGAATGTTGCTACTATTATAATATGAAAGAAAAAAACGGCGAGGCAAAATGCGGCATATATAATCCCGATATAAATAAGGAACTGATAATGTCATTTGATAAAAATACTCTTGATTATTTTACCGAATGGAAAATGATGGGCGAGTATGAATACGTTCTCGGTCTTGAACCGGGTAATTGCAATCCCGACGGAAGAGATGTTCACCGTAAAAACGGAACTCTTAAATTTATTGAACCCGCAGAGGAATATAAAACTAATCTGACTTTTGAGTTTGCAAATGATGATTGCGGATTTGATATGCTTATGATATGACTGTAACAAAAACGACCTGAATTTGAATGTTATGATCAATTCCAGGTCGTTTTTTATTGCTGTTTTTCACGCATTAAGCCTTTTGTAAAGTCGATGGTAGCCAAAACTTTTTTGTTGTTTCTGTGAAATTGATGATCTCAAATCGGTCTTGTATAGATTCAAAAGCACTATGGTTTGTTGAAAATAACATACATGTTTTTTAAAAAACTGGTAGTTGTTCAACAAAGTTAATAAAAGTTGAAAAAAACGTTTTTTTTTGTTGACAAATCAAAACCCGTGTGATATTATATACAAGTCGCGTGAGTGACGCGGCAATTTGATCCTTGAAAAATGAACAGTATAAGAGGTTCTCGAAAATGAGAATTTGAGTTAAAGCGAAAGCTTTTTACTTAAGTAAATTTAAGTTAGTGTTTAATGAGCTAACAAACTTCAAAAAGAACTTTAAGACTTCGGTC
>JAZSOL010000289.1:0-5081 GCA_045536915.1 Clostridia bacterium
GACCGAAGTCTTAAAGTTCTTTTTGAAGTTTGTTAGCTCATTAAACACTAACTTAAATTTACTTAAGTAAAAAGCTTTCGCTTTAACTCAAATTCTCATTTTCGAGAACCTCTTATACTGTTCATTTTTCAAGGATCAAATGCACCCCTCACTCAAGGTGCTTAACTATAATACCACACACTATTTAAAATGTCAAGAACTTTTTTTGCTTTTTACATATTTTTTTTTGATTTTTTTGCAACCACAACATCTTGTTCAAAAAATCGCCCAAAATACAATTTATAGATTGGCAAAAAATGTAAAATAAAAAAGTGCACAAAAAAGCCCGTTTTTTCACTTGAAATAAACCCTGAAACGTGTTAGAATAAATATAATTGTTTTAAACATCACATAAAAAATATCATCATACAGTTTAATCCGAACCCGACACAGATTCAGCAAATACTGGGCAATATATATTATATATAATAGGAAGGAATTCGTCACATGACATACAGGCACACAAAATACGGCTGCTATATATCATATATCACAAGCGCAGTTATAAATAATCTGGCTCCGCTTCTGTTTTTCACATTCAGCAAGGAATTTTCATTGTCGGTATTGGAGCTTGGCTTCATAGTTATACTTAATTTTATTACTCAGGCAGCCGTAGATTTTTTCGGTTCCGGATTTGCGCCGAAAATAGGCTATCGAAAAATTATAATCACAGCGCACTGTTTTGCATTTGCAGGACTTATTATGCTCGGAACTCTTCCTTATATATTGAGTCCATACGCAGGAATTTTAATTTCTGTTGTGGTATATGCAATAGGAAGCGGATTAATTGAAGTTACGGTGAGCCCGATGATTGAAGCCATACCCGAAAGCGGCAAAAACGCATCAATGAGCTTTCTTCATTCATTTTACTGCTGGGGTCAGGTAAGTGTTGTTCTTTTTTCAACATTGTTTTTTCAGATTTTTTCAACAAACAACTGGCGCTATCTCCCTTATATATGGGCACTGCTTCCGATTATATCCATAGCAATTTTTTTAAGAGCACCCGTATGCAAAAGTGCAGATGACGAAAATTCACACAACGGATTTCTGAAGCTCTTAAAATCAAAAGCAATTTTCCCTTTCCTTATTATAATGCTTTGCGCCGGTGCAAGCGAACTTGCACTTTCTCAGTGGGCATCATATTTTGCGGAATCAGGTCTTAAGGTTTCAAAAGCAATGGGAGACCTTCTTGGGCCGTGTATGTTTGCAATAATGATGGGGCTTTCAAGGATTTTATACGGATTATATGCCGACAGACTACCGCTGAAAAAAGGCATTATGATATGTTCGGTTTTGTGTCTGATTTCGTATCTTACGGCAGCTTTATCGCCATTGTCTGTTATATCTCTTTTCGGATGCGGTCTTTGCGGATTTTCCGTGGGTATAATGTGGCCGGGAACACTTTCAATGGCAGCGCACAGCATAAACAGTTCAACAGCAGTGTTTGGAATACTTGCACTCACCGGTGACATTGGGTGCAGTGCAGGGCCCGCTCTTATATCCGTTGTGTCAAGCAAGCTTTCGCTTTTCGGCGATCCCATAAAAGCCGGAATCTTATTTTCGGTAATATTTCCCATACTGATTATTGTAACTTTGCTTATTTGCGGTAAAAATATAGAGAAAAGAACAACAAGCCAAAAAAACACTTGACAAAAATCCAAAAATATCATATAATTATGAGGCTGATTTAAAGGTCGAATCATCAGCTGCATTTGATTTAATTCAAATGCTCCTTGTTCCGGCAATGTTGTATGTGTCGGGACCAAAGTCCACAAGGAGGTGAACATAATGGATAAAATTATGAACAACTACGAAACTATCTTTGTTATCGATGCGTCTTTAACAGATGAAGAAATCACTGCGATTTCCGATAAGTTTACCGGTATGATTGCTAAAAACGGTACTACTGAATCTGTTGACGTATGGGGTAAAAGACGTCTCGCTTATCCTATTGACTACAAAACAGAAGGTTACTATGTTTTAGTTAATTTCTCAAGCGAAGCTGAATTTATCGCAGAACTCGAAAGAGTTTATAACATCACCGATGGTTTGCTCAGAACAATCGTTATCAGAAAGTAATTACGAGGTGATAAGGTTATGAACAAAGCAATACTTGTTGGTCGTTTGACCAGAGATCCCGAGCTCAGAACCACAGCAAACGGTGTTAGCGTTTGCAGCTTCTCAATTGCTATTAACAGACGTTTTAAAAACGCTGAAGGTAACTATGATGCAGATTTTATTAACTGCGTTGCATGGAGACAGCAGGCTGAGCTTCTGGCAAAATACTTTGCCAAAGGTCGTATGGTAGGTGTAGTTGGCAGTATCCAGACAAGAAGCTATGATAACAAAGACGGTGTAAAGGTGTATGTTACCGAAGTTGCCGCTGACGAAATTCATTTCGTAGACAGCAAAAGCTCTTCGGGTGACTTTGCTCCCGCTTCAAATAATGCTTCTGCCAATTCAAATTCTGCTCCCTCGGCTCCCGCATTTGATATGAATGACGGATTTATGCCAATGCCGGCTGCAGATGATGACCTGCCTTTCTAAAATCTAAAAGGAGGTAATTTAAAATGGCTGAAGAAAAGACATTCCGCAGAAAACCCAAAAGAAAAGTTTGTGCTTTCTGTGCAGATAAAATTCAGGAAATTGATTACAAGGATATAGCAAAATTAAGAAGATACGTTTCTGAAAGAGCTAAAATTCTTCCCAGAAGAATCAGCGGAAACTGCGCTAAACATCAGAGACAGCTTACAGTAGCTATAAAGAGAGCAAGACACATCGCTCTTCTTCCTTTCACAGCTGAATAATAAAAGCAAAATTTTACCCGTGTCCTTTTGGGACACGGGTTTTGTTTTAATGTGTGAAAGTTTATTTATAATAAATTTTCTGTGACTCCATTATTAATATTGACCACAACTATTGACAAAGAGCCATAAGAAAAAGGATGAGACCTCAAAAATCAGAAGTTTCATCCTTATTTTTATTCAAACTCTTTTATTTTGTTCATAAAAGCCTCACCGTATTTTTCAGCTTTTACTTCACCCACTCCGAAAACAAGCAGAAAGCTTTCTTTATCCGTTGTTTTTTTCGTCATATCGGCAAGGGTGGCATTTGAGAAAATAATATATACCGGTATCCCTTCTTCTTTGGCGAGTTCACAGGCAATACTATTTAATCTGACCTTTAAGTACCTCAATTGCTTCTTTGAGTGCCGCATCAATGCCGGATGCATCATTTCCGCCTGCCTGAGCGCTTTCGGGCTTACCGCCGCCGGAACCGCCAATGAGAGAGCTTACGGATTTAATGAGCATTCCGCAATGAACGCCGTTTTTAACAGCTTCCTTATCAGCCGCACAGATAAGCATTACCTTACCGCCGAACTGAGTTGCCATAACGCAAACAACGTTTTTGAATTCATCCTTCAAAGAGTCGTTCATCTTACGAACCGTGTTGACATCGGCACCGTTTAAGGAACCTGTGAGCACCTTAACACCGCCTATTTCAACAGCATTTTTCTTTATGTCATCAAGACCGCCGCTGGCAAGCTTTGATTTCATTTCTTCAACTTCTTTTTTAGCTTCCTTAAGCTCTGATTGAAGCTGACCGAGTTTTGCTACCACTTCTGCGGGTGCAGATTTAAGCATTGCGGCAAGCTGATTGATTGTGGCTTCTTTTTCGTTGTAGGAATCAAGAACATTAAGACCTGTGATGGCTTCAATTCTTCTCACACCTGCGGCAACGGATGTTTCGGATACTATTTTCATCATACCGATAGCACCGGTATCCTTAACGTGAGTACCTCCGCAGAATTCCACAGAGAAATCTCCCATTTCAACAACGCGTACAACATCACCGTATTTCTCGCCGAAAAGTGCCATAGCACCAAGCTTTTTAGCTTCGGCAATCGGCATATTGGTGCATTTTACATCAAGAGAATTGTATATTTTTTCGTTAACGATTCTTTCAACTTCGCTGAGCTGTTCTTTTGTCATAGCTTCATAGTGAGAGAAGTCAAAACGAAGTCTTTCTTCATTCACATATGAACCCGCCTGCTGAACATGGTCGCCAAGAACTGTTTTAAGAGCTTTCTGAAGAAGATGTGTTGCAGAGTGATTACGTTCAATTGCTTTTCTTCTTGAATCGCAAACCGTACACAAAACTTCATCGCCCACAGAAACCATTCCGGATTCAACACTGCAGATGTGCATTATCTTGCCGTCACCAAGCTTTTTGGTATCGGTAACTTTAATAGTTGCGCCCTCTGAAGTGATAGAACCGATATCTCCGACCTGACCGCCGCCTTCGCCATAGAAAGGTGTTTTGTCGAGAAGAATAATAACTTTACCGTTATCGGATGTTGCCATATCACGAAAATCATCATCATAACCGATTGCCTTAACGGTTGCTTTAACAGATGTTGTTTCGTAACCAACAAATTCGGCGCTTTCAAAATCGGTTATTTTCTTTTTGAATTCGTCTTTTTCCCATGCGGCATCATCCATTTCACCTCTGCCGCTTCTTGATTTTTCTTTCTGAGCCTTCATGCACTCCTCATATTCTTCGAGGTTTACATTCATACTCTTTTCTTCAAGAATTTCAAGTGTAAGGTCAAGAGGAAATCCAAATGTATCATAAAGCTTAAATGCTTTTTCACCGGAGAGCTGAACTTCATCGTTTCTGATGAGCTCTTCTATATAGGAATCAAGGATGTTAAGACCGTCTTCAATTGTTTCGTTGAAGCGGATTTCTTCAAGCTCAATAACTTTCTTGATATATGCAGCTTTTTCAACAAGCTCGGGATATGCATTTTTGTTTTCTTCAATAACGGTATCGCAAACTTTATAGAGGAAAGGTTCATTCACACCGAGAAGCTTACCGTGACGTGCGGCATGACGAAGAAGACGTCTTAAAACGTAGCCTCTTCCTTCATTACTGATCTGAACACCATCACCAATCATGAAGGTTGTGCTTCTGATGTGGTCGGTAATAACTCTCAGGGAAACGTCATTTTTCTCATCAGCACCAAGTCGGATCGTAGCCAT
>JAZSOL010000195.1:0-4995 GCA_045536915.1 Clostridia bacterium
GTACACGATACGGGAACGGTTTCAAGTATCTTATATGAATTGTCAGGTGAAACATCAAGAGTCAGAGTGTCAACAAGGTCAAGTGCATATTCTGTAACATCTCTGCAAACCACATTTTCGGCAATGCCGTAATATTCTTCAACAATTCCCTTTCGTGAATAAAAATCAGAAAGGGTGTTTATTTTTTTGAAAATATTAATCCGGCTGATTTTGCCGGTATGGTCACAGCTGTAGTATATAAGGTCTCCCGGTTCAAGATTTTCTGCTGTGTCTGCAACGCTGTCGCACACAAGCTTTTCAAATCTTTCTTTTCCTGTGTAGCCCGAAATTTTTCTTGTCGGATTGCCGTTGGTGTCAAAAACTCCTGAATTTTTCAAAACAATAGATATTTTTGTTGAATCGTTAATTGTACCGTCAATGCAATCGGGCGTTGGCATAACCAGCGCTGCCTTTGCAAGCTTGGTGTCGGCATCAACATCAAAGCCAACAACATTGTAGCTTTGTTTGTTTTTCAGCTTGTATGCCGAAAAATACTCAATGTCATCAAAATCATATGCACTTCCGTGAGGAACAACAAAAAACTCTGTTGTATCATCGTATGCAAATGTTCCGCCAACAGTTGCACCAAAAAGGTTTGCCGATGTGTTGAGCATTCGGGCATCAATATCACGGTGCTTTTGCAAGATTTCGATTTTGTTTACCTTTTCGTTGTTGTTTACTCCGTATTTCACTATTGTGTATGGCGGATTCAGAAAATTGCAAACATCCTCTTTTGCAACCTTTTCGCCGTTTATTTTCACATAATCATCAAGCACAACTGTTTGTACATTGGTATTTGAAAGCTTCAAATACCGGGTGTCGGTCATATTATCGCTGTTTGTGTCTTCCTCAACTATTTTAAAATTACTGCCCGATATCAGGCGAAGGCTGATTTCCTTTTCGAGTGCTCCCGACTTGCTTATTGCATGAACAAGGGCATATTTTTTGGAGTCAGGCGAATTTTCGCTCTCGCGGTAATTTACAATCACTCCGTCGGCAATATAGAAAACCCCTTCTGCTCCGAGCTTTACTTCTTTTAAAAGCTCTTTGGTTTGCAAAACAGGATATGATACGCCGTTTACAACGTAGCCGTTGTCGGTTATCTCGGTAACCTTTCCGGAAATGTATTCGTCTGCTATGTATATGCGCATTATATTTCCGTCACGGCTTGCATATATCATAAGAACATCTCCGGATTTTAACGAATCAATTTGTGCATTGTTTCCGCTTACGGTTGTAAGAGTATGATAAGAATCCGGAGCTTTCGCATCAAAATCTACATACGCTTTGCCGTTTAAGGTTGCATTTTTAAGATATATTCTTCCATAGTCCGCATCAACTTTTTCAACCTCAGCATATATCGCTTCATCAACAAATATAATATCATACTGCTTATCTGAATCGGAATCTGTGAAGGTTATGCTCCCGAACTCGGGAATATGCAGTTTTGAAACGGTTGTATCGGAATTTTTGCCGTTATATATAAGCTTATAGTTTTGGCTTAGCTTTATTTCGGTTTCTTCACCGTCTTCTTCACAATATCCTATCAGATAGTTTCCAACGTATGAAATATCACGCACGTTCTTTTTCAATATACGTGTTTCCGTGTTGCGGCGTATTGAAGATATTTTGCCGTTTTTCTCATTCTCTGCATAGAATTCAACTTTGCATCCTATCATATCAGCCGCATCGGTGCTTCCTGTTTTAAACACTTTTCCGTCTATCAGAACGCAACCTTGCGGGGCAGATTCGTTTCCGTAAATATGTGTGTATTCATTTGCATCCAATGTCCCCGAACCATATACAAGGTTAAGTGCTTTGAGCCTGATTTCCAAAAGACGTACTCCGGATTCCACTTTGTAGAGAGGGTTTTCCGTATCGTAATTTCCAACAAGCATATCAGATTCAAGAGCTGCGTCAAACATCAGAGCCATGTTTTCGAAAGAAAGCTCTTTGCCCGGGGAACACATAACGTTTTTTGTGATGCCAAGGTCTGAAGCAACGGTAAGATATCCGCCCGGATATCCGCCTTTTTCCTTTGCGGCAGGAAAATATCCGAGAGCCTCAACCAATACCTTGGCAGCTTCTTCAAATTTAATAAAATTATCAGGATAAAACCTGCCTGTTCCGTTGCCGGTCATATATCCGAGCTTTGCAACGGTATTTATGCTGTCTGAATACTCTGAGTCTGCAACATCCTCAAATGCTATATTCCCATCTGCAGTTATGCCGTCGTAGCTTATGAGTGCAGTAAAATATTTTGCAAACTCTTTTCTTTCCACATAACCGTCCCGGTTTCCGGCAATCACGTCATCCGGAATAATTTTAAGAGATGAAAGCCTGAAGTATGCATCGTTCAGATTTGTATTGTATGCATCTTCACGTGATGCGGCTGATGCCAACGGCAAAACTGACACAAAAATGCATACTGTAAGAATTATACATATCAGTTTTTTGACTTTCATAAAACCACCCTTTCACTATGATATAATATCAAGTTTATGAATTCATCTTTTCCTGCCAGATTTCATAAATTCTTTTTCCTTCATCAATCGTATCAACGGTAACACTTACAGTCAGAGGTCTCTCGCGGAATGTAAAGAACGTGTCTTCAAACAGCTTTTCGGACAGGATATCATCTTTGCAAACATCTGTGCAAATTCCCATTCCCGTTATAAATGTATTTTCACCAACCATTGTTTTGTAGCCTTGCCAGTTATCTGCCCATATAACGCCTCCACCCTTTATGAGCCCGCCTATAACATGAGTTGACGGTGCAGGAGTGCAGCAGTAGTGGAGCATGACCTTATCAAATTCTTTTTCAAACATTTTATAGTACGGGCAGAAGGTTTCTTCAACCATCTTTGCCGACACATTTACTATTGCATCGCCGGTGAGCCTTATTCCGGGAAACATAAATCCCCTCGGAGTAACAGTTTCGTTAAGAGGCTGGTTTACAGCTTTTTTCAGTTCCTTTAAAACCCTGACTGTCACATCAGTAATTTTGTTCATAAATTCCATTGAAAGCTCCGGCTCTGTAAGAAGGTCCATATAAAAATCCCCGCCTCGCAGAACCACAGCACAGTCAAGAGGTGACATAACCCTTGAAGTGGTAACATAAACATCATCGGGAGCATTTTTAAAAAGGTATTCATGATGTTTTAATGCCTTTTCCATTTCGCTATTAAAAATATCATCAATATGTATATTTTCAGTGTCATAAATATCTTCAAATGCCGGATACACATCTATGCTTCCGCCGGGTGCAATGTGCACCTTTGCTCCGAAAATTGAAGGCACAAGGCTTTCAAGAAAGTTGCTTTCAACAAACGGAATAATATCGGAATTGATAAGACGTGCACTTTTCCATTGGTTTTCAGCATTTAAAAGCGCCTTTTTTGGATCATCTGCTGCCTGGGCAACCGTGTATGGACTTTCAGCTCCCCTGAGATTTACTCCAAGAGGGACATAATTACTTTCGCCCAGAAACACCTTTTTCATCTTTTCTTTTTTGCATTCAAACATTTTTTATTCCTCTTTCTACCTGTTGATAATCAAAATAACCTTAACACTCGAATCATCATAACGCACATAAACTTCAGACGCGTCCTCTTTTCCGTCTTTTTCTTCGGTTCTGATATCTTCAACCGTTGCCGGACGCACTGTTTCAGCTTTTGCATCATAAAGGTATATAGGCGGTTTCACAGATGCTGAAAAATAAATCTTATGTATTTGTTCTTCAGATTCATTGTTTGAAATATTTACATACAACACATCCTGGGAATCCAGAGATTCGTCACCTATATAATTTGCATATGTGAAATCTGCTTTTCCATAATAGGAGTCAGTTTCCGAGTCGTAAAAGTAATTATTTAAATTGCGTACATTTACTAATTTTATAATATCATTAATCTTTCCGCTGTAGTCAATGGAATAGTAAAACAAATCTCCCTGCGAAATATTCCGTGCTTTATGACTTATATCTTCTTTGACAAACTTTTCAAACCGAGTGCCCTGGGTATATCCGGAAATTTTTTCTGACTCTGACCCATCTTCCAAAAGAACCGAAGACCTTCTTTCAGCAACCGACACTTTTGTTTTACTGTTTATCTTTCCGGAGGCTGTGTTGCTGTCGGTAAGAATTATCATTGCTCCGGCAGTATGAGTTTCTTCATCAATATCAAGTCCGATTGTTTCATATGCCGTCATATTTTCAAGCTCGTTTACTGTCAGATACGCTTCCTCGCTGAATCCGTTAGTTTCGGTGGGAATGGAGATTATTTCCGTGTGTTCATCTACTAAAAATGCACCGCCGAGATTTCCACCGAAGAGTCTTGCCGGAATATTGAGAGTACGTTTTCCAAACTGTCCGCGTTCTTTCAGAAAATCAATACGGGTTATTTTTCCGTCATTGCCAAAGCGGTAGTTTACCGCAAGGGCGTATGCACTTTTGTCAAGATGCGATTTCAAAACGGCGAATGCCTCCTCTTTTGCCATACGCTCCGAATCAATACGCACGTAATCAGAAAGCTCTTTTTCCTCAACAGAAGTGTTGGCAATGTGCATCGTGCGAATATCAAGCATTCCGTCATCATCAGTATCTTCTTCAACAATTTCATAACAACCGCCGTTTATCAGTCTTAAAGCTACACCTCCGTCAAGTCCGGAAAGCATTTTAATATTTTCTATGCAGGCATAACCTTCTTCTTCGTGGTCAGCTTCTTTGAAGCTTACAATGATATTATTGCACACAATGAAAAATACACCCTCTGCTCCGGTCTTTATTTCTTCCGTATCGTTGTTTTTTAAAATACGGTATTCTTTTTCTCCGATAAATACGTTTGAATCATCACTTATGGCGGTAACCTTTCCTTCAACCTTCTCCGTTTCACGGATAATTTTGCATATTCTGTTGTCATCACTTGCATAAACTATGACATAATCACCGGATTTAAT
>JAZSOL010000278.1:0-4333 GCA_045536915.1 Clostridia bacterium
AGAAGGAAACTGCGCTTGAAGTGCTTTCGTTCTATAACAAAATGGTAACGGAAAAGCTTATGCCGGCAGATTTTGCAACACTTAACGACACTGCATGGACAGAGCTTGTTATTAACGACGAAGAGCAGGCAGTAATCGATACTTACTGGGCAGGCTGCAAGACTTATACGGATGAAATGATGATTAAGTTTATTCTCGGTCAGGAACCGCTTTCCGGATATGATGCATTTGTTGAAAACCTTAAGGATATGAACGTTGAGGATGTTCTTGGTGCATACAAATCCGCATACGACAGAGTAAAATAAAAAAACGCATAAGGGTGCGGTGAGAGGTCTTCCCGCACCCTTGAATATACAGACGGAGATGTTACGTGATGAATAAAACTATAATGCACATAAACTACGGAGAGGTTTCGGGAAATCATTTCGGAAAGAAAACGGTTGACGATGTTTGCCGCATGGCTGCACAAATAGGTTATGACGGAATAGAATTCCGGGGAGAACCGCCGGTTGAAATGGCGGGGATAACGTTTCGTGAATATGCCGTGGCAATAGCGGAGGCAAAGAAAAAGTATTCGCTTTCGGAAATTCTTTTCGGGATTGCAGTTCGGGGATATACAAGCGATGACAAAGCAACACGTGAAAAGGCAATTTCGGATGTTGTTGAAAAGGTTAAGCTTGCAAATGACATATGCGGAACAACGCTTTGCAATACATTTGGCGAAGATATTCAGGCAAAAATACCGACAGCACCCGCAGGTGCATATGAGTTTACAGGAAGTGCTGCGGCAACGGAAAAAGATTGGGATATGGCTGTAGATGCATTTGGCAAAATTGGCGCAGAGCTTGAAAAAATCGGTGTGCGATTTGCGTTTGAAACACATATGATTTTCTTGCACGATTTGCCTGAAGCATCAAAACGCCTTGTTGATCTTATAGACAGTCCTGCAATCGGTATTAATATGGATTACGGGAATACGGTATATTTTCCGGAGTATCCGACGGTTGAAGAAACGGTTGAGCTTTACGGAGATAAGCTTTTTTACACTCACCTTAAAAATTCCGTACGTGCTCCCGGAAACGGCAATAAAAGACTTCCGACTGCACTTTCTGACGGAGAGATTAACCATCGGACATATCTGAAAAAGCTTTCCGATGTCGGGTTTAATGGACCGATAGGGATTGAAGCACCGCGGCCGGGTGACCGCGAATATTTCGCAAGGAAGGATTTTGAGTATTTTAAATCGGTGGTAAATGCGTTATAAGGAGAAAACGAAAATGAATAAAAAGGTAACAATGATAATTTGCGGAGATACGGTGCCGACCGAGAGCAATTTTGCCGAATTTATAAACGCAGACAGGGAAAGCCTTATAAGCGATACGCTGTGGGAAAAGATGAAGGATGCGGATTTCAGGTTTTTCAATCTCGAAGTTCCGTTGACTGATAAAGAAGAACCGATTGTGAAGTGCGGACCTAATCTTATAGCACCGGCAGGGTGTGTGAAAGGGCTTAAAAGCTTTGAACCCTCGCTTGTCGGGCTTGCAAATAATCATACGCTTGATCAGGATGTGCAGGGGCTTTTTTCTACGTTTGATGTTTTGTGGGATAACGGCATTCCGTTTATCGGTGCGGGGAAAAATATTGAAGAAGCGGCGAAACCGTATATCTTTGAAAAAAACGGGATAAAGACAGGAATTTATAACTGTGCCGAGCACGAGTTTACCCTCGCGGCAGAAAATAAACCGGGTGCAAATCCGTTTGACGTGTTTGACGGTCCGGAGCATATCCGTGCTCTTCGGAAAGAGTGCGATTATGTTGTGGTTATATATCACGGATGTAAGGAGCATTACCGTTATCCGTCTCCGAAGGTACAGCGGGCATGCAGGAAGATGGTTGAGTGCGGCGCGGACCTCGTTGTAGGTCAGCACAGCCATTGCGTCGGGTGTGAGGAAGAATATCTCGGCGGGCGCATAGTCTACGGTCAGGGAAACTTTATCTTCGATAAATACAGCCGCGAGGAATGGAAAACCGGTATGATTCTCAAGGTAACCTTTGGCGAGAAAATGGACGTTGAGTACATACCGCTCTGCCGTGAGAATAAAGGCTCGGGCGTTGGAAGCAGGGAGATAATTGACGGATTTATGCAGCGCAGTGAAGAAATAAAAAATCCGGGTTTTATCGCGGAGAACTATGAAAAATACGCCCTCGGTATGATAGATGAATATCTTGCGATGCTCACAGACACCTCCGGCGAGGCGTTTTCGGATGCGCGCAATGCAGAGCGTGCAAAGACGGAAAAGTTGAGGGAAAAGTATCACGTAAGCGTTCTTGCGGCTATGGAAAATCTGTTCCGGTGCGAAGCGCATAACGAGCTTATCGAGGCGGCACTGCACAGCATAACAAAATCCGGCAAATACCACGGAGGAAAATAAAAATGGCGGAGATTTTTACATATGCATCACCGGAAACGGTCGGAATGTCATCGGATGACATTCTGGCATTTATTGATGAGCTTGAAGAAAACGGACTTAATATGCACAGTGTTATGGTAATACGTCACGGAAAGATAGCCGCAGAGGGCTACTGGAAGCCGTTTCACCGTGATTTCCGGCACAGGATGTATTCTATAAGCAAGAGCTTTGTTGCCGGTGCAATCGGGCTTCTTCTTGATGAAGGCAGAATATCTCTTTCCGACAGAGTTTGCAAATATTTTCCGGAGTATCCGGAAGAAAATCTGCATCCGTACACACGTGAAACCACTGTGCGGGATCTGCTCATTATGGCAAGTCCGTTTGAGCTTACATATTCGCTGTGGGGAAATGCACGCAACACGCGTTACTGGGTGGAATCATTCTTTACCGCAGCACCCAAAAAGCCGGCAGGAACCGTCTTTTGTTATGACACAACGGCATCCTTTATTCTTGATGTTATAGCAGAGCGGGTAACCGGTATGAAATTTATGGATTATCTGTACGAAAAGATTCTGTATAAGGTCGATTTTTCAAAAAATGTTCGCTGTATACAGTCTCCAGACGGATATTCTTGGGGTGGATCAGGAGTTCTTTGCACCACGCTTGATCTTGCAAAATTTGCATATATTTTTTTAAACGGTGGCAAGGTCGGAAAAGAACAGCTTATTTCTGCTGAATTTGTGAAGGAAGCGACAGCAAAGCAGATTGATACTGATGTTTACGGACATGGCGGTAATATATACAGCACCCACGGCTACGGATATCAGATATGGCGTAACGAAGAGAACGGTTTTGCCTTTAACGGAATGGGAAATCAGCACGCTTTCTGCTATCCGGACAAGGATTTACTTGTTGTCTGCACTGCGGACAATCAGGGAAAACAGCCGGAATCCGCGCGCGTGTTTTTCACTGCCGTGAAAAATCATCTCGTAAAAAAATGCGCCGATGCCCCGCTCGCCGAAAATGTGGCAGGGTATAATGCACTGAAGGAAAAGCTTAAAAATCTCACGCTTAATATGCCGAAAGGCGAAAAAACAAGCATGTATATTGAAAAGATAAACGGGAAAAGATATGTCCTTAACGAAAATTCGCTCGGCTGGGAGTGGATGACTTTTGAGTTTTGTGACGGAAAAGGTACGCTCTGTTATAAAAATGCACGCGGAGAGAAAAGTCTTTCTTTCGGTTTAGGTGAATATCTTGAAGGCGAGCTTCCGGAGACAGAATATTCCGGAGAGGTGATCGGAATTCCGCTTGGACGCGGATACCGTTATGTCGGCACCGGAGTCTGGCGGGATGAAAGACAGCTTCTGCTTCGCTTCAATATTATAGATGATTATATCGGCAATCTGACCTTTGCATTTTCGTTTAACGGAAATAAGGTGGGATTCCGTGCATCCAAGGCGGCAGAAGGCTTTCTTGATGACTATCAGGGGCTTGCCGGCGGCGAGATATCGGTGCGAACATAAACAGACCTGTTACTGTGTAAGTATTGCGTATACTACACAGCCCTCCGGCAATGCCAGAGGGCTGTGTGAGTTATATATTCAATTATTCTTTTTCAAGTGCGAGGGTTCTTGTTGTGAGGTCGCAAACCTCTGCCGGACCGTAGTACTGGATAGCACCGGGGTATACATATGAGGTTTCGATTGCCCAGGTGTCTCTGTTTGCCTCAAAGAATTTAAACGGCTTACCGCAAAGCTCAACAAGTGCCTTTTTGATGACCGGCTTATCTTCGCCGTGACGGCGTTCGATGTTCATCATTTTGGTTATCGGCATACCGCCTGCTACCCATTCGTTCGCGGGCTTTGAAAGGTTTGAAATCTTGGAGAGATATCCGTTGTAACCATACTGGATGAGCATAA
>JAZSOL010000172.1:0-2173 GCA_045536915.1 Clostridia bacterium
GGGATTTTTGAATCCGGAATATCAAATATACACTTATCTGCTCTTACAGTAACATTGGTTATTGAATCTGAGTCGGTTTCTTTTGCAAAAAGATAGGTTCTCACGGTTGCACCGTTTTTTACACCAAATGTTATGTTTTTAAAGTTGAAATCAACCTTTTTACCGGCTCCCTGCGCACCTGATCCCTCATAGCTTATGAGAGGAGTTTTGCCTATGTTGATTCCGCCGTTTGAAATATTTACGGTTGATTTCAAATTTGGAGAAATGGTGTTTTTAACCCAAAGTAGAGAATTTGCAGTATTGTCACAATTAATTGTGTAGCCGTTCAGATCGATGATAAGATTTTCAAAGCCGGCCGTCTTATCTGAAACATCTTCATCTGTGAGGGTATAGTTTGAATTAAGTGTTATTTTCTGACCGCTTGTGTATTCTGAGAGCGTTTCCTTATAGCTGTTGTAGCCCTTGACATTGCCTGAAGCATCTGTCACAGAAAATACATTTTCTCCTGTTGGTGATTTGTATGGCGCACCGCCATCTGCCTTTGCTGCAATTGCAAAATCTGCAAATGAAATATCTGTTGTGGTTTCGGTAACTGTTATATCGTCAAAATACAAAGGTGATTCAACAGCTCCCTCAGCCATAGCACTTACTTTAAGTCCTTTTTGTATTGAAGAGCTGATGCTTCCGTATTCCATGTCGTAAACGGAATAGTCAAAGTCAAATGTTGTCCATTCTCCGGCTTTTGTGCGGAAGTTATACACAGGATACCGGTAGTCAACAATGTCCTGCTCTTTGCTGGTACACTTTGTGAGTTCAACGTGGAGAATTCTGGAAACCGTGTCGTAAACTTTCATGCTTACGTTGAATTTTCTTCCGTAGTCGGATTCTTCAAGAGTAGAATCTTTGATGAGCGAATTGTAGGTAAATGCAACAGAGGGGGAAGAGTAGTATTTGAAATTTGCATACCGATCGCCGGTATTTATGATTTCTACCTTAAGAGCCTTTGAATTGCTTTGGGGTGCATCAGATTGCGAAAGCTTTGAATATGCCGCTCCTTTTACTGTTGAGATTCCGCTGTCAAAATCATTTGCACTTATTTGAGAGATTCCGGCATTTTTTGTCTGCTTTACAAAAAGTGTTACTACCCGGCCTGCAAATGGCGCTACGGCATCGGTAATATCCAGCTCATAGATTCCTTCACCGCCAATATTTACTGTGCCAAGAGGCGAAAAACCATCTGTATCTGAATCAACCATATATATTTCAGCTTTGTTTGCCGCATCATTTTCTGCTCTGAAACGAAAAACATATTTATTTTCGTCGGATGTGAATTCCGGAATTTCAACTGTAACATATTTTCCATCATCGGAATCAGTTGAACTCTGAGCCGGAAGATATGTTTCGTTTTTGGTTGAAAAGCTTCGTGTGAATGTGTTTTCCATCCCCTTGCCGTTATCACCCTTTATGCCTGCAGGAACGCTGACCGTATAGGTTTTTCCGCCTTTCATATCGGTTGGCGAGAAAATCCATTCGGTATTACCGAAAACAGAAGACCAGCTTCCGTTTAATGAAATCCCTTCAGAATCGGCAACTGTTACCTTCCGGATTTCATCTTCAGAAACTGCACCGGTGAACTTGACTGTAATTTTCTCTGAAATTTCAACGTCTGCGGCAGTTTCCTTGGGGGAAATGTAGGCAACCTTTACAGCGTCACCTCTTACATAATAACCTGCAAAATCAAAAAATGACTTGTAGGTATCAACACCGTGAAAGGCATCGGGGCCATATGTAAGGGTGTGACCTATATCCACCTCATAAAACATTGTTGGTATGTTATGATTTTTACACACGGGAACAAAAGTGTTCATGGTGTGATAAAGACCGTAATCGCCATCAAAGGTGTTGTTGGTAAGAAACATTGCTGCATGACCGTCTTCAACCTCTTCGGGGCTTGAACCAACTCCCGGGCAGATAAATTGTGCTCCGGAAAGTATTTCTTTCCCTTCAAATGTGAGCCATGGCTGAACCTCACCACCATCAACGGTAACACCGTTTTTGGTATAGGATTCGGTTTTGCCTGCTTCGAATCTTGTTTCGCCGTGATGATCTGCGAAAACCCATTTGTCCTGGAGCTTTGAAATTTCGTTCGTCAGAGCAACTTCAAGATCGTGGG
>JAZSOL010000148.1:0-1985 GCA_045536915.1 Clostridia bacterium
GTTTTTCATGCCCTTGCCAACATATTTTAGTCCATCGCAAAAAATTTTATAGCAGCCTTTAGAATTGGGAGCTCATTTTGTTGCTTGCTTTAAAGACATTCCACCGGAATTTCCGACAGAACTCATAACCGATGAAATAAATTTCAGTAGATTATTTGCCATTTTTATGACCATTCCTTTCCGCTACGCTCAAAGGCACAAAAAGTTATGAAAAACAAATTCCTATAGCATAGCATTTAAATATTTGATATAATTGTCTTGAAGAGAATAGACACACTACAGAGCACGTGGAGGTGAGTAGGCTCAGCATTCCGTTGGACTGTATTTTTATGTGTGCCGGATGTTCTTTCAAGCACAAATAAGTAGGGCATTGAACCCTGTAAACTTATCTTTGGAGAGACCGACTACTCGTTTTTCAATGAACATCCAGTCCCTGTTTATTCTCCTCAATATTTATAGAGAGGAGTTTATTATGTTAAAAATTATCTATCCTATTTGCTGTGGTATGGATGTCCACAAAAATTTTGTTGTTGCATGCATTGCTTCTACTGATAATCGTGGCGTCACTTCTTACAAATCAAAGCGTTTTTCTACATATTCTTCTGATTTGCGTTTGTGCCGTGATTGGCTTGCTGACAACAATTGCAAAGATGTTTGTATGGAATCCACCGGCAAATACTGGATACCCATCTACAATGTTCTTGAAGCTTCGTGTAATATTGTTCTTGCACATCCCAAATATGTCAAGGCTATCAGAGGCAAGAAAACCGACAAGAAAGATGCAAAATGGATTGCAGATATTTTTAAACATGACTTGGTTAACGGAAGCTTTATTCCTCCGGCTGACATCAGGCAGCTTCGTGATTTAATGCGTTATCGCTGTAAACTTACTGCCTTCACTACCGGAGAGAAAAATCGTGCTCAAAACTGTTTGACTGTTTCTAATTTTAAATTAGATGATGTCTTTTCAGATGTTTTTGGTAAGGCTTCCACCGGTTTGATTGACTATATTCTTGCACATCCAGATGAAACAATAGACGATGTTTCCCGCTTCAGAACAAAGCACTTAAGAGCTACCAATGAGCAGATACTGTCTGCTATTGACGGAGATATGTGTGTACAACAAGCTGAAAAGCTCCGCATTATCCGTTCTCACATGGAAAATCTTGATTTATGCAAGTTGAATCTTGAATCTGTCATTCTTTCTCTTACCGATAAGTATATTAACGAACTCAACCTCGTTTTGACGGTGCCGGGTATTCAAACCTTTTCCGCTATAGCTGTTATTTCGGAAATTGGTGTGGATATGTCCGTGTTCCCCTCCTCAAAGCATTTGTGCTCTTGGGCAGGGCTTACGCCGCAGAACAACGAAAGTGCCGGTAAGAAAAAGACTACCAGAATTTCTCGTGCAGGTGTATATATCAAGCCGTTACTTGTTCAATGTGCTTTATGTGCTGTGAGAGCTAAGGCTTTTCCTGAGGTTAGCAAAAGGTACAATGCATTAAAAAAACGCAGAGGTCACAAAAAGGCTATCATTGCCGTTGCAAGAATGCTGCTAACCGCCATATACAACATACTTAAAAAGAAAGAGCCTTACAATTCCGAGCTTTTCGCTCACTCTAACAACACTCCGCCGGAACATAGAACGGTTTCCGTGGAGGAGGCTATCTTTATTCTGCAACGTCAAGGATATACAGTGACACCCTGCGCTACTTAAATTATAGCCTAAAATACCGTTTTTGTAAAGCCATTTTTGATTTTTCTCTTAAAAATGGTTTGTTTGCTGTACAATTTTTTCTATGTGCTAAAATTTTCTTTTTTCAAACTTCTCCTCTATTTCATTAACTGTATTAAAATCTTTTACATCCCGAAAATTCCGTCAGGTTCAAATTCCTGAAGCGGGGCAAGGAATCCGTTTTCTTTCAGTTTTTCACCGATAAGAGTAAGTGTTTCCCTGTTCTCTGCCAATACTGTATGGTAATGAT
>JAZSOL010000297.1:0-2652 GCA_045536915.1 Clostridia bacterium
ATCTACAAAAAACAGGAAAATTCATTCAAGAAATGCGAAATAAAGCAAATATGTCGCAAAAAGAACTCGGCCAATACCTTTCCGTTACTGATAAAGCTGTTTCCAAGTGGGAGAGAGGGCTTTCGTGTCCTGATGTGGACAATTTAAAAAATATGGCTTTATTGTTCAACAAAACGCTGTCGGAAATCATTTATGGCACTGAGAAAGATGCCCGTTATTCATCCAATTTGCCTTTTGATATAAAAAAAGAAAACATGAACAGGAATTACAACTGCGATGTGAATGTGGATTTTGATTTTGACTCCACGAAATATATATCACCCTTTCTGTTCGGTGATAACTTGGAGCACACGCGCGCTTGTGTCAACGGCGGTATATCTGCCCAGATGCTGAAAAACCGAAAATTTGTTGGAAAGCCCGGCAGATACGGCTGCGCATTGGATTGGTTCCGAATAGGAAATCAATCCCATCTAACCTTTGGAAACTCCTATACCTGTCATTATGAAGGCTATAAAATGAAACGTGCACACGAATGCAATGCGCAGGTGGTCACTAATTATCAAAATAACACGACTGCAGGTATCGGTCAAAAAAACATCTTTCTGAGAGCAAATGAAAAGTATGATTTTGGCATAGTTGCCAAAGCATTTGAGGACACAACGATCACCGTCCGACTCGTTTCTTCGCTTGGGGTGATTTATTGCCAACATCAGTTTCTGATTCGAAGTGGCGATTTTTCCTCATATCAAACCGTTTTGATTCCGGATACATCGGATGCTGATGCTGTGCTTGAAATCTTTTTTACCACACAGGGCACAATTTACATCGGCGCCATTTCTTTGATGCCAACGAATAACTTCAGGGGTATGCGTCCTGACGTTATTGAAAAAATGAAGGAGATCGGAATCAAATTATTGCGTTGGCCGGGCGGCAACTTTGCAGGGGAATATAGTTGGAAAGACGGCCTACTGCCTCGGGACAAACGTGCTCCGTTTCAGTCATATCAGGGGCTTGAAACACAGCCACATACGCATGGCTATGATTTTCACGAAATCAACACGGATGATTTTGTCGCACTCTGTCGTGAGATTGGTGCTGAGCCTTTTATAACGATCAATCCTGCCTGGGACACTCCGGAAGAAAGTGCGCAATGGGTTGAATACTGTAACGGAAGCAAGGATACGCCGTATGGTGCTTTGCGTGCAAAAAATGGACACAGCGAACCTTATAATGTTCAATTTTGGTCACTTGGCAACGAATTTGGATACGGCCACATGGAAGGCCCGAATTCTCCGACTGAATATTCAAAAATTGCCCGTTTCCATGCGAACGAAATGTTGCGGATATCGCCAACGCTTACCCTATGCTCATCCGGTATTTACCCCCGGGAAGAATGGGTAAATTATTCTGCAAAAGTGTTAAAGGATATCGTGCCGAACGTATCCTTACATCATTATGCCTCTCCCTATCCTGAATACATTGATTCTAAAAAACGCAAAGAAGAGTACTATACTTACATTGACAAGGTATATACCGAGTATTTACCGAGAATTCAAATGCTGCGTACCATGTTGCGGGATGATGACATTAAAATATCGTTCGATGAGTGGAATGCATGGTATGCCTGGTATAGAGGCGGTAGTGTGACCGAAGGGATCTTTGCAGCATCATTTTTGAATATGATGTTTATGAACGCCGACCAGTATGGAGTTGCGCTGTGCTGTCATTTTGAATCTGTAAATGAAGGAGCGATTCAAGTTCATCCCGACACAGTAAGCCTTACTCCCACGGGGCAGGCTTTTTCCATTATGAAGCATCACGCAAACGGGAAGGTTTGCGCACTTCAGGATGATGTGATTGCCACACTGAAAGAGGATGTTTTAAATTGCACGTTCATCAATAGAACATTTGACAAAAATAAGACCTTTTATTTCTCCAACCCGGGAATCATTACCAACGCAACGCTTTATTTTTCCGATGATGTGGTGCCTAATACCGTGTTCGAACAAAGCACACTGCCTTTGGAAAGTGATATGGTTTTACAAAAGGTTGTTTTACCCAAGCATAGCATCGCCCATATACAAATCAAGCTGTCTTAAGGCAGTAAATCCTGTTTTTAAAAGAAGGCAAGAATTTGCCTTCTTTTATTATTTTAGAACAGGGTTGTTATCCAATATATAATTCCATACACCACACTCGCCACGGTACCGTAGACGATGACCGGTCCTGCTATTGTAAACATCTTGGCACCACCGCCTAATATGAAGCCCTCTGCTGCTGTCAATATAGGACACAGTATTTTGCAAAAATATTTACATTAAATCGGCAGTGTGGTATAATGAGAAAAAGTGAGGTGTAACTATGAAGAAAACAATATTATCTGCTTTTGTTATATTACTAATAATCTCTTTATGCGGTTGCAATAAATTAGTAGGAGGAAATCTTTTAAAGATGGCAGGAATGGAATTCGATTCGCAAATAGAAATGATAGAAGAATGTTTATCTATCGATCTTGAAGATTTAACAGACGATTTTATAGAAACAATATATTCGGAAACATATCCAAACGGAAATAGTGTAAGTATTCAGTTTATTTCGCTTGAAGGTGCCGGAGATGTTGTTGAACCCAAAATTAAAGAATCCAATAGATGG